>JAYEGR010000118.1:0-30789 GCA_034659175.1 Thermodesulfobacteriota bacterium | reverse complement strand
GCCCTGCTACGCTTGCGGTTTCGTGAATATCAAACCGACTAAATCTGCAACACATTTCGGATCGGAATTACCCAAGTTATTTTTTTCCAGACCCTTATAATCGTCAATGGCCTGCACATGTTTCACTTTTGAGCGAACCCTTAAGTGGCCGAAGATAAAACCAACCCCGAAAATGTTTATTGTTGTTAACTGTGGGTAGCAATAGGGTAGCAAAAACCAAAAAAGGACTTAAGCAATCATGCCTAAGTCCTTGGTTTTACGTTGGTAGCGGGGGGAGGATTTGAACCTCCGACCTTCGGGTTATGAGCCCGACGAGCTACCGGACTGCTCCACCCCGCGTCACTTAATTTCAATATACTCTATTTGATTAAAATGTCAAGCAGTAGCTGAGTGCTGATCCCAACTGACTAACCAGGCCGAGACGTTAAACGGCTGCACGCGCTCAGGGCTTACGGCACATGGGGGTTATAGAGAAACGTTTACAGGATAATTCAGAACCGCCTTCAGCCGATTCATCAGGTCGTCCGGAAGGGCTGCAAGCTTTCCGGATCTGTCCACTGTGGCATGAATCGTATATCCCTTTACCAGGAGTTTGCCGTCTTCCTTTCGATGGATTTTGTTATTGAACCGGCAGGATCTTTTTTTGACCTCCACAAGTGAAGTGGAAATAATAATCAGATCATCGTAAAAGGCCGAGGCTTTAAAGCGGACAAAACATTTCACAACAGGCATGATAAAGCCGCGTTCTTCAAGCGCCCTGTACGATTCCACGTACTGCCGCATGTACTCGGTCCGGCCGAGTTCAAAGTACCGCAGGTAGTTGGCGTAATAGACAACACCTCCGGAGTCTGTGTCACCATAAAGAACCCTGAAAGAACAACGGTTCACAGGTTCCGGCATGATTACACGTTCGTCCGCCATCAACTTACCTTTTCTTTAAGGAATTGTTTGAAAAATTCTCTGCCGTTTTCAAAAAAAGGAACATTTACTGCATTTTTCTCATGGTAGAGCGGTCCATCCTTTTTATCAGTCCGGCCTGAATCGAACATGATCAAGGGCACAGGGTCTGATACATGGGTCTTTAAACTGATCGGCGTGAAATGATCCATGGCAACGACCATCTTAAAATCAATCCCGGCATCCTTTAGACCATTTAAGATCGGTTTGACGATCTTCAGGTCAAAATCCTCGATCGCCTGAATTTTTTCTTTTAAAAGTCCCTGGTGTCCGGCCTCGTCCGGGGCCTCGACGTGCACCAGTACTAAATCCTTTTCCTTTAATGCCTCAAGGGCCGCATTTGCCTTGCCTGCATAGTTTGTGTCAAGATAGCCGGTAGCGCCGTCTACGTTAATGATCTTCATGCCGGCGTAAATGCCTATTCCTTTTAAAAGATCGACCGCTGAGATCAGCGCTCCACTGACCCCGTACTGTTCCGAAAGGGTGGACATTGTCGGAGCCGTTCCCTCTCCCCAGAGCCAGATAGCGTTTGCAGGATTAAGCCCTTTTTTGATGCGTGCGCCATTGATTTCATGGGATGAGAGAATCCGGCAGGCTTCTTCTACAATGGCCTTGATATGGGGAAAGGCCAGGTAGCGATTCCAATATTCGGACACCTGCCCGCCTGTATGATCATGGGGCGGAACCGTTTCAAGCCCTTCGATTTTACCCTTGTGTACCATCAGATGACGGTAACTTATTCCCGGATAAAACCTTATCCGTTCATTCCCAAGGGCCTGTTCAAGAGATCTGATCAGCTCTCCGGCCTCTTTTGTGGAAATATGGCCTCCGCTGTAATCCACCATTGTCACGTCATTATCTGATTTCATATCCAACGTGACCAGATTGCAGCGAAACGCCACATCCGGGCCGTCATCTGAAAGTTCCACTCCCATGCTGGCCGCCTCAAGTGGAGCCCTGCCCGTATAACATTCCTGCGGCAAATATCCCATGAGAGAGAGGTTTGCAACATCGCTGCCCGGCGGATAGCCTTCCGGCACCGTCCTGAGCACGGCCAATTCACCATGCCTGGCGAGGAAATCCATTGTCGGGGTGCGGGAAGCCTCGATCGGCGTCTTCCCATCCAGTTCAGCCATGGGATAATCACCCATCCCGTCCCCGATCAGGATAAGGTATTTCATTTTTTATTCATCCTCCTGCTCTGAGAATATCCTGATCTTTACAGTACTGTCCGTGCATATATCCAGAGCGTCAATTTCAGTAAGCGCCTCCCTGACAGATGCCTCACGAGCCTTGTGGGTCCGAATTATAATGGGTACGGTTCCCTTTTCCCTGCGGCCTTTCTGAATCACGGACTCGATGCTGATATCATGCTCGCCCAGTATTCCGGATATCTTTGACAGAACGCCTGGTTCGTCAACCGCGGAAATACGAAAATAATACGGGCAGTGGATATTTTCAAGCGGCGTGATGTCCCTGTACCCGATGTGCTCCGGCATGTAAGAAAGCGCCGGAACCCGGTTCACGGAACCGAAATGTATGTTCCTTGCAATATCGACAATATCTGCAGCCACTGCGCTCCCCGTCGGCACCATGCCGGCGCCCAGTCCGTAAAACAGGACATTCCCGACCATGTCGCCTGTAAAATAGATTCCGTTGTACGCGCCGTTGATACTTGCCAGCATGTGATTTTCCGGCACCATTGTCGGGTGGACCCTTGCCTCCACATGAGCGCCGTGATTTCGGCTGATGGCAAGGAGTTTGATCCGGTACCCGAATTCCCCGGCAAAAGCGATGTCAACAGGATCAATGGAGGTTATTCCCTCAATACTGATGTCGTCCAACGTGATGTGCATTCCGTATGCCATGGAAATGAGAATTACGAGCTTATGGGCCGTGTCTATGCCTTCCACGTCATATGTCGGGTCGGCCTCGGCAAATCCCTTGTCTTGCGCCTCTTTTAGAACCGTGTCAAAGGCAAGGCCTTGATCCGTCATTCGGCTCAGGATGTAATTCGCCGTACCGTTTAAGATACCCATGAACGAAAGGATTCTGTTGGCGGCAAGCCCTTCTTTAAGGGCCTTAATAACAGGTATCCCGCCGCATACGCTGGCCTCGAATCCGACTTCCACACCTTTTGCGGCCGCTGCCTCAAAAATTTCCCTTCCATGCGTGGAAAGCAGGGCCTTGTTTGCCGTAACCACGTGTTTTCCGTTTTCAATGGCCTTTAAAATAAAACTCCTGGCCGGTTCAATTCCGCCGATGAGTTCCACGACCACGTCGATATCCGGGTCGGAAAGGATTTCATTCGCATCCTTTGTAAGGAGCACATCCGACAGATGATCGGGCAGGGTATTGACAAGGATATCCGCAACACATACCAGTTTTATCGACATGCCTGTCTTTTTTGAAAGACGATCAGCCTGTTTATAAAGAACCTCCGCAAGCCCGCTTCCTACAATACCGAAGCCAATCAATCCAACTTTTATCTCTTTCATAAATAACCTTGTTTATAATGATGAATTATGAATCATGACATATGTATAACATATATGATTTTTTACGAAAAAAAATTTTTATTTTTTTTGATCGGCCACCTTTTTATCTGGGCGAGTCTTCGCGTTGTTACGTTTCACCCGCCGTTGCAGAGTGTTTTCAACCTTTTTTTTATCCTTGGTGAACGATTACCGGCTAGTCACATTGACAAATTAACCAAAAGTATTTAAAACTAATAAACTATAATCATTCATATTCTATCCGGCAGCCAGTCATTTCCAGTCCAGATTCTCCGGCCTGACCGGATCAATCAAGTATAAGCGTTCACAGGGCAAGGGGTTTGCGATCCCCGGAAGGTCTTTTGTTACTCCGTGATCGGTTACGATCATGTGATATCGGGTAACCGTTTAAAGGGGGTCCCCTATTTAGCAGACTCCTCAGTATGTAATCGTTTACAGGTATCCCATATGTGCGCTAGCAGGCTGGCGAACTATAGTAAACCTATGTGAACCAGACTGATCGCGTGCAGATGGGGTGCCTGTAAACGATTACGATATCGGAGGTATTAATCAGTGCAACAACTAAGTGTTATCGGAATGTTTTTTCATGCCGGACTCATGGTCAAATTCGTCATGCTGCTCCTGCTCTGTTTCTCCCTTGGTTCTTGGTATATCATTTTCAGGAAGCATCTTCTGTTCAAATCGGCCCGTAAAGCAACTGATAAATTTCTGGATATGTTCTGGCAGAGTAAAAATCTATCCGATGCCCATAAAATGACACAGGACACTGTCTCCTGCCCGGAATCAGTCATATTTTCGATGGGGTACACGGAACTGAAAAGACTCAGCAAGGGCCGTACTAATCCTGAAGAGGGTGTGGAAGAAACGCTTGAGATGCGTCTGGCAGGAATGAATAACCTTAAAAGGGCGCTTGACAAGGGTGGAAATATTGAAATGTACCGGCTGGGAAAGCACCTCTCCTTTCTGGCAACTACCGGTAGCGCCTCTCCTTTTGTCGGTCTTTTTGGAACAGTCTGGGGCATTATGACCTCTTTTCACGAAATAGGCGTTCGCGGTTCCGCTTCGCTTGCGATAGTGGCGCCGGGAATATCCGAGGCCCTGGTTGCAACGGCCGCTGGCCTGGCCGTCGCGATTCCGGCCGTAATTTTTTACAATTACTACACAAATCTCTTAGAGGATATAGAAAGCAACATGCTTAGCTTTTCCTCTGACTTTCTAAACCTTGTGGAAAGAGATCTGATTGCGAAAACATAATGGGGTTGGAGCCGTTGAAAAAATCAAGGAGACGTTCGGTTGTTTCTGAAATAAATGTCACGCCTTTTGTTGACGTCATGCTTGTGCTGCTCATCATTTTCATGGTAACGGCTCCGATGATGACCCAGGGTGTTGATGTCGATCTTCCCGAGACCACTACAAAGCAGCTCCGGCAGGAAGATGACCCGATTATTATAACGATCGACAAAAAAGGAGAAATTTTTCTAAACAAGATCAAAGGTAATCAGGCATTGCTGAAACAACAGCTCCAAAAAATGTCCAGGGCCGACCGAGAAAGGCCCATCTACCTGAAGGCAGACAAAATCGTGCCTTACGGTCTTGTTGTTTCGGTAATGGCCGATATCAAGGATGCTGGATTTGACAAACTCGGCATGGTTACCCAGCCGCCGGACAAAAGGTTACATTAGTACCTTAGTACCTTAGTGGCAATTTTCTTGTTTTTTATGGCAAGAAATCAAAAAGGTGAAATATTTTTAAATAGTTACACGCAGCTGTTAAGGTACTTATCCAGGACCTTTAAAAATTTCCAGTTTATCTGGGTTAGGAGGGCGGGTTGGGTTGAATGAAATGGTCGGTATAACGCCTTTTGCCGAGGTGCCGGACTTTGAGTGGAAAATTCCGATCTATCTTGCTGTTGGAATT
Organism: Thermodesulfobacteriota bacterium; assembly: GCA_034659175.1. GTDB lineage: Bacteria > Desulfobacterota > Desulfobulbia > Desulfobulbales > DAOVYS01 > DAOVYS01. The sequence goes on along the minus strand of JAYEGR010000118.1, from coordinate 25,399 downwards.
CACGTGCTGGTCTTTGTGGCAGCCCTTATCGCTCCCATGATTCTGAACAGAGAACCGCGTATTCCGGAGGTCTATACGGTCAACCTGTTCTCTGCAACTGAAATAAAGCCGGTGCCTGTAACCAGACAGCCAAAGGCCCCGGTCGAAAAAAAAGAGACTCCGCCTGCCCCACCCATAATTGAACCGTTGAAACCAAAGGAAAAAGTCTCTATTCCCCTTACACCTGAAATAACATCAAAACCTGTGGTTCCTGTGGAAAAACCTCGGGTCGTATCCTTAAAGCCTGCTAAAATAAAAAAAACAAAGAAACAAAAGGTGGTAAAGGATGTCCTCCTGTCAAAGGCGCTTCAACGGATCCAGGCCGGAATCGAAGAAAAAAAGGCCCGTCAGGTGGCAGACAGGGCAATAAATGACGCAGTTTCACAACTCCGCAATGTTCTGCGCTCCGAAAACGGCAAGAGTGGCGGAAAGCGCAAGGCTACAGGATTTGCCGGTGGCAAGACCGGGAAAAATACCGCTGTTATTGATGAAATTCTGAAACGTTATTATGCGGCTGTGTACGAACGTGTACACGGCTACTGGAACCTGCCTGATCTCCAGAATTGGAAAGATTCCTTAGAGGCTGTCGTAATTTTGGAAGTCCGCAAGGATGGAATTATAACAAGCAAAGTCTATGAAAAAAAATCAGACAATCATTTTTTTAATCAATTTGTTGACAAAGCGATCCAAGAGGCGTCTCCTCTTCCACCTTTTCCACTGGGACTCGAGAAAGAGCGTCTTGAAATCGGACTGAGGTTCCGACCAGGCGAACTGCTATGAAAATGTAAACGTTCACAGGCACTGCATCCGGAGTCTCGCAAGCTCGCTTACCTGCACGCGATCAGGGCAACCAGCATAGGCAGCTATAGCTGCTTGCCCTGATCATACCCCAAGGGCACTTCCTTTGGGCGCGTACAGCTACAGCACCTGTGAACGTTGTACATAGCCAAGTGTGAAGGGCGAAACCCGATGAAAAATAATGCATTAAGAACTGCTATGAAAAAGAAAAACAGACTCATCACTTTTTTTGTTTCCTTTGCCATGCTCTTGCTTTTCCTCTCTTCGGCGGATGCTAGGGTCTATCTGGACATTACATCCGCGGACTTCAGGAAAATTCCCATGGCCGTGCCCTATTTTGAAGACAAATCCCGTCCCGGCACATCCAGTGAAGCAGGCAAGGAAATGGCTGATATCATGAGCCGGGCTCTGACATTTCACGGTTTTATTTCCGTTATCCCGCCCTTGAAATACGGTGGGAAGCAGAATTTTAACTGGCAGGCCCTGGGCGCGGAATTCACAATATTGGGCCAATACAACTCAAGCCCGTCCGGGATCATACTGGAACTGCGACTGTTGGATATTCACGAAGGCAGAATGATAACAGGCAAAAGATACAGAGGCACGCAGGACAAATACAGGCAGATGCTTTACAAATTCTGCGATGAAGCTATCCTCAAGCTGACCGGCGAACGAGGAATCAGCCTTACAAAAATCGCCTATGTTTCCGACAAGGCAGGGAGCAGAGAGGTCTTTATTTCAGACATTCTGGGTGACGAAACAAGACAGGTCACTTATCATGGCAATCTTACGGTCTCGCCCAGGTTTTCCCCGGATGGCGCTAAATTGGCATATACATCGTATCACAGGGACAATCCGGATCTCTATGTGACTGATTTGACCCAGTTCAGGACCACCAAAGCTATTTCCTTTCGACCGGGATTAAACCTTGCGCCTGCATGGTCTCCTGACGGAAAGACCATGGCCGTTACCTTGATGAGCATTGATGACACACCGGATATCTACCTTATGAACACAAAGGGCGATATCCTTAAACGACTTACCGCAAATGCAGGAATTAACGTATCCGCATCATGGTCGCCTGACGGCAGGCAGCTCGCTTTTGTTTCGGACAGAAGCGGCACTCCCCAGATATATGTAATGAATCTTAAAACCAGGTCAGTCCGCCGCATTACTTTCTACGGCAACGACAACTCCACCCCGAGCTGGTCTCCCAAAGGCGAATGGATCGCCTACACCGGCAGGTACAATGGGAATCTCCATATCTTCATAATAAAACCCGAGCAAGGAAAACCGGTACAGCTCACCCGGTTTTGGGGAAACCATGAATCTCCGAGCTGGTCCCCTGACGGGCGTCAGATAGTGTTTTCCCGGCTGCGAAACGAAAAACAGGAGCTATGTGCCATATTCAAAAACAGCACAGGGTACAGGCCGATTTTCAGGCTGAAAGGAAAACAGAGTTATCCACAATGGTCTCCCAGGTTAAAATTGTAGTAAGGGATGGGCATCCTTTGGTTTGATTGGTTGATTGGTTAATTGGTTAATTGGTTAATTGGTTAATTGGTTGATTGGTTGATTGGTTGATTGGTTGATTGGTTGATTGGTTAATTGGTTGAATTTGTTAACCAATCAAACTAATCAAAATTCTAAAATAGGATTCTGAAATGAAAAAAACGATTCTCAATCTTCTTCTAATCCTTTGTATCTCCCCTTTTCTCGTACAATGTATCGCCACCAAGGACGATATAAAAAGAGTTACATTCAGGATTCGCACCTTGGATAACCGACTTGGCCAGATCGAACAGGAGGTCGATGAACTGAAAAGAATTGCCTCTAATAGCGCGAGAAAGGATTCTGTAAAAGAAGTCCAAAAACAGCAGGCCAGAACGGGCGATGCACTCGACAGGTTAAAGACCGATCTGCTCCAGATCAAGGGTCAACTGGACGTAAGTTCCCATAGATTCACCAAAATTCAGAAAAAAAGCAAAACGCTTCAGAGCAAGCTGACAACAGAGCTTGAGCAGATAACCGCCAAAACCGATCTGATTGCCGACCAGCTTGACAAGACGTCCGTTGAAGTCAAAGGAATTAAGGTTGCAAAGGCCAAGGAGGCCGCGGAACGGGCCAGGCAAGCTGCAAAAGCTGCTGAAGAAGCAAAGGCCAAGGCTGCGCGGGCCGGCGGTCCCCGAAAGATTGAACCGGCCGGTATGAAAAAAAAGTGGGTCAAGGGTGAAAAGAGCACAGCCACTGCAACTACTGTGCGAAAAAATCCGTCAAGGGCGTTGTATGACAAGGCGTATTCAACGTTCAAGGCCAAACAATACAAAAAAGCACACGGTCTGTTCACCAAATACGCGGCAGAATATCCCAATGGTCAAATGCTTCCAAATGTCCGTTACTGGATGGGTGACTGCCTTTTTAACCAAAATGAATACGAACTGGCGATTCTTGAATACCAAAAGGTGATAGCCGACTTTCCCGACCACGCCAAGGCCCCGGCAGGACTGATGAAACAGGGACTGGCCTTTGAAAAACTTAATGACTACGAGACATCAAAGATCGTTTTCAAAAAACTTCTTAAGGAATACCCGAAAAGCGAGCAGGCGACAACAGCCAGGAAGTGGCTGGAAAAAAAGTAAGGATAACTACTGAAGGTTACCGGGTTCACGGTTAGATGCAAAAACTGTGGACCCTTAGAGCCTGTTTTGAAATTCCTTTCTGAAAGAGGTCAAAGCCTCCAAATTTAAGATTCCAAAGCTCATATAACCATATAACCATATGAAATTATTAAAGACTCATTCCCCCCTTTGCAAAAGGGGGGCTAGGGGGATTTCATCTAACTCGTTGAAATCCCCCTAAATCCCCCTTTGCAAAAGGGGGACTTAAAAGCGCACCTTTGAAAACGTTGGAGGCTTTGACTGCCTAAAAGAGAGTTTTCAAACAGGCTCTTAAACCCTGCTTGAACCCTACACGATTATCCCCATTTCCTTTTCCTTTTCAACAATCTTCAGCCTGGTCTTGATGACCGTATCCGGAATAAGGCTCATGGAATCAATGCCGCATTCAACTAGAAATGTGGCAAATTCCGGGAAATCGCTCGGCGCCTGACCGCAAATGCCGATCTTCTTGCCCCGCCGTTTGGCAGTGTCAATCACCATTTTCACCATATCCTTGACAGCCTGGTTTCTCTCGTCAAAAATGTGTGCCACCAGATCGGAATCACGGTCCAGTCCCAGTGTGAGCTGGGTGAGATCATTGGAACCGATAGAGAATCCGTCAAACACATCGGAAAAGGCGTCCGCTGATATTACATTGCTTGGGATCTCACACATCACGTAGACTTCCAGCTCGTTTTCACCCTGTACCAGCCCGAACTCCTTCATCACTTCGATAACCTTTCTGCCCTCTTCAGGAGTACGGCAGAAGGGGACCATCAGTTTGATATTCGTAAGCCCCATCTCGTTCCTGGCCTTTAAAAGCCCCTGGCATTCCAGCTCAAACGCGGGTTTGTATTTGTCATCATAGTACCTGGAAGCCCCTCTCCAGCCTATCATGGGATTGCTTTCCACAGGTTCGTAAAAGGCGCCGCCGACCAGGTTTGCATATTCATTGCTTTTGAAATCAGAGAGCCTAACAATCACATCTTTAGGATAAAATCCGGCCGCGATGCGCCCCACACCTTCAGCTATCTTGTCAACAAAAAACTGCTTCTTGTCAGGATAGGCAGTGGTCCTGGCCTCAATCTCATTGACCACATCCGCTGAATCAGTGTCACCGGCTTCGGCCTTGGCCTTCAAGTCGTCGAAGTAATAAAGGGCCAGCGGATGGATGCCGATGTGCGAATTGATGATAAACTCCTCCCTGGCCAGACCGACCCCCTCATTCGGAATCTGTCCTTCTGAGAATGCCTTTTCCGGGATACCCACGTTCATCATGATCTTTGTCCGGGTCTTGGGTATTTTTTCAAGATCCAGCTTGTCAACCTCAAACTTAAGGAGCCCCTCGTAGATGTTGCCTGTCTCGCCCTCTGCGCAGGAAGTAGTAATTTCAGAACCATTCTTAATCTTTATGGAACCATCCCTGGTTCCGACAATACAGGGGATTCCGAGTTCCCGTGATATGATCGCCGCATGGCAGGTCCTTCCGCCGCGGTTTGTGACAATAGCGCCTGCAATTTTCATGATCGGCTCCCAGTCAGGATCGGTCATGTCTGTTACCAGCACCTCGCCCTTTTTAAAATCATGGATGTCTTCCACGTTTTCAATAACATTGGCAATACCCTGCCCGATCTTGGTTCCGACCGCCTGCCCGGTCACAATAAGATTGCCGGTCTCTTGCAGTTTGTAAGTTTCCATGAACTTTTTGCTGGTCTGGGAATGAACCGTTTCAGGCCTTGCCTGGACAATGTACAGATCACCGGTTCCAACCTCCTTGCCGTCGCCGTCCTTTGCCCATTCAATGTCCATGGCCTTTTGGTAATGGTCTTCAATGATGCAGGCCCATTCTGCAAGCTTAAGTATCTCATCATCGCTAAGTACATACTGTCCCTGTTCTTCCGGTGTTGTGTCGATGTTAAGAACCGGTTCGTCCGCAGACGGATCAGGATGGTAAATCATTTTTATTTCCTTGCTGCCCACACGCTTCCCGACAATAGGCCTTTTACCCTGTTTCAATGTCGGCTTAAACACATAAAACTCATCAGGATTGACAGCGCCCTGGACAACATTTTCTCCCAGTCCCCATGAGCCGGTCAAAAAAACCGCATCCTGAAAACCGCTCTCAGTGTCAATTGAAAATATTACACCGGACGAGGCAGCGTCACTGCGGATCATTTTCTGCACCGCAATTGAGAGATAAACGTCAAACTGGCCAAATTCCTTGTCATGCCTGTAGGAAATAGCCCGGTTGGTGAAAAGGCTTGCAAAACACTTGCGGCAGTTATCGATCAGGGCGTCAGTCCCTCGAATATTCAGATATGTCTCCTGCTGTCCTGCAAAGGAGGCGTCGGGCAGGTCCTCGGCCGTGGCCGAAGAACGTACCGCCACATCCACTTCTGGCCCGTATTGCTCTTCCATCTTGGCGTAGGCCTCAAGAATAGCCTGACGCAGGTCATCGGGAAACTCAGCGGTACGGATAATGTTTCTTGCCTTCTCTCCTCGCTCCTGGAGATTTTTCATGTCATGCGTATCAAGCCCGGCCAGGGCTGCCTCGATATCACCCGCCACACCCGCGGTTTTAAGCAAATGCCTGTATGCATGGGCTGTGATGGCAAAACCATTCGGCACAGCCACTCCTTCTGAAGCCAGGTTTCGGTACATCTCACCCAGCGAGGCGTTTTTCCCGCCTACACTCGGAACATCACCAATCGATATTTCATCAAACCAAAGGATAAAGGCATCATCATGTTTGTTTCCCATTTCTTTCTCCCATAATATTTTGTATTTGTATGTTCATAAAAAAACAAAAAAATTATTATCATAAGTTTATAGCAATCCAAGTTTATAGAAGTCAACATAATTAAACCCGAATTATTTATAAACATTTTTTAAAAAAAATAACTCTTTGCCCTATGGTTATCTTTTTTCAACATATCGGTTGAAAAATTTGGTAATTCATGGGTATGATGAACTGATCAGTCCCATTCAACAAGGAGCCTATAAATGAATCAACCTGTAGACGTATCCGGTTTGTGCCGGAAATATATTGTTCCTTACAACCATGCAAAAAGCGACTATTTTGCTCTGATCAAAGAACTTGTGGCAAAAAGAAACAGGTATTCAGAAAATGATAAGGAATACTCGGCATGGCAGACCGAAATCGACCGGATCTATGAACTGGTCATGGATGAATTAAAAAACAACCAGGGACAATCCGTGACCCCGGTTAAATTCGGCACCTCGGGCTGGCGCGGCATAATCGGCAAAGATGTGTTCCGCCGATCCGTTTCCCTGGTGACTGAATCAATTGTCCAACTCTATCGCGAAATGTCGGACTCACAGGCACTGAAAGATGCGCTTGGAGTGAAGAATCCGGCGGATGCCGGAGAAAGAGGCGCTGTAGTCGGCCATGACAACCGATTCGGTGGTAAAGTGTTGGCAGGATGTGTGACCGACGTCCTGACATCCAACGGATTTAAAGTACACTATGCGGGCGAGGCTACAACCGGCACGCTTTCCGCTGCCGTGCTTGAATTAAACGCTGCTTTTTCAGTCAATCTGACCCCAAGCCATAACCCTCTGCAGTATGGCGGTTTCAAATATAACGCGGCCGACGCAGGCCCGGCAGCCCCGGTTCTCACAAATCGAATCACCACAAACGCACAAAGATTTATGGCAGATGACAAACCCCTTGACCTGACTCCGGATCCACGCCTTGTAAAATCATGCGACGCCCTCAGCGCATGGAAAAGCCTTGTCCGCAAAGGACGCAAAGCCCACGGCCTGGACTATGACCGGATAATGGCCGATCTTGCAAAAGCCGATGATGTAATCGTTGCCGTAGACTGTGTCCACGGAGCAAGCAGAATCCACATTCAGTCGCTGTTTCAAAAAGGCGCGGACAAAAAACTCCTCCTGATCCGCGCTAATGAAGACCCCACATTCGGCGGGATAGCGCCTGAACCTTCCCCGGCCAATATGAAAAGGGTGACGGAGATCTTAAAGGCCAGGCCTGAAAAATTCAAAATCGGGGCAATCATTGATCCCGACGGCGACAGAATACGTTTCACGGACGGCTTCAATGACATCAGCATGAACCATTTCGGTGGCATGGCCTATCACTTTCTCCATGAGACGAAAAAGAAAAAAGGCATGGTTGCAAAAACGGTTGCAACCAGTAATTTTGCAAACGGAATTGCAGCAGCCTTTGAAGAGGAAGTCTTTGAATCAAAGGTAGGATTTAAGGAATTCAAGCCCATAATTGACAGAGCCCTGGTCTGTTTCGAGGAATCGGACGGCATTACGTTGATCGGACACACCCCGGAAAAGGATGCGTACATCGGCCTTCTCGCGGCCCTGGACATGGTCTTGACTCTTGGAATAAACCTGGGCGATTACCGGACGGATATAGAAAAAATCTGCGGAAGCTACTTTCCGGACCGGGACGGAATCACGGTAAGCGCCAAGGGAGATGAATTAAAGAAGATCCTGGCATCTTTAGAAAAGTACAAGCCCGGCGCAACAATAACGGTGGGAAACAAGGACAAACCAATTGCCGGGGTCATTGACATTGACGGCCGCAAGATGATCCTTGAGGACGGCAGTTGGCTCATGATCAGACCATCCGGCACGGAACCCAAGGTGAGATTCTACGTTGAGGCCAGGACCGAAGCAGGAAAAGATGCATTATTTGCAGCAGCAAAGAGCATGCTTAAAGAGATTGGGTTGTTGTAAGGGGTCACAGGCACCTCATCTTCAACTAATGGAGCATCCAGCCATTTTTTATCTATTTCATTTGAGTTATTAACTGATTGAACTTTTTCAAACTGTTTTTTCCATTCTTACCGAGGCTTTTTTTAATGGCTGAATTAAAAAACCGTCATCAACAATCTTAAATTCAAGTTTTTTATCATTTAATTTGGCTTGTTCTATAGTTACTTTAGTGCTGGATGTCAAATTTTTGCAGCCTGATTTTATGTAGTATCCGGAACCAACGTCGCTCTTCACGTGACCAGGGTCACGGACGGGGTAAGGTCTTGAGATATCACTTTTTCCCTTTATTTCCGGTTGCAAGCAGGTTGTCAAAATAGGCAATCGTTTTTACCAGTCCTTCATCCAATGAAATCACAGGCTTCCATGCCAGGGTTGTCATGGCCAGGCTGATGTCCGGCTGTCTCTGCGCAGGGTCGTCGGCCGGCAGCGGGGAAAAGATTATCCCGGACTTACTGCATGTCATTTTAATGACTTTTTCCGCAAGTTCCAGGATTGTGAACTCATCGGGATTGCCCAGGTTGACCGGCCCGTAAAAATCATCCGTCGTATTCATCAATCCGATAAACCCGTCAATCATATCGTCCACATAGCAGAATGAACGGGTCTGTTTCCCGTCACCATAAACAGTGATGTCCTGTCCGCGCAGGGCCTGGACTATGAAATTGCTGACGACCCTTCCGTCATTCGGATGCATCCTGGGGCCGTATGTATTAAAAATCCTGGCTATTTTGATTAACATGCCATGCTGCCGCCGGTAATCGAAAAACAGGGTCTCTGCGCATCTTTTCCCCTCATCATAGCAGGACCTGACTCCGATGGGATTCACGTTGCCCCAGTATCCCTCGCTCTGTGGATGCTTTTCCGGGTCGCCGTACACTTCGGATGTGGAAGCCTGCATGATCCTGGCATTACATCTCTTGGCAAGGCCCAGCATGTTCAAAGCCCCCATTACCGAAGTTTTGGTCGTATGAACGGGATTGTACTGGTAATGGATCGGGGATGCCGGACATGCCAGGTTATAAATCTCGTCAATATCAACAAAAAGAGGCTGACATACATCGTGGCGAATGATCTCGAAATAATGGTTGGGAATAAGGTGTTCCACATTGGCTTTTGTTCCGGTAAAAAAACTGTCCACACACAGGACATCAAAGTCCTCTTCCAGCAGCCGCTCACATAAATGACTGCCCAGGAATCCTGCCCCGCCGGTCACAAGAACCCGTTTTTTATCATAAGCTGAATGAGGTGTAAGATGAGAAGGATATACGGCCATTTTCAGTGCCTTAAGTTTTATTTTCGTGTTTTTTATACCCCTCAAGGGGGTACTGAAATGAGTGGCAAAATTTTTGAAAACAAGAGATGAACGCTGATTTTTTTTTAATATCGAATATCGAACAAGGAATATCGAATGGCGAAGGAAGGTACTTTCTCAATTTTGATATCTTCCGCCCTTCATCATTCATTATTCCTTGTTCGATATTCGATATTCGTTGTTGTTATTCATCATTCACACTTTTCCTCTTCTGAAACCTTGCCACTGCCCTGTTATGCTCTTTCAAGGTTTTGGAAAAATAATGAGAACCTGAGCCGTTGTTCATGGAAACAAAATAGAGATACCTCTTCTTCATGTTTTCAGGAGAGGACGATTCCTCAAGCGATTGCATGACAGCCTTAATGGAGGCCAACCCCGGATTTCCAATGGGTCCCGGCGGCAGACCTTTTATCAGGTAGGTATTGTATGGGGTGGGCTTTTTAAGATCCCTCCGGGTCAAATTCCCGTCAAATTCAGCAAGACCGTAGATCACGGTGGGATCGGTCTGCAGCCGCATTCTTTTTTTCAGGCGGTTCAGAAAGACCGATGCGATCATCGGCCTTTCCTCCGGCCTGGCTGTTTCCTTTTCAACAATTGAAGCAAGAGTCAGGATTTCATGGCGGGACAGGGCCGGCGGTTTTCCGGATTCAGCGCTGTCATGCGGCCACATTTTATTTAAGCGGGCAACCATCATCTTTATAATGGACTGCTCGGTCTGCCCTGGTTCCAGGTGATACGTATCAGGGAAGAGATATCCTTCAAGGCTGTCCGCCTTGACGCCAAGTTCCTTAATTAAACAGATGTCGTGAACCAATTCCAGAAAACGATTACGAGTCACCCCGGCTTTATCGTCCAGGATATCTGCAATTTGAGAGAGAGTGACTCCCTCCGGGATCATTACAAGCCTTTGGATAACCTTCCCATCTTCCAGTTTGCGAAGCGCCTCGTAAGGAGTAATGCCGGGCTCAAATGAATATTCTCCTGCTTTAAGGCGATGGGCGGCTCCAATGACACGGGCAAGGAGTTTGAAACGAATGTCATCTCGAATAACTCCCTTTTCCGCTAGAATCGTCCGTATTTGAGTGAAACCGGTTTCAGACGGAATAAGTACTTCGATCCTGCCGGTCGTGTGCAAGGGGCCGGAGGTGTTGGAATAGGAATAGATCCACATCAACGTCAGAAAACATCCGGCAAGCGCTGCCGCAATAATAATCGCTGATGCAGCAAAGATTACCCCGGATTGTTTCTTTTTGTCGGCGCCGGCATCAGGGAGTGCGGTGGGAGTCTCAGTATTGTGCCCTTCCATGTTTTATTCATCAAAAAATCAGGGAAAAGATCTGATCCATGTTTTTTACAGGGACGAAATGCATCTTTTGCCGAAGCGGTTTTGGGATCTCAACCAGATCATTTTTGTTCTGCTCGGGAATGATCACGGTCCTGATGCCGGTACGCAGGGCGGCCAGGGCCTTTTCCTTGAGGCCGCCTATGGGCAGGACCCTTCCACGTAAAGTGATCTCTCCTGTCATGGCAATATTCTTTTTGACTTTTTTCTGCGACAACGCGGAATAAAGGGCTGTTGCCATTGTGACCCCGGCGGATGGCCCATCTTTCGGAATAGCGCCGGCCGGCACATGGACATGGATATCTACTTCCTCAAAATATTTTTCACTCAGCTTGAGATTTTCCTCTCTGGAACGGCAGAAAGTGAGTGCAGCCTGGGCCGATTCCTTCATGACATCACCGAGATGGCCTGTCATTATCAGTTTGCCGCTGCCTTTCAGAATCGAGACCTCAACGTAAAGAATTTCGCCGCCCACCTCTGTCCATGCAAGCCCTGTAGCCATTCCCGGCTGGTCAATGGTCTCTGCTTCAGATTCAGGCAGATATTTGGGCGGCCCCAGATAGCGTGACAGGGTCATGCCGGAAATCGTATACGGTCCCTTGCCGCCCTCGGCAATGCGCCTTGCCGTTTTACGGCATACCTTGCCGATTTCACGCTCAAGATTCCGAAGACCCGCCTCCCTGGTGTAATTCGAGATCATTTTTTCGAGTGTCTTGTCATCAAGCTTTATGTGCTTTTTATTAATCCCATTTTCTTTTAATTGCCTGGGCAGAAGATAACGTTTGGCAATGATCATCTTTTCTTCAAGGCTATAACCAGCAAGCCTGATTACTTCCATCCGGTCCATGAGGGGCCTGGGAATCGTATCATTCATGTTCGCGGTTGTGATGAACATGACCTTTGACAGGTCATACGGCAGATTCAGATAATGATCTGAAAAACTGAAATTCTGCTCAGGATCCAGAACCTCCAGAAGCGCGGATGACGGGTCCCCCCTGTAATCAGCACCGACCTTGTCGATCTCATCCATCATGAACACGGGATTATTGGATTGGGACATCTTCAACCCCTGGATAATTCTTCCCGGCATGGCCCCTATGTAAGTCCGCCTGTGTCCCCTTATTTCCGCCTCATCCCGCATTCCGCCAAGGGAGATTCGATGAAATTTCCTTCCCATTGCCCGGGCGATTGATTTGCCGAGCGATGTTTTCCCTACACCTGGAGGCCCGACAAAGCAGAGGATCGGCCCTTTAGATGATTTGTTTAATTTGCGAACCGCAAGGTATTCAAGTATCCGTTCCTTGACTTTATCAAGGCCGTAATGATCCTCATCAAGCACATTTTTGGCTGTTTTCAGATCCAGTCTGTCTTTTGTGCCTTTCCGCCACGGCACATCAAGGAGCCAATCCACATATGTCCTGATAGTGTTGGCCTCTGATGCATCCGGATGCATCATTTCAAGCCTTTTAACCTGCTTCAATCCCTCCTTTTTAACCAATGTCGGCATCCTGGCCTTGACAAATTTCTGGCGCAGGTCCTCAATCTCCTGAGACCTGTCGTCAATGTCGCCCAATTCTTTTTTCAGGGCATGGAGTTGTTCACGCAGATAATATTCCCTTTGGGTCCGCCCCATCTCCTCCTTTGCATCAGACTGAATCTTGGCCTGCACCGTAGAGACTTCCAGCTCTTTTTGCAGAAGTTCGGAGACCATTTTCAGACGTTTCACAGGATCCGTGATTTCGAGCACGGTCTGTGATTCAGATGTTTTAAGGTGCAGATTGGTCACAACCAGATCTCCAAGACGCCCCGGATCATCTATGTTGTTGAGGATCACCATTAATTCGGATGAAAGGATTCCCTTAAGGGACATGATTTTCTCCGTCTGATCCCGGACATTGCGCATCAGGGCTTCCATCTCCACTGTAATGTTTTCAACATCTTCGTCCTCGATGATCTTAATTTTTGCAATATAATGGGGCGATGTCTGAATGAATTCTTCGACCCTGGCCTTGCTCATAGCCTGCACCAGGACTTTCAGGCGACCGTCAGGCAGTTTAAGTGTGCGCATAATCATGCACACCATGCCGACCTTATATATATCATCCGGTTGCGGCTCATCTACAGCCGCGTCTTTCTGGGCAACGAGAAACAGAAGCTTATCTTTTGTCAGGGCATCGTTCACCGCCCCCACGGAGGCGGATCTGCCCACAAACAAAGGGATAATCATATAATTGAATATGACAACGTCCCGTACCGCCATCAGCGGCAACTGATCCGGAATTTCGGTCTCTTCCGGCAGTGACACGCCACCCATTTCACTGCTCATGGTATCGTCTATATCCACAGAATGTCTCCATATATAGGTTTAGGGTTCAAGGTTCAAGGTTTTGTTTGATCGGAATTTTTCCTGTTCAACCGTGAACGTGTACGTTAAACATTGTGGCTTGCCTAGTCAAGCCGATGGAAGGCGGGTACCGTTTGTCGAAGAAAATAAATCACTCTTTTTGCAAAAGCATCAAATTTCCTTGAACAAAACAACAAATTGCTCCATATTGAAAGATTGTAATCATACAGACCCCTGTCATTTCGAACAAATGCATATAACGTTTAAACAGTTAAGAAAAATTTACCACACTATCAAGAGTCTTATCCACAAAAAAATGTAAACGTTCACAGGCAATGCATCCCGAGTCTCGCAGGCTTGCTTTCCTGCGGGCGCACAGCTACAGCGCCTGTGAACGTTTTACAGAGCAAAGGATTTGCGATCCGGCAGGGCTTTTGCGAACCGTGATCGGTTACAAAAAAACGTTGTCAAATTTTCCAACAACTCAGGTATCAGGTAAATATTATGCTGACAGTTAAATCCTTTTATGATGTTTCCTCGTTTGCGCATGGAGATCTCTTTTCCGACGATGAGCATGTATGGGTTCCCTTAAAGAACCTGAAGACATACATGGATTCCTGGTCATACCTGGAAATCAAAACCGACCTGATTAAATACGGGGAACCTTTGCCTGAAACACTTGTCTTTTTAAACGGCTCTTTTGAAAGGGGCGGGCGATTCAAGATTGAATTCGGGGATGCAACAAAGGGACAGCTTAAAGTATACGACAACGACCGATTACTGGAAAATGCCACAGTGGTCATGGCAGGGGCGGTTCTGGGCGGAAGCCGGATCAGCCTTGGCGCCGGGGTTCTGGTTGAACCAGGAGCATTTATTAAATCCCCGGCAATCATAGGAGACCGGACAGAAGTGCGTCAGGGCGCCTATTTGAGAGGTTATTGTCTGGCAGGCAAAAGATGCGTGCTGGGCCATGTTACGGAAATCAAGCATTCCATTCTTCTTAATGATGCCAAGGCCGGTCATTTTGCCTACCTGGGCGACAGTATCCTGGGAAATAACGTCAATCTCGGAGCAGGGACAAAGCTTGCAAATCTTCGTTTCATTCCCGGCAATATTAAAGTCAAAACAGGGGAGGGGATAGTCGATTCAGGACTCGGAAAACTCGGGGCGCTTCTCGGGGATCATGTGCAGACCGGATGCAATTCAGTAACCAGTCCCGGCGCTATGCTCGGCATGAGATCATTAGTAATGCCGAACATGACTGTTCCTGCCGGCTTTTATAAACAAAATTCTATTATCAGGTAACCCGATGGAATTATGAATTATGAATGATGAAAGATGAAAGATGAAAGATGAAAAACAACGAGAAAAAAATAGTGTGCCGGCTCAGGGTTAACTGCTTTACTTTTTAATACAACCATGGGGCAAGTGGTAACCCCTGAACCCCTGAACCCTGAACCCTTGAACCCTGAACCTTAAACAAGGAGTGATTTTGTGATGATAAAAAAAATAATTGTTGCGGGTTTTATTGTTCTTCTCTGTCGATTTCAGGTTGCTCAGGCAGGAGATGAAACCGGTGAAAATGTCTTGGCGCAAGTAGGAGACGAGCGACTGACCGCCAGGATGTTCGAGCTCAAGGTGAAAACAATGCCACCTGAGTTAAAAGCCTTGTTTCAAGGCAATACTGAAAAAAAACAGGGGTTGATCGACCGCTGGGTGGAGATCACTCTGCTTGCAAAAGAGGCCGAAGCAACAGGCATTGCGGAACTCCCCGAGATAAAAAGCAAAATAAACGAATACAAAAAACAGGTGCTGGCCAGAGAATTTGTCACCATGCGCCTCAAACAAACCACCTCGATCCCGGAACAAGAACTTAAAAAATATTATGATTCCCACCCGGATGAATTCATGCGCAACGAACAGATCAGGGCATCACATATCATGATTGCTTTCCCGGCTGAACCGACTGCCGATGAAGAAGAACAGGCACAAAAGACTATTTTCGAGATTCGAGAAAGGCTTCTTAATGGTGAATCATTTGCAGACCAGGCAAAGACCTTTTCAGATGACCCCAATACAAAGGACGATGGAGGTGATTTGGGCTTTTTCGAACGAGGGGCCATGCTCAAGGAATTTGAGGAAGCAGCCTTTAAAACGCAGACTAACAGTCTCAGCGAGCCTTTTCGCACCAGGTTCGGCTGGCATATACTTAAGACGACAGCCAGGATGGAACCGTTAATGATGCCGTTTCAGGAGGTCAGAAAAGAACTTGAGGCCGAACTCGTAAGACAGAGGAACCGTGCGGTTTTGGATACACTGATATCTGAACTCAGAGTCAAATACAATGTTATAAAAGAAACGGAGTAGTATTTTAAGTTTTATTTTCGTGTTTTTTTATACCCCTCGAAGGGGTACTGAAATGAGTGGCAAAATTTTTAAAAATAAGAGATGAAAGCTGATTTTTATTTAATATCGAGGTCACCAGGAATAATGAATGATGAAGTGCGGAAAATATCTAAATTGAGAAAGTACTTTCCTTCGCAATTCGATATTCCTGGTGACCTCGATATTGATTTTTGTGCTTTTCCGGTTTATCCGGGTTAGGGTTGGCTGTCCTGAACCCGGCTAAAAAAATGATACAGCGCATAAAAGAGTTCAATAGATATGCCTGTCACTAAAAATATTCGTAAAATTCTGTTCCAGGGCAGCCGTTCCCCTATCACCTTCTGTACAAAATAAACAATGCAGATCGTGGCGCCGGTCACAAACGAAGCCAAGGGCAGCACTTCATTCAGGGTTTCGACAACCGTAAGGGCTAACTGGCCGGGATGATATCTCACAGGGCAAAATAATGCCAAAGCTGCTACCAGTAAAACCAGAGTGATTCGTTCTCGATTTTTCATTTATAAATAATGCCTCCACCTGCATACCAATTTGTTGCCGTTATGTTTGATACAGTTGTTTCGGTGGGCACAGCCAACCCTACAAAATTTGGCAGAGGATGTGGCAAAACCCGCATTTTTTAGGAACCGTGAACCTTAGTCGATTTTACCAGGAATTGAAACATGAACTATAATAACACCCTTTTCTTTCCGGATACTGTTTTAAATAAAAACACCGTGAAAAAGCTTTTGCTTTTTTTTGAATCAGTCTATCACTATCTGCCCACTGAAGCGGAAACAGGTACGGAGGATGAGACTTTTTCAGACGAATTAATCAGGGGATATGCGCCTGTGCCCCTGGGTGACGATCTTTTAAGGTTCCGGAAAATGATGAAGGATCTCACCGGCCATGAAGATGAATACTATGGCGGCTATCTCTCATCCCTGTCCCATGACCTCTTGATTGATCGGGACGAGGCGTCTGTCTGGGCCCTTATCTCAAATATTTCCGGAACAGATGGACGTACCGCAACCACTCCCTCGGCCGATTCCAGTGAGGAATTATGGCGGGCCAGACTTCTCCTGAAACTTGCGGAAACCATTGACCATGCGGATCAGGAGACGAATAACGGACTTGCCCGGATTGAATCTCGGCAAACGGTTCTTATGAAATCCCTGCGTGGTGAAGATGGTTTTTCAGAAAAAACAACAATGGAAGATGCAGCGGATTTTCATAATGAAATCCCTGAAGCCGTATCTTTCAATATTAAAGACATCTCAGTTCCCTCGCATTCCCCGATCAGGGCGGAATACTTGATAAAGGCGTGGGGCCGGCTTTACATCGCCGACCGGAATATTGAAGATCGGCCGTTTATTTTAACAACCGACCGTATAAATGCAGTGCCTTTTTTTGATGCCCTTGAACATTATTTCAAAAAAGAGCCTGTGAAGCTGTTTTCAATCGTGCTGCCGGATTTTGCCCAGGCAGTGGATGCTGAATACCTGGCCGCACGCGACTCATTTCGCCTGAATGCCGGAGACTGCATAAAAAATATAACTCAACTCCTGCTGGAAATTATACAAGGGAAACAAACGTTACGGCTCCAGCCACGGGTTTCGAACGTAGTATTCCCTGTGACGGGCACTCAAGAAGGCGGGGATGCGCACCCTCTCTTTGAAAACGAAGCTGCCGCATGGACCGAGGCCGTGAAGTCCTTTGAACAGTCTACCGCCGGCCGCCACAGATTGAGCTTTTATCTTTTTCCTGAAATATCATTTCACGAACTGTTTGAAAAGATCAGCGGGGCTGTTGAAACGGATACACCTTCATTGAATCGCCCGCAGCATTCTATTATGGCAGTCATTGGGAAGGATGAATGATGAAAGATGAATGATGAATAACAACGAGAAAAAAATACTGTAACAGTTCAGGGTTACCCCCTGAACTTTTGAACCTCTGAACCCTTTATGCTGTTTATAGATAAGATATCCGAAATATTCGGACCAAACGGCGTTCTGTCCCAAAATCTGCCAATGTATGAATATCGGCCCGGTCAACTTAAAATGGCCGAGGCTGTTGCCGGGGTCGTGTCCGTTGAATCCGGCAGGGGAGGCAAACTTGCGGTTGAGGCTGGTACCGGAATCGGTAAAACACTGGCCTACCTTGTTCCCGCGGCGCTCAGCCGCCGGAAAATTATTGTGTCAACCGGCACGCTTAACCTCCAGGACCAGATTTTAAACAAGGAAATCCCGTTTATTAAAGAACATATTGATCAAGATTTTTCAGTCCTTTGCGTGAAAGGCAGGCAGAACTATATCTGCCTGTATAAATGGAAACAGCTTGCCGCAGCGTCCCAGGCAAACCTGTTTGAGGAGAGCGCCGAGTTTGCGGAAATTGCAGAATGGCTCAGGGAAACCAATACCGGAGACCGTGCCGAACTCTCGTGGTTGCCGGATGATTCCCGGCTCTGGCACGACATCAGTTCTACAGCCGGACAGTGCCTGGGGATGCACTGCCCTGAAGGCCAGTCATGTTTTGTGAATGAACTCCGAAAAAGGGCTGCCCGGACTCCACTTTTGATCGTAAACCATCATTTGTTTTTTTCAGATCTCGCCCTGCGTCGCTTCGGGTTTGCCGAAGTGCTTCCCCGTTACGAATCCGTGATTTTTGACGAGGCCCACCATCTTGAAAACGTGGCCACACGGTATTTTGGAATATCATTCAGCCTGTACCAACTCCTCGATCTGGCACAGGACATTGAAAAACTGGCCGAAACCGGAACAGCGAAACAAGATCGCGGGAAAATTATCAGCTCGGCCCGGGCCGCTGTAACACAGGCAAATCTGTTTGCCGCCCTGTTTCCCAAGGAGAAAGGACGGTTCCCCCTTACGGATTTCATTGATAACAATCCCTCCTGGAAGTCTGAATTAGAGGCGTTTGATGACCGTATTACATCACTCTGCAGGCAGCTTGAGCCTTTCCTGCTTTTAAGTGATGCATGGAACGGCATGCTGCGACGATGCGAGGAACTGCTTAACAATCTCAGAATGGTAACTGAAAAGGAAAATCCTTCATATGTGTTCTGGTATGAACGGCGGGAAAGATCTCTGCTTCTTTCAGCCTCTCCCATTGAGGTAGCAACAGAGATGCAGGAACACCTTTACGATCAGGTAAAAGGCGTTGTTTTCACATCCGCCACACTCACCACGGGCGGTGATTTTACCTATTTATTCGACAGGCTCGGTCTTTCCGAGGACACGGAGCGAGAGACAATTCATACACCGTTTGATTATCAAGGCCGCACCCTGCTTTACATTCCTGATAACAATTTCCCACAACCGGGACACCCCTCCTTTTTTGATGAGCTTGAGCAAAAAATATATTATATTCTACAGGTTTCAAACGGTCGAGCCCTGTTACTATTCACAAGCGTTAACACAATGAAGACCGTATATGGTTCCCTGGTAGGCAGGCTGCCGTTTCCGCTGCTGATCCAGGGTTCCGCCCCCAGGTCAATACTGCTTGAAACTTTTCAAAAGCAGACCGGTTCCGTACTCCTGGCAGTGGCAAGCTTCTGGGAGGGAGTAAATGTCCCGGGTGAGGCCTTAAGCTGCGTTATCATCGATAAATTGCCTTTTGAAGTGCCAACTGATCCGGTTCTCATGGCCAGGGTCAACAGAATTCGGGAACAGGGCGGCAATCCGTTTTTTGATTTCCAGGTTCCAAGAGCCATTCTGTCGCTCAGGCAGGGAATTGGACGGCTGATGAGAAACGCCACGGACCGGGGATTGCTTGCCGTCATGGATGTCAGGTTGTTTACAAAACGCTACGGCCGTGCTTTTCTGGAAAGCCTTCCGGCCAGCCCGATCACTCGAGATCCGGCCGACATCGAGTTATTTTTTTCAAAGGATAAAAATCGTGAATCAAACTGAAATGTTTGCACTTTTTAAACCTGAGGCAACAAAGGTCGACAACGCCATGCGCGAGGACCTTTCAACCATTGAAAGCCCGGAATTGGTCAAAATCATTCATCACGCGATTTTTAGCGGCGGGAAACGAATCCGTCCGCTTCTCACGGTATTTGCATCACAACTCGGCAAAGCCCGTGATCAATCACAAGAGACCGGGAAAACCGGCGATATTTACAAATTTGCCGGCATATTTGAATATCTTCATGCCGCAAGCCTTTTGCATGATGACGTAATCGACCATGCCGACAAACGACGGGGCCATGACTCGGCCAACGTGATCTGGGGGAATACGCCCGTTATCCTGGCAGGGGATTTCCTCCATGCCGGGGCAATGCTCCTGGCAGGCGCGATCGGGGGCATTAAATGTTTAAAAATTATTGCCAAGGCCATATCGGCAATGGTTGAGGCCGAATTCCTTCAATTACGAAATGTAGAGCAGATTGATTGTATGGAAAAAAATTATTTTCAGGTCTTAAACGGCAAAACCGCAGCCCTGATTTCCGCAGCATGCGAGACAGGCATGATACATGCGGGCGGGAATGACCAGGAACAAAACGCCTTGCGATCATATGGAACAAACCTCGGCCTTGCTTTTCAGATTGTAGATGATCTGCTCGATTACCAGGGAGATTCAAACAAGACCGGAAAGGCGACAGGAAATGATTTTGCTGAAGGGAAAATGACACTTCCACTTATTCATGCCCTTGCCTGCTCCGAATCGGACAAACAAAACGTCCTTATGGATCTTCTTAAAGGCGACCGGGAAGAGCGCGCCCGCAACGTGAATATTGCTGAAAAATTCATTCAAGAAAAAAACGGGTTTCAATATGCCCGGAATACGGCGGAAGGACTGATCAGCGCTGCGATTTCAGAACTGAATATCTTTGAGGATAGTCCGGCAAAAAATATTCTGATCAGTCTTGCAGAGTACATCCCTGCAAGAGACAAGTAAGCGGCCACAGGCGGCGCATCCGGAGTCTCGCAGGCTCGCTTACCTGCACGCGATCAGGGCAACCGGTATAGGCGACTATAACCGGTTGCCCTGATCACGCACACCAGCACCACCTGTGGACCGCTTACGGTAGTTAATGGTGCATGGAATGCACCCTCCCAGGCTGTTCATCATTCATCATTCACATTCATCATTCATTAAGCAGGATCATTAAATATGGTTAACAGGATAAACCGGAGGACCAGGAAAAAGAGTAATACAAGGTTTTTTCTTCCTCTGGTACTTGTGCTTTTTCTGGTCGGTACCCTTTCGGCCGTGGTCTATTTTGTTTTCCTGGGACCTGGAACCGTTACTCCTCCCAAACCCGAATCCCTGACCACTGTCCATAAAACAACTCCTTTGATCAATACCCAAAAACCTGTGCCGGCTGTTCCGAGCAGTGACCCGGTTGCCATTGCTCCGGAGATCAAAACACTTGCTGAACCTAAAGCTGAAATCAAAAAAAAACCTCTTGTTGCAATACCTGAAGCTGAAACCGAAAAAAAACCTCTTGTTGCAATAATCATTGACGACATGGGTTACAGGAAGGCTGTTGGTGAACGATTTCTCGAACTGGATATGGAACTCTCTTTTTCTTTTTTACCGTTTGGCCCTCACACCAAGGATCTGTCTCAAAAGGCCGGACAGCTCGGCAAAGACATACTCCTGCACCTTCCAATGGAACCGAACGATTTGAAATCAGATCCGGGTCTTGGCGCGCTGATGGTTTCCATGAATAAAAAAACGATTCAAAAGATTTTCAAAAAAGACCTGGCCGAGGTTCCAATGGCCATTGGGGTCAACAATCACATGGGCTCCCGCTTTACAAGCAGCCCCAAAGCAATGCGCATAGTTCTTGAACAGATCAGGGCCGAAGGTCTTTTTTTTTTAGACAGCCTGACAATATCCAAAAGCGTGGGATTTTCAATGGCAGGTGCAATGGGGATAAAAACAATCAAAAGAGATGTCTTTCTGGATAATAATCTTAACAAGAAAAAGATCATAAATCAGCTTGAATCACTCGTAAAAATCGCGGAAAAACACGGTCAGGCAATCGGAATCGGTCACCCTAACAGGGAGACCCTTGATGCAGTTATAGAGTTTGGAAACAGGCTTAAATCCCGTGTGTCCCTGGTTGGGGTGCATGAGTTGGGAATGATGAATGATGAATGATGAATGATGAATGATGAATAACAACAAGTAAAAAAATTACTCTCGTTTTTATGCATCTGAGTGGAAACGAAAACCCACTGAACCTCTGAACTTTTGAAGTTAAATGAACGGAATAATTACAATGACTACCGATTTCGGGCTGATTGACGAATATGTCGGCGTAATGAAAGGAGTGATTCTTTCCGCATGCCCCTTTGCCCGGATAGTTGATTTGACCCACAACATCGGCCGCCATGACATATTACAGGCCGCGTATGTCATATATTCCGCATACCGTTATTTTCCTGAATCAACGATTCACATTATAGTTGTTGATCCGGGCGTGGGCTCAGACCGGAGGATCGTGCTTGTCAGAGCAAAAAGTCATTTTTTTCTTGCGCCTGATAATGGGCTTTTATCCCTTTTTCTTTTAAACAAATATGTTGATGTTGCTTATGAAGTGAATTGTGATCATCTATTCTTAAAACCGTTAAGCAACACGTTTCACGGTCGTGACATCTTTGCGCCTGTTGCAGCGCAACTGGCCGGGGACTTAAAACCGGAACAGGTTGGCTGTGAAATAGATCCTGACAAACTCGTAATACTTTCAATGCCCGAGGTTGAAATCGATCCCTCCCGAGGCCGGATAACCGGAACTGTATTGAGTACGGACAGCTTCGGCAACCTGATGACCAACATCCACAGGGAGAATATTTCCAAACTGTTCCACAACAACGAGGAGCGCTTTATCTTAATCCGGATCAATGGGCGTACGATCAAAGGCATACGGACATCGTATGCCGGCTCTCCCCCCGGAACCCTTATGGCAATATCAGGAAGCCGTGATTTTATGGAAATCAGTATAAATCTGGGACACGCGGCAAAAACGCTGAAAGCCATGCCCGGCGACGAAATTGTACTTTCATTAGACGAGATTTATGGATAAAACAGCATTTAATCCCGAACATATTAAGTCAGCAAATCCACTCTTTTTTTCCGTCGTGGAAAAGACCGGTTCTGTTGATGAAATGCGTAGCGTGCTGTCCGGACTTTCTTTTCCCATGGACCGTGCCGTCGAAACCGCGTGTTTAAGCGCCGACTCCCTGGCAAGAATTCGTGTTTGCGCCCTGGCTCTAAAAAATATATTGAAAAAAGAATCGGATGAACTTACGGGATGCAGCGTTGCCCAGGCCATCCGGGATATCAATCATGGTGTTCCAAGGCCTGATCTGACTCCGGCCTTTTATGCGGAACTTCATTATATCTTATTGGGGCTTTCCCCTGGGAAACATGAACCAAGGAATGATTTTCGTGAAACTCACACGTCCCTTTCAGAATCCGATTCAGGAAGGTCTGCGGCCATTGAAAAATCGAAACTTCTGGATAAACTCTGGGGAGAAGTTGACAGGTGGATCTCCAGATACGAGACCGGGCTGAATGATGATGCGATCATCCGCCGCAGGGAAAGGCGCGACCGGATTTTAGATGTCCTTGGCGCCTCACTCAAAGACTGGCATGACTGGCACTGGCACATCAGGCACATTGTTCGGGATGTTGATGACCTGGACAAGCTGGTTATGCTGACCGATGAACAGAGGGAGGCGGTTTCCGAGGCCCGCCGCGCCAAGCTGCCCTTTGGCGTCACGCCGTATTATCTTTCCCTGATGGACGATGAAAAATCGAACCGGGACATGGCGATCCGTGCCCAGGTACTGCCGCCATTGGATTACGTCGGAAAGGTTTCAGCGGTCGAGGACAGATCCACTCTTGATTTCATGGGTGAAAGGGACACTTCGCCTTTTGACCTGATCACACGCCGTTATCCGGCTGTTTTGATTTTGAAACCGTTTAATGCCTGTCCCCAGATATGCGTATACTGCCAGCGGAACTGGGAAATTGAAGATGCCATGGCAAGCGGTGCATTTGCAGGCATGGAGAGGATCGATGCAGCGATCAAATGGATCAGGGAACACCCCGCCATTCATGAAGTCCTTGTGACAGGCGGGGACCCGTTAGCCATGGGAGACTCTACTCTCAGGAACGTGCTTGAAAAGGTGGCAACGATTCCAACGATTGAACGGATCAGAATCGGGACCAGAGTCCTTGTTACAATGCCCATGCGGGTCACTGCCCAGCTTGCGGAGATGATCGGAGAGTTACGCAGACCCGGTAAAAGAGAAGTCTGTGTAGTCACGCATGTTCAGCATCCGTACGAAATCACGCCGGATGTGATCACTGCTGTTGACAAACTGCGCAGGCACGGTATTTCAGTATACAACCAGTTTGTTTATACATTTTTTTCATCGAGACGATTTGAAGCAACCGCGCTCAGACGACTTCTTAGACTGGCCGGGATCGATCCGTACTACACCTTCAATACCAAAGGCAAGAAGGAAACATCGGCATACAGGGCGCCTATTGCCAGACTCCTGCAGGAATGTGACGAAGAGGCGAGATTCCTGCCGGGCCTTGCCAGAACGGACGAAGCTGTTTTCAATCTTCCAAGACTGGGGAAATGCTACTTGAGATCAAAAGAATATCGCAGTCTGCTCTCTATAGCGCCCGACGGTTCCAGGATTTATGAATTCTACCCATGGGTGAAAAATATTTCATTTGACAACCAGACCTACCTTTACACGGACATTCCAATCCTCGAATACCTGGAACGTCTCGAAAAGGCTGGAGAAAACGTATCGGATTACGATACAATCTGGTATTACTATTAAGGGTGCTATCCAGATTCGTGCGTAAATATACGCTAAGGGATTAATAGCTCGTAATCTCCTCTCCATCTGCAGGGTGGCGTTTCCTTTCTGTGAGATTTTGCCTTTCAAGGCCAACCGTTCGAGTTCAAAAAGGGTTAACGCGGAACAAACAGCTTCCTTGTCTCCTTCAATCAATTCCTTCCAGGCTTGAATAGCCATCTCCTGACCTCCCAAGATTTTAACAAAGAATTCGGTGTCAAGACCTATCATCAAGTCGTCCCACCTCTAATTTGAGTTCTTTGAGTAAATGGGGTAATATCTGCATTATGAAAAAATTCAAATTAATGACCACTTTCATTAACCGGGAAAAAGAGATAGCATACTTGCGCGGTTATTTTGCATCTGAGCCAAACTCCATCCTTTTTTTGCATGGCCCAAAATCGTCCGGCAAAACCACCATGATGTACCGCCTGTTCGAGCAGATAAAGGCGGAAAAGGGCTATAAGATCAACTTCCTCAACCTGCGTGAAAATTTTTTAACCTCGTATGAGGATTTTATCGACGCATTCTTTAAATCAAGCAGTTCCGAAAATGGTCTGAGAACCGGAACTCGGCGGCAGTACAGCCTTTTCGGTATTTTCAAGCTGGATGCCTTTACCGAGAAAATGCTCAAAAAACGTCAGGAAGATCCCTTTCTGGTCATGAAACGGGAATTTCAGCGACTGGTCAAAAAGGATATCCATCCGGTGATTATTATCGACGAATTTCACAAACTCGACGGTCTCTACATGCCGGACAAGCAGAAGAGGCTCATGGTGGAATTAATGAACTTTTTCGTGGCCATGACCAAGGAGAGCCAGCTTTGCCACGTCATTATCGCCTCCTCTGACGCCTTTTTTATAGAACAGGTCTATGTGGACAGCAAACTCAGAA
>JAYEGR010000117.1:6494-10035 GCA_034659175.1 Thermodesulfobacteriota bacterium | reverse complement strand
CTGGACTATTTTCAGTACCCCCCAGAGGGGTATAAGTACCTTAACAGCAGCGCGTAACTATTTAAAAATATTTCACCTTTTGGGTTTCTTGCCATAAAAAACAAGAAAATTACCACTAAGGTACTAATATAAGGAGAACTCACATCATGACAAAGGTTATTGTTGCAGGAGCAGCCGGTCGAATGGGAAAACGGATCGGCTGCATGGTAACCCAACATCAGGACCTGGAGCTTGCAGCAGGATTTGAAACGGCTGAAAATCCCGCTGTGGGCGGAGATATTGGAGAAGTCGGCGGATACGGGGCACAGGGTGTGAGCATAGCCGCAAGCCTTGAGTCGGTAATTGATCAGGGCGATGTAATCATCGATTTCACGTTCCACAAGGCAACCATGGAATTTGCCCGCACTGCCGCCAGGCATAACAAGGCAATGGTGATCGGGACCACGGGCCTGACCCAGGACAACCTTACTGAACTTAAAGAACTCAGCGCCGATTTTCCGGTTGTCCAGGCGCCCAACATGGCGGTAGGCGTTAATGTCCTTTTCAAGGTTGCAGCCAAAGTAGCGTCTATTTTAGGAAATGACTATGATATCGAAATCGTAGAGGCCCATCACCGTATGAAAAAAGACGCGCCCAGCGGCACCGCCTTGAAACTCGGGGAACTGATGGCCGAGGCAGTAGGCCGGGATCTGGAAAAAGTGGGTGTCTTTGAACGACACGGTATGATCGGGGAAAGGACTGATCAGGAAATCGGAATCCAGACCATCCGGGCCGGCGACATTGTAGGAGAACATACGGTCTATTTTGCCGGAGGCGGAGAACGGCTTGAGATCACACACAGGGCCCACAGCCGTGACAATTTTGCCAGGGGCGCAGCCAGGGCGGCGGCCTGGGTGGCAGGTCAGCCGAACGGCCTTTACACAATGTTTGACGTACTTGACTTAAAAGACCTGTAATAACTATAAGGTGGATAGGTTGAAGGTGGAAGGTTGAAGGGCAAAGTGTACGATTTTTTACCTCGGAACCATATGTGTCTCTGACTTGGGGGACAGGGTCTCAGTAACCATTGAAAACATAGGAATATTAACCAACAAGGTTGTAAATTATGATCAAGTTTGACAAGGCGGACAGGCTGAAAGAGCTGCCGCCCTATCTGTTTGCGGAACTGGACAGGAAAAAGAAAGAGGCCCGGGCACGCGGCGTGGACGTCATTGACTTAGGCATCGGCGACCCGGACCTGCCGACTCCGGATAACATTATTGCAAAACTGGCAGAGGCTGCCGGGAACCCCAAACACCACCAGTATCCAAGCTACGCAGGGATGATGGATTTCCGTGAATCAATCGGCAGGTGGTATCAAAAACGATCAAACGTAACACTTGATCCGGCAAAAGAAATTGTCTCCCTGATCGGTTCCAAGGAAGGAATAGCCCATATCCCGCTCGCCTTTGTAAACCCAGGGGATGTTGTGCTGGTTCCGAGTCCAGCCTACCCGGTCTACAAGATATCCGCCATCTTTGCCGGCGGTGTGCCGTACGAGATGCCGCTTCTAAAGGAAAACAACTTTCTGCCCGACCTGGAAGCGATCCCGGCCGATGTGCTTAATAAGGCCAAAATGATGTTTATAAATTATCCAAACAACCCCACTGCAGCGGAAGCCACGACAGACTTCTTTAAGGAAGTTGTGGAATTTGCAACCAGGAACAATATCATGGTGTGCCATGATTTTGCCTATTCTGAAATGGCTTTTGATAATTACAAGCCTCCAAGTTTCCTGGAAACACCGGGGGCCATGGAAATCGGAATGGAATTTCATTCCCTGTCCAAGACCTACAACATGACAGGATGGCGGATCGGGTTTGCCTCGGGCAATTCCGAGATCATAGGCGGACTGGGCCAGATCAAAAGCAACATTGATTCAGGAATTTTTGAGGCGGTCCAGGTGGCAGGGATTGAGGCGCTTGACGGCGACCAGTCCTGGTTATCCGAGATGCGCGCAATTTACACGGACCGTCGGGATGTGCTGATGGCTGGACTACAGAAACTCGGGCTTAAAGCAAAGAAACCAAAGGCCACTTTTTATGCCTGGATCGAGGTGCCTGAAGGATACACGTCTGCATCCTGCGTTGCGCATCTGCTTGATAATGCAGGACTCATGACAACGCCGGGCAACGGTTTCGGCGATCCGGGCGAAGGATTCATCCGAATAGCGCTCACGGTTTCCAGTGAAAAACTGCAGCAAGCCATTGACCGCATGGAAAAAACAGGCTTTTAATGGGTAATCGTCCACAGGCACCCCATATGTGCGCTAGCAGGCTGGCGAACTATAGTAAACCTATGTGAATCAGGACTGATCGCGTGCAGGTAAGCGAGCCTGCGAGACTCCGGATGGGGTGCCTGTGGACGATTACATACTGAGGAGTCTGCTAATAGGGGACCCTCTCTGAACGGTTATTTTAATGGCATTAGGCTTCCTTGGTCTGGGTTCCAACGTGGGCAACGGTCCCGGGAACCTGCTTAAAGCGTGGCACAGCCTGGGGCTGATTAAAAAAGTACGGCCGGGCCGTCTTTCAAGCCCTTATATTACCAAACCGGTAAACACACGGCCCAGAGAGGGAACCTGCAATCTCACCCTTTCAAAACGCTGGTTCACAAACGCTGTAGCCACGGTTGAAACCGACCTCTCTCCTTTTGCGCTGCTTCAGGAGATGAGAAGAATTGAAACAGAACAGGGACGGGACAGAAAAAAAAGCAGGGATCGCATTCTGGATCTTGACCTTCTCTATTATAACGACCTGGTTCGGGCCGCATCAGATCTTATCCTGCCGCATCCCGAGATTGAAAAGCGCATTTTTGTCCTGGCGCCGCTGGAAGAACTTGCCCCGGACTTTTTGCACCCTGTCCTTTTAATGACCACCACCGAGATGCGCAGACAGCTTACAGATCCGGATCAGATCGTAAAAAAATTAACCTGGCAAAAAATAAGGAGACACTTTTTTTGACCCCGTTAAGATTAATAATTCTCGGTTTTTTGTTTTATCTGCTTTACCGGTTGATTGCAGGGGGAATCAAATCTCCAAAAAGAAGTATCAACAATGGACAGGCACAAGGCCCGGATCATTCAGCCAACGCCCTTAAATCTGATGACGAACTGGTGGAAGATCCGGTCTGCCATACATATATTCCAAAAGGGCAGGCCCTCATTCTGAAACAGAAAAACAAAACTTATTATTTTTGCAGCACGGAATGCCGTGATAAGTTTCGTGACCACTCAGGTATAAGTTCCTAACCCAGATAAACTGGAAATTTTTAAAGGTCCTGGATAAGTACCTTAACAGCAGCGCGTAACTATTTAAAAATATTTCACCTTTTTGGTTTCTTGCCATAAAAAACAAGAAAATTACCACTAAGGTACTAAGCAGTTACAAATTTTCCGGAAAAGGAGCCGATTAATGAAGTTTTTCATCGACACAGCAAATATCGACGAGATCAAACAGGCTGTTGATATGGGCATGGTGGACGGCGTCACCACCAATCCATC
>JAYEGR010000117.1:0-6394 GCA_034659175.1 Thermodesulfobacteriota bacterium | reverse complement strand
CTAAGCAGTTACAAATTTTCCGGAAAAGGAGCCGATTAATGAAGTTTTTCATCGACACAGCAAATATCGACGAGATCAAACAGGCTGTTGATATGGGCATGGTGGACGGCGTCACCACCAATCCATCTCTTATTTCAAAAGAAAAACGGCAGTTTGAAGAAATATTAAAAGATATCTGTGAACTGGTTGACGGTCCCATCAGCGCCGAAGTAATCAGTTTGGATGCGGAAGGTATGGTCAAGGAGGCGCGGGAACTGGCTTCTCTTCACAAAAATATTGTGATCAAGGTTCCCATAATCACGGAAGGGTTAAAGGCAGTGAAGACTCTTGCGGATGAAGGCATTAAAACAAATGTCACCCTCATCTTTTCTTCTTCCCAGGCCCTTTTGGCAGCAAAGGCGGGAGCCTCGTTTGTCAGTCCGTTTGTGGGGCGTCTGGACGACATTTCCCAGTACGGCATGGAACTTGTGCGGGACATAATGACCATTTATGACAATTACGAGTTTAAGACAGAGGTCATTGTGGCCAGCATAAGAAGCCCGATGCACGTGGTTGAGGCCGCGCTGACCGGAGCCCACATTTCGACAATTCCATTCAAGGTTATAAGTCAACTGGCCAAGCACCCCCTGACAGACATCGGCATGGAAAAATTTCTGGCCGACTGGAAAACCAGAGGATAAGGGCTCGCTCCAAAACAAATTTATTTTGGAGCGAACCTAAGTGTAGTATAATGACTCCATGGGCAATTTTTTTTTAAAAACATGGGTTTTTATCACAATCTGCGGAGGAATGCTCTGTTTGCCCAATACATTGACGGCAACCATATTCAGCTTTACCGACAATAACGGGGTTGTTCATTTTTCCAACGTGCCGGATGACCCAAGGTACCGGCCGATGGTCAGCAGACGCATCCGGTATGCCCGGCCGGTAAATCATTTAAGGTATGACCCTTACATCAGCAAAGCCGCCCGGCGATTCAGCGTTGATCCTCTTCTGATCAAGGCGATTATATCAGCGGAATCGAATTTTGACCGAACGGCTGTGTCGAAGAAAGGCGCCAAAGGACTGATGCAACTCATGCCGGCAACCATAAATGATATGAATGTGTCAGACCCTTTTGACGCAGAGGATAACATTACGGGCGGGACCCGATACTTCAGCAGATTGCTGAAGACATTTAATGGTGATCTTAGTTTAACACTGGCCGCTTACAATGCAGGGCCGACTCTGGTCAAAAAAATCGGCAGGGTCCCGAAAATTTCCGAGACCCGGAACTATGTAAGCAAGGTTATCAGAAATTACAGGAAATACCAGGCTGTGGGGTTAAATTTATAGTAAATATTCGACAGCACTCCATCTGTCCACGATCAGGCCTTCCAGCATACTTATGTATAGCTGAAAGACCTGATCGTGAACACCTGGAGCACTGTCAAACATTTACAGACCGAGGTTTTTTGTATATTTCCACACAAGCCGAATATTTACAATCTATAATGTTCACCAGCACCGGCAAACACTTTATACGGCTGCGTGTTTTCAACCTCTTTTACCCTTAATTTATACAAAAAATAGGCTTGCTTGCCCTACGGAAATAAACTTGAGTCATATAATTACTCTTCCCAACATACTCACCGCCTACCGCTTTGCCGTAATTCCTGTATTGTTTTTCCTGGTGTATCCGGAAGCCGGCATATGGATCAGTCTGCTGGCCTTTGCCATCTTTCTCTCTGCCGTGTTTACAGATCTGGCCGACGGATATTATGCCCGAAAACAGAAGCAGGAATCAGTCCTTGGCAAGCTCATGGACCCTCTTGCCGACAAGGTGCTGGTCTCATTTGCACTGATCATGCTCATTCCAATGGGCAGGATTCCGGCATGGGTCAGTTTTTTGATAATTGCAAGGGAGATTATGATTACCGGACTCCGCGGTGTGGCGGCCTCATCAGGAATCGTTGTTGCGGCAAGCGGGCTCGGCAAGATCAAGAGCATCTTTCAGTATACCGGGCTATGCGTGCTCATCTTCCCTATGGGCCTGCTTCCTATTCCATTTCTGCATCAGCTTGGCATGGCCATTATTTATGTTTCGTTGCTACTTACCATCTGGTCAGGAATTGAATACTTCTTGCGCTTTAAAAAAGTCTATTTAGAACCCATCCGGAAATGACATAAATAGATCCTTCCTATGGTAACCGATCACGGGGCGGCAAAAGCCCCTCCGTACACAACCCCTTGCCCTGTGAAACGATTACGTTTGGTCTTGACAGCTGTTGTCAACACATCTATATTAAGGGCCTTAGTACCTTACTCCTGAAACCCTGTCAAAAAAAACAAGAAATTTTTTGGCGCACCCCGCTGACATAAGCTGAAAGCGAGGTGACACGGATTTACTGGACAAAGCAATTTTTAAAAATTTGGGTTGCGGGTATCACCCGCCTTAGATGATATACCGGTATGCAAGCACGACACACAATTTTAAAAATTCCTGACGGATTTTTGCCGGAGTGGTGAAATTGGTAGACGCACGGGACTCAAAATCCCGCGGGGGCAACTCCGTGTCAGTTCGATTCTGACCTCCGGCACCATTAAAAAACAGGCGGTTAGCTCAATTTTAGCTGACCGCCTGTTTTGCTTTAATTTATTCCGGTCAGATGCAGGTCAGATGAGATTGTAAAAATAGTAAAAATAGGGGACAGACCACGATTTCGGTTTCGATGGCCTTCAAAAGGCGCGTCTTGTTTAAACCGTGGTCTGTCCCCTATTCCCCCTCGTCCCCTATTCCCCCTCAGAAAATTGAGTAACCGGATTAAGAAATATATCAAAAATAAAGAAATTGAGCCCGCTATGAGAATTTTTCCTATTACTTATGTGACAGCCTGGACCATCGTCCATAAGGCTGGAGCATCGGTTGGCGTCAAATTGAGTCCTCACGATTTACGACGGCACGCCGCTACATATGCGTCTCGTTCCGGTGTCCCCATTGAAATCGTGAGCAAAGTAATTCTCAAACATTCCGATCTCTCAACGACTCAGCGTTATTTGGGCTACGTTGGGGTCAGGCTTGACTTTTTGATATTTCTGGACCATATAAAGCAAAAATGTCAAGCCTGACTCCATTTTCTAACTATCAAACTTGATATTAGTACCTTACTCCTGAAACCCTGTCAAAAAAAACAAGAAATTTTTTGGCGCACCCCGCTGACATAAGCTGAAAGCGAGGTGACACGGATTTACTGGACAAAGCAATTTTTAAAAATCTGGGTTGCGGGTATCACCCGCCTTAGTATCAATATTCCCAAGTCTTGGCTGGCTATCCAGGACTCCGGAAGCAGCTTTGAAAGGCATACGTAATGTTGTGGCTGAAGTGATTAAGGACATGAAAAAAAAGGGGGAGGAAATCCCCCAACCGCTTGCCGGTAAAAACTATAGGAGAACTCTCGGGATCATAGCATGTTGATTTTATAACGAAATTTCCTGTCGGTATTTGAGTCTCAAAATTTGCTACAACAACATATTGTGCCAGTACTTTCTGAACCCACTATATGAATAGCATTGTATCAAAAACATCCCGAGAGAGCTCTATAGTGGAAAATTTATGGTTCGCGTCCCCCCGGATGTTCACTGTAATTTAGCTATTCAAGCTGCCGAGTCAGGCGTCAGTATTAATCAATTGGTGAGTTCCCGGCTGAGTCATTAAAATAAGGGATGGGACGAAATATCTTTCCCGTTCCTAGCCATTTACTACACCTGACACAGGAATCTATAGTTGTCATTATAATTTCATGATAAAAATGTTCTAATTTCAGTACCCAAAAAATTTGGACATATTAAAATGCATACGTTTTTTGGAAAAGTAATATTTCAACAATATTAACATACTCAAGTCAATTAAATGACTTGGATTTGTTTTGCTCCTCAAACATTGTATTACAGTTAAACAAAAAAATTCTGATTGACAATTTTTTTTTGACAGGTAATACTACCTTTTCCTTTTTAATTTGCAAAACGACTGAACAATCGTTTTTGATCGTAAAATTATGTAGTAGTTCAAAACCGCAAAATCGAAAAATATAGTTTTTCGAAAATTCACTTGCTTGATGGTTTCATAAAAAATAACGAATTTAGAATTTTTACGAGATCATCATCCGTTGTCTTCAGTTTATTGCCGGTTCAGTTTGTTTTCAGAATATTTACGAATTTTCCGTAGAAATAAAAAAAATAATTAATTAGTTGAAATACCTAACACACCTGAGTTTAAGGTATGTTAGGTATTTCATACTTCAGACGCTTTTTTTTCCGGCTATGCCGGATTATTCAAAGCGTAAGTGTACCACTGGTTGTGAGCTATATTGGAGGATTTAACTATGGGAATTAAAAGATCTCCCATTGGTGCGACTGCTCGATGTTTGGGCATTGCCTGCGAGGGGAGCACCTGGGTTGAGGAACAGGCCGAAGACCAGGGTGTTGTCACCTATATTCAACGGATGAACAACCGGGCGATTGCGCCATGCCTTTTTGGTAAGGGCGGAACATGCTGCCGAAACTGTTCAGCCGGTCCATGCATGTTGATAGACGATATGCCGGAATCAATCGGGCTCTGCGGCGCAACCCCGGCTACCGTGGCGGCGCGAAATTTCAGCCGTATGGTGGCTGCGGGCTCGTCAGCGCATATGGACCACGCGCTGGAGACCGCGATGGCGTTTCTGGCCGCGGCCAGGGGAGAATCCGACTATACAATCAAGGATGAAAAAAAGCTTCATGCCCTTGCGAAAATATTCGGCATCAAAACTGAAGACCGCACCACCCGGGATATTGCCATTGAAGTAGGTGAAAAGGCCCTGGCCGAATTCGGAAAACAGGAAGGCGGCATTGTCGGCATCACCCGGGCCTGTGAAAAACGTCAAAAACTATGGGAAAAATTAGGCATTGCCCCGCGCGGCATTCAGCGGGAAGTTGTTGAGGTAATGCACCGCACTCACGTAGGGACGGATCAGGAATATCACAACCTGATTTTTCAGGCCACAAGGTGCGCTATTGCGGACGGATGGGGCGGGTCCATGATCTCGACCGAATTGCAGGACATCATGTTCGGGACCCCTGTGCCCACTCGATCCGTAATGAATCTGGGCGTTCTTTCAAAAAAAGAGGTCAATGTGGTGGTACACGGCCATGAGCCGATCTTATCCGAAGCCATGGCAATGGTCTCCGAGGAACCGGAGATTATAGAAGCGGCAAAAAAGGTCGGGGCAAAAGGAGTCAACCTGGTCGGTGTGTGCTGTACCGGGAATGAGGTCCTCATGCGCCATGGAATCCCTATTGCGGGAAGTTATATTCAGCAGGAGATCGTACTTGCCACAGGCGCTGTTGAGGAAATGATCGTGGATGTGCAATGTATAATGCAGTCCCTGCCGACAGTGGCCGACTGTTTCCATACCAAGGTGATTACCACATCCGACAGGGTAAAGATACCCGGCGCCGAGCACATTGAAGTGCATCATCACAACGCATTGGAATCAGCAAGAAAGATTATCATACGCGCCATTGACCTTTATCCCAAGAGAGGCAAGGTCAATATCCCGAAAACCAAAATGGACGTGGTGGCCGGATTCAGTCACGAAACCATCAATCGTGAGCTGGGCGGTATATTCCGGGAGTCATACCGTCCTTTGAATGACAATATCATTAACGGTCGTATCAGGGGCGTCGGCGCTGTTGTCGGATGCGACAGCATGCATGTTCGCTCCGGAGAAGTGCACACAAAGGTTGTTAAGGAACTGATTGCCAATAATGTCCTGGTACTGGTTACCGGCTGCGCGGCCATTGCCTGCGGGCGGGACGGCCTGCTGCGGCCCGAGGCCGCTGAACTGGCGGGACCGGGCCTCAGGGAAGTATGTGAAACAGTTGGTATACCGCCGGTCCTGCATATGGGTTCATGCGTGGACAACAGCCGTATCCTGATCGCCGCGACGGCGATCGTCAAGGAAGGCGGTCTCGGCGACGATATCAGCGAGCTTCCGGCTGCAGGTTGCGCGCCGGAATGGATGAGTGAAAAGGCAATATCCATCGGCCACTATTTTGTCGCGAGCGGTTGTTATGTGGTGTTTGGCCGCACCTTCCCGACTGTGAACAGCAAGGAGTTGACTGATTATCTCTTCAAAGGAATAGAGGAAGAGATTGGCGGGAAGTGGGCTGTTGAAGAGGACCCGGTTAAAATGGCTCAACTGATGATACAGGCAATCGAGGCTAAAAGAGAAGCGCTCGGCATCCAGAAGAAAAAGGAAAGGGTCCTCATGGATATGGAAATGAGGCGTTCTTTGGAATCATAATTATGAAAGAAAGTAATGAAACAAAACAGGGTTCCGCCCTTGTTCTGGGCGGCGGAGTGGCAGGCATACAG
>JAYEGR010000116.1:0-10076 GCA_034659175.1 Thermodesulfobacteriota bacterium | reverse complement strand
AGGGAACGATCGGGGTCGTGCAGATGCCCAAATGCACCCTGTCTGTTCGGGAATATATTGATTCCGGCGGGCTATACATTGTTGTATACGATAACAATTCCTATGCCGGCCCGGTGGCGAGTTTCCTTGGCTGTTCGCCTTACCAGTTCGCCATTCGTTCAAGCAAGATAGGTTTTGCCGGCCAGAGAGTGATCAGGGAGACCACGGGCCAAGACATTCCACCGGATTATCACAGCGCCAGAAACGCGTTAAAACGCGGCCATATTCAGGGCATATGGGATCGTCGTGAATTCCGCAGTAATCTTCACCGTTCCCTGCTTACAATGGGAGGACGGAATCTCTATTATAGGTAGTTCAGGGTTCAAAGGTTCAGGGGGTATGGTTTAAGGAAGATTGCGAAGCGATCAATTTTGATGTATCGGAAAAACAAAGTTTCGCTGATTCGCATAGGGCATCATGTTCA
This sequence comes from Thermodesulfobacteriota bacterium, assembly GCA_034659175.1. Lineage (GTDB taxonomy): Bacteria > Desulfobacterota > Desulfobulbia > Desulfobulbales > DAOVYS01 > DAOVYS01. The sequence continues at coordinate 9,613 of JAYEGR010000116.1, read as the reverse complement.
AACACATACAAATATTGTCGATATTACGGCTCCGGCGCCTGAAAAAATGACACGGGAAGTTGACTACAACGAAATAATAAATCAGTACCGTTCCGATCCTTTTGATTATGTGGACATCTTTACGCCGCATACCGGTAAGGTCAAATACCGGGTGCGTAAAAATGATCCGGTGGAGGCGCCGGGGGGTGAATGGCAACACGTGCCCGGAACGCTTCTATATGTGCTGACCAGGGAGAGAAATCCCAAGCCCATACACTCCATGACCAACGGGGAGATTTCTTTTGTAAGGGACGATCTTGACGGACATTTTGTTGAGGCTGGTGAAAAAATCCTTACGATCAAACATCCCTTAAAAAAACGGGAAATAATTGAGAATATTCTTCGAAAGGTGCTCTATTCATTTCCAGCGCCTGAACGGGCTAAATACTTTTTTTCTCTTGATATCCAGTCCAGGATTGAAAAATCAGGCGTCAGGTCTGTATCTATAAACACCGGGGACGAAATTTTGACCATGTCTCTTATGAAAAGGGATATTCCTGTCTGTTATTCAGGGGAGCCTGGAATCATTCATTCCGTCTATTTCAGGCCAGGCGTTACCGTGGATCAGGATGAACCGCTTATAGGCGTCTGCTCCCAGGAAAAACTGTCACTGATAAAACAGATTGTAAACCGTGTCAAAGCTGAATGGCAGTGATTTCAGACAGTTACACCCAGCTTGTCCGTAAACTCATCCTTTTCGACGAGATTCCGGCAAGAACCCGTTATCTTCCGCCAAAAACCGTACAGGAAATATTCAGGTACGGCGCCACAGTAGCCACTACAATCCACAAATTTGAAAACCTTACAAGGTGCATGGACCGCGCCCGCTTATTGATTCGGGACTACGAGGAAAAGGGACTCTCGTTTCCGTGCGGCATGGTGATAATGGCAGACGAACTGACCGGAAGCACTGGCCGGTTCGGGCGTTACTGGCATGCCCCCAGGGGAGGATTGTGGATAACCCTGGTTTTTGTCAATACACTTCTTCCGGACAATAAAGGGATTATCCCCCTGGCCGCAGGGGTTGCGTGTTGCGAAACAATCCGTGAATACGGGATTTACGCCCACGTCAAATGGGTCAATGATGTTCTTGCAGACGGTAAAAAAGTTGCCGGGATTCTGACCGAGACCATGACAGGCCCCAGATTTGGTGAAGAGTATATCCTTGTCGGCATAGGAATCAATGTGAACAATGACTCATTCCCGGACGAGTTGGCCCATCTCGCCGTTTCCATGAAAAGCATCCTGAAAAAAGAGCTGGATATTAACATGGTTGCCGCGCGTCTGTTTGCGAAACTCTCCTGGAATATGGGTATCCTGCATTACGAAGACAGGCTGTGCCTGGAACAGATAACACCTTATGAGCAGGAAAATGAAAAGGAGCATATGCTCTTAAAACAGTGGCGCTCTTTAAGCAACACAATCGGCCGAAAGGTGTGTTTTGCCTATAACCTTGAAAAAGGCCCGTCATACGAGGCGAATGTAGAAGATCTGGACGCAAAAGGCGGCCTGATACTCAGGCTGGTGGAGAATGGAAAAATTGTAGTTGAAAAATCGGGTGAAATTCTTTATCTGGATGAAGCAAATCCTAACCACCCACCTCTACGGAAAAAGCAGCCAGTTGATAACATTACGGACATCCACTTGTAATCCGTTCTGGTCAATTTGTCCGCCTTTGTCCATGGTCAAGAGAGTACAACGGACAGGAACGGATACTGAAAGCTCGTCAACAGCCGTTTTCATGGCCATGACTTCCCGCTTTTTGGTTTGTTCATCCTCGATAGAATAGCTGACTTGAATAAGTTCGGTTACCCTTTTTCCCTCCTTAACCAAAAAATCGACCTTCCGGTCATTTCCGGTTTTGTAATAATAAATGTCACACTTGCGCCGCAGCAGTTCAAGAAAAATGATGTTTTCAAGATTTTGCCCCTTGCGAGCGCCGATCTGGAAAGAGACACGGTTTGAAAGGCCCGTATCAATGGAATAGTACTTCCTTGGGTTGACAAGTTGTTTTTTCACCGACCAGGCGAAGCGCCGGAGTTGAAAGATCAGGTAGGCATCTTCAAGGTAGCTCGTGTAGTCCCTGGCAGTGTCAAAGGAAACTGCGAAAGTGTTTTTAAGATTGTTAGTCGAGTTGCATGAGGCATTATTAGTGAGCAAAAAGACGGCCATTTCTTCAAGTGCGCGGTAATTTGTCAGGTTGTGCCGGGCCACGATATCGCGCAGCAGGATAGAGTCGTAATAAATTTTAAGGGTGTCCCGTTTAAGCTCCGCATCCTCAAGCTCAAGCAACTTGGGAAAGCCTCCCTGCTCGAGATAGAGCCTGAAAAGTTGGTTGAGTTTGGTTCGGCGCCGGGTTTGTTCCGCCCGGGAATTAATAGTGAGCTTATTAAAATGTAAAAATTCTTTAAAGCTTAAAGGAAAAACCTCAATATCCAGATAACGACCGGTCAGAGCCGTACCGATCTCTTTGCTCAGCAGTGCCGAACTGGAACCGGTAATATAGAGACTGGACTGCTTCAGGGCATATTCTTTGAAAGACCATTTTTCCCAACCCTTAATATTCTGTACCTCGTCGAGCATGATGATCGGTTTATCTGACGGCGCTAAATATTCCAGATAAACTTCCCTGATCCTTTCCATGAGTTCCAGATGAAGGTGGTTGTAAAAGCGGGGATCCTCAAAGTTCACATAAAGTATATTACGAGGATCAAGCCCTCCTGCGGTCAGGCGTTTCATTTCATTGATCAGCAGGGTGGATTTGCCGGAGCGCCTTACACCCTTAAGGATCAAGATCTCCCCAGAGGCGGCTTTCCTGGCGATTTCCTCCTCATAACTCTGCCGAATCACAGTTGCCGGTAAGGGCCTGTCCCAGTAATTCCAATCAGCCAACACTTCAAAAATTTCTTCTTTGGTCAGCATTGCTTCTTCTCCCATTGCATTATTGTAAGCCACAATATCACGAATAATCGGGAGATTTCAACCAATAAGTTCACGGTCAATCGTACAATTACAAATCAATGACCGCGGTTTTTGCTCGCCAGCAATGCCGCACCCAGAGCGCCGACCATCTGGGGACTTTCAGGTATGAGAATACTTGTGTCAAGCACACTTTCAAGCAAGTTTCGCATGCATGGATTCAATGCCACTCCCCCGGCAAAGAGGATTGGTTCTTTAACCGAGACCCTTTTCAGCATCCCGGCCGCACGACTCACAACAGAGCGGTGCAGGCCTAGGGCGATATCTTGACGGGATTCCCCTTTAGCCAGAAGGGAGGTGACCTCGGATTCCGCAAATACGGTGCACATGCTGTTGATCTTGATATCACCGGTCGACTGGAGCGCCTCTGTGCCGAATTGATCTAAACTATAGCCAAGTGTCTGGGCCATGATCTCAAGGAATTTTCCGGTCCCTGCGGCACAGCGATCGTTCATCTCGAACTTGACGACTCTGCCTGCATCATTAAGCGCAATGGCCTTGGAATCCTGCCCGCCTATGTCCAGAATAGTTCTGGTATCCGGGAAAAGGGCCCTGGCGCCCACGGCATAGGCCTTGATCTCCGTGACTGTGGGCGTGTCAAATGAGAGTTCAAAGAGGTGTCTTCCATACCCGGTGGCCGTAATCCGGTCATATTTAACCTGCTCAAGCAGTTCTCCGGCATGCAGAATGGGGTTAAACCCGGAGTCCGCCTGTAGAAAATCTACAACTTCAGACCCTTTTAATACGACCAGTTCTATAGAACGGGAACCTATGTCAATACCTGCAAAATGCATGGAACAAGTCCTTATTGTAGTAATTCTATAAAAGCCTCTACCCTGGTCTTTAACTGCCCGACATCTTCCATACTGTAATCAGTATCGATCCGGAGTATGGGAATGTTGTCCGCTTCAAGGACTTTTTCCACGCCCATTGCTTCTGTGAGATAAGGCTGACAGAATTGGAGACCATAATGTATCACACCGTCAGCTCCATAGGCATCAACCATCTCGCGGATATGATTGAGCCGATCAGGATTTGGAGTAAAAATGGCACAGTCGACCTTAAAGTGTCGATCCGCAATTGCATCCATTAGTTCTTCTACTGTTTCCCCTGTATCATCGGTTAGATTGCGCGTCCCCCGCTCGCCAACGCAGGATTCCTCTCCCACGATAACAGCTCCGGAGGTCTCAATTATCCATGGCAATTTCCAGTTAGGAACAGCCATTGGACAGCCCGAGATCAGGATTCTCGGGGTTCCCTTGGGGAAGACGCCTCTGTTGATTACGATTCGATTCTCAAGTTCATCACAGATCTTATTGACCGATTCGGTAAATCGGGGCACATCATCATAAAAAAAGACCTGGTTGGCCAATAATGCATCCAGGCCGGAAATCGGAGCAGGGTCAGCCTTGCGTAACTCGCTGAGTCTGTGCATGGCCCTTCTTTTATTATTGACGATCTCGATCCCTTTCCTGAGCCTGGACGCATCGATGGATACTCCTGTGAGTTTTTCCACCGCATCTTTGAATCGTTGGTATTCCGCCCTGAGAAGGGCTTTTCCTTCCTCTGATTTCATCTGAGGCAGGTCCATTACATAGAAGTTTGGAACAAGGTCCTTCAGTATCTCATGGGATTTTTTTTTGCCGTCACAGGTGTTCTCTCCTACGATCATGTCGGACGCTTCGACAAAAGGACAGACCTTGCCCAGCTTAAACCCGAAGGCGGATTTGATCAGGGAACAGGTGTTGCGGGGCAGAAGTTTTTCCACCTCGTCCATGGCAAAATCAGCGCCTGCGCAGAGCCCCACAATCGTGGCATCTGCTGCGCGTACGATCTCCTCCGGCACAAAGACGCAGAATGCTCCGATGACTTTTCTGCCGGCCTCTTTCTCATCCAACAATTCCTTAATGCGCAGGCCATGCACCTCGCTCATAACAAAGTCAAAGTAGCCCATGCCGTCAGGGCGATCCTTCTGTGCAAGATATATATCCTGATACCCTTTCCCCAGGACTTCAAGCAAGGCATCGTGCGCCCCAAGGTCCATGCCCAGATTTTTCCACATGTTTCTATAATCTTCGCTCATTTTTATACACCTCATTTGTCTTTATCCACACCAGGGCGGTCTTCCCGTGGTCCGCATGTCCGGCTGTTCCAATAGTAATGGATCTGTTCATGAGTCCGAGAGAAATTCCGTTTATTAAAGGTTTGTTTACAAATGGAGGGGACAAGGGGAATCGAACCTCCTCCCGGTTTTGCAGACCGGGCCAACGGGTTTGAAGCCCGCGGGACGCCCAGCACCATTGCCCCCCCCCGAAAGCAGAGCCGTCTCCGTCACATTGGCCTTGCTGCAAAGGATAATACATGGAAGTATTCCTTGTGAAAGGAGTTAAATATTGAGAATAGGCAGAGGATAGAGCGAAAAAGCCGATTTGTCAAACTGGAAATTCCGATAGGAAACATGGAAGAGGTTCGATTTTTCCTATAAAAAGTCGCTTTCATTATCGGAAAAACCAGTTTGACAAATAGAAATACCCTCTGTACTATGTTGTTCATAGTCTTTTTTAATGATCTAAAAATATCATCAAGGTAAATATTTTTAAATAGTTACACGTAGCTGTTAAGGTACTTATACCCCTCAGGGGAGGCACTGAAAATAGTCCAGGACCTTTAAAGAATTCCAGTTTATCTGGGTTAGGTTCTATCCACCTGAGTAGATATAAAATCGATGAAAGGAGGGATTAAATGGGACAATTGAAAAATTTTTTTTCGACACGCTGGGGGATTATAAGTGTAGGAGCCTTTATCGGAGTGCTTGCTTCGCTTTTACAGAAATTAGGCAATCCCGGGAATATGGGTATTTGCGTTGCCTGCTTTGAAAGAGATATTGCAGGGGCAATCGGAATTCATAGAGCGGCTGTGGTCCAGTATATGCGGCCCGAAATCATCGGCTTTGTTCTGGGTTCACTGATTGCCGCATATATTTTCAAGGAATTTCGGTCTCGGACAGGCTCAGCTCCTATTGTTCGATTCGTGCTGGGAGCTTTTGCCATGATCGGGGCACTGGTCTTCCTGGGATGCCCGTGGCGAGCTTTACTACGCTTTTCAGCCGGTGACGGGAATGCCATCTTGGGATTGCTCGGACTGATCGGCGGCATCTGGATAGGCACTCTTTTTCTTAAAGGCGGGTATAACCTGGGGCGTGCCGAGAAGACATACACCTCGGTGGGATGGCTATTACCTTTGACCATGATCGGTTTTTTGATATTAATGCTCATCTTTCCGCAAATTGAGGGAGAGGCCAAAAGCGGAATCCTGTTTTACAGTGTAAAAGGTCCCGGCGTGATGCACGCACCTTTGATTATTTCCCTGCTGGCCGGCCTTGCTATAGGGTTTGCTGCGCAGAGAAGCCGTTTTTGCACTATGGGCGCTTTTCGGGATTTAATTCTGTTTAGACAGGCCCATCTTTTCTCAGGGCTTATTGCCCTGACGGTTTTCGCTTTTATAACAAACCTGATAGTGGGGCAGTTTCATCCAGGCTTTGTCAAACAGCCGGTGGCCCATACCATGCATGTCTGGAACTTCGGCGGGATGGTTCTGGCCGGCCTTGCGTTTGCCCTGGCGGGAGGATGTCCGGGACGGCAGCTTTTTCTGGCTGGTGAAGGCGATGGAGATGCGGCGATTTTCGTGCTGGGTATGATAGTCGGAGCAGGTTTTGCTCACAATTTTGGCCTGGCGAGTTCTCCAAAAGGTGTTGGCCCTCACGGTATTGCCGCTGTGATCATCGGGCTTTTGGTCTGTCTGTTTATCGGTTTTACCATGAGAAAAAAGTAAGGGAGGTAAAAGATGAGTATAATAGTCGATGCAGGAGGGCTTTCCTGTCCACAACCGGTCTTGATGACGTTAAATATGATCAAAGAGATACAAAAAGGGGAAATTATAGTAAAGGTGGATACAGACACTTCAAAGGAAAATGTGAGCCGTGCGGCCGAAAGCCGGGGATGGGATGTGACTGATATTCAAAAGGATGAAACAGGATACCGGCTTATTATCAAAAAGGAGTAGTAGATTTGTCTTTTTCAGGTTTTTTTAAACAGAAGCGATCTGAAACCGGGGATAATCAAAACATAGATCGCGGGATTCTGGTGTTCGAGAATACCAGTGAGGTAATCAGGGCTGAAAGTGTCCTTAAATCAGAAGGATGGAAGATAAAAGTTGTGGGCCCTCCGCCTGAAATCCGAACCGGCTGTGATCTGGTTATTGAGATTCCCCTTATAGAAGAACTGAATATCCTGCGTACTCTTGAGAAAGCCGGGGTTTCGCCGCTGGAAACAGTGCCTGTCAGCAGTCCATTGCTTCAACCCGTGGATCTCTTTCAAAATAAAGATTTCGGAAAATATCTGATGATTCGGGCGGCCAATATGAAATTGACCATTGATAAGGAGACACTGAATATCGTAAATGTCTCCGGTGGCGGCTGCCCGGACGTTCCTTATCTGGCTCAGGAGATGGTGGGTAAAACAATGGCTGAAGCGCCAGCCCCACGGGAAATCGGTCATACATTATGTGGTTATGCGCTCCAACTGGCCTATGAGGAGATATTGCGCCGATGTTCGCTGTAGCTGGGACCGTTCCGATTCAAAACTTTCCCCTGGTGGCGGGAGAAGTTTTTCTGGAAGATGATAATATCCGTATCCGGGAAATGCGGGTCCCGGTAAATCGAGGTACTCCGGCTTTGCTGGCTGCGGCCGTCAAGGCGTGTGAAGCACTGGATCAAGGCGCTCCCTTTGGATATCTTGTGGGAGACATCGGACTGGGAGATGGGAGCCGCAAGCTGTATGAATACATGACCGGACATCTTGATAAATTTGATTTCCAATCAAAGCACGGGACAGGTCTTAAGGCAATTACTTTTCATTATCTCCAGCCTGATGTGGACTGGCATAACAGGGTCCTGTTTACAGTGAAGGAAATGAAAAAGGCGCCCATATTAATCGCTGACGCCGGTTTTATGTATGCTGCCAAAATGAGCGGAAAGGCGGCGGAATATGATTTTTTTACACCGGATGTCGGTGAACTGGCTTTTCTGGCGGATGAAGAGGCCCCGCACCCATTTTACACAAGGGGTTTTGTTTTACATGAAGAAAACCGGATACCTGAGCTGATTGCCCGGACATATAAATATAAAAATGGAGCACGTTGTCTCCTGGTAAAAGGGAAACAGGATTACGTGGCAGACCGGCATGGAATTCAGGCGACTATTGACAGTCCAATGGAAGAGGCCATGGAAGCCATGGGCGGCACAGGAGATACACTGACCGGTATCGCAACGGCTCTGATCGGAACAGGCATGGAGGTTATGAAGGCAGCTATTATTGCTGCAAGAATAAATCGACTGGCCGGGTATTATGCAAAGCCGACACCAGCCACCCGGGTGATGGAGATCATTAAGCATATACCGACCGCTTGTAACCGATTACCGGTGTAACAAAAGCCGTAGGATCGCAAATCACTTACGACTTCTTTTGCTAATGAAGAAGGAGAAGCGTGGATAAAAAAGTTATAAGGAAAGATCAGCAAATCCGTCCGGAAATGACTGTACTGGATGTTGTTTCCGGATACAAAAAAACCGAGCAAGTATTTAAACAGTATGATAAGCAGGCAGGCGTTTGTATCTGCTGCCAGGCACTTTTCGAACCTTTAAGAAAGGTTGCGGTAAAATATGGTTTGAACCTGGAAAAACTTCTGGCAGACCTGGAGGCCGCAGCCGCTCAATAGTAAAAAATCCACATATAAAATATAAAAAAAAATAAAAAATGAAAGAAATAGACGTCAGGGGTTTGGCCTGCCCGGCTCCGGTATTGCGGACAAAAAACGCCATAGAAGAGAACAACTTGAATAGCATAAAAGTCCTGGTGGATAATGAAGCGTCCATGCAGAACGTCGACCGTTTTTTTAAATCCCGGGGTTTTGAAGTCTCAGTGCGGGAAAAGGATGGGGATTTTCATGTTACAGGCAGGCGTGAAGAAGGAACTGAGCCTGAAGTCGCGGCGGCTGAAAAACCGGATGATGAAAAGAAAAAAACCATGGTTATGGTTGTAACGGACTGCATGGGTCACGGGGATGATGAGCTTGGCTCAAAGCTTATGGTGAGCTTTTTAAAAACCATAAAGGAAATGGGTGATGAACTGTGGCGTCTGGTTTTTGTGAATAACGGCGTTAAACTTACTATTAAAGATTCCGAGGCCCTGCCGATTTTAAAAGAATATGAAAAAGAGGGGCTGCATATCCTGGTCTGCGGTACATGCCTGACTCATTTTAATTTGCTGGACCAAAAACAGGTTGGCGAAACCACAAATATGCTCGATATTGTCACAGCCATGCAACTGGCCGACAAGGTGATTAATATTTGACAAAGGAAATAAATCATGGCGGATGAAAAAGTAAAAGTACTTCGTCTCACGGAAACAGTAACAGGTTCGGGGTGAGCGTCGAAATTGCCTCCAGGGGACCTGGACAGGGCGCTATGCGGGATGAAATTTCCCACCGATTCGAATCTGATCGTAGGTCTTGATAGTGCGGATGACGCCGGTGTTTA
>JAYEGR010000115.1:5782-10234 GCA_034659175.1 Thermodesulfobacteriota bacterium | reverse complement strand
ATTATCCGGCCCCAGTTGGCATCTTCTCCGAAAAAAGCGGTTTTTACAAGGCTGGATTCAGCGACCGTGAAGGCGGCCATGCGGGCCTCTTCGTCATTCCGTCCGCCTTTCACCTCTATTGTGACAAGCTTGGTGGCGCCCTCGCCATCCTCCACCATCTGCAGGGCAAGATCCTTTAACAGGTCATCCAGACCCTCCTGAAAAACCTGCATTCCAAAAGGATTATCCTTGCAGATTGTGCTGTTTCCGGCCTTTGCGTTTGCAAGGATCAGGGCTGTGTCGTTGGTGCTTGTATCCCCATCTATGGTGATCAGGTTAAATGAGCAATCCACACTTTGTTTCAGCATGATTTTTAACGCATCTGAAGAGACATCGCCATCGGTCATGACAAAACAGAGCATGGTGGCCATATCAGGCCTGATCATGCCGGCCCCTTTTGCAAGACCAAGGAGTTTTATGTCCCTGCCCCCCACTGCAACAGTCCGAACCGCGGTTTTGGGCACTGTATCCGTGGTCATCATGGCACGGGCCACATCCATGAATCCGTGCGGAGACAGATCCGCGGCCATCCGGCCCATGACCTTTTCAAACGGCGCTGTTTTTAACTGTTCTCCGATCACACCGGTCGAGGCCGTCAGAACCATCTCATCGGGAATCTTGAGGGCCTTTGCGGCAAGCGCGGATGATTCCAGCGCCATTTTCCGCCCTTTATCACCAGTACATGCATTTGCAATTCCTGAATTTACAAGGATGGCACGGGCCTGTCCGAATCCGAGTCTTTCCATATCCAGGAGCACAGGCGCCGCCTTTACCAGGCTGGTCGTAAAGACACCGGCCCCTGCAGCCGGGACCTCGGAATAAATCAGCCCGATATCAAGCCGATCCTTCCCACGGATGGAGCCGCTGCCTGCTGACGCCAGAAAACCCCGGACCTGTAAATCATTACTGTTCATTTTCTCTTTATTTTTTGCCGCAGCACCGTTTATATTTCTTCCCGCTGCCGCAGGGGCACGGGGCATTTCTTCCGATTTTTTGACCTTCACGGGTTACAGGTTGCCGCCCTTTTTCGCCATCTCTGCGGTTTGTCCGCGTCTGCTGCTTTTTTCGCCGCTGTTCCATGGACATCTGTTCTACTTCATCATCCTGGACCAACTGGATACGAAACAGGGTATCAACTGTTTTTTGCTTAACAGCCTCCATCACGGCCATGAACATGTTGAATCCTTCTTTTTTGTATTCATTCAGCGGATTTTTCTGGCCATACCCTTGAAGACCGATTCCTTCCTTGAGATGATCCATATTCAGGAGGTGTTCCTTCCAGTAAGTATCTACCATCTGAAGAAGGACGTAACGTTCGAGCTGGCGCATGGTCTTTTCACCTACGGTTTTCTCTTTTTCCGCATATGCATCCTTAACCGTGGTCAGAAGTCTTTCTGCAAACTCATCCCGATTCAGATCCCTGCGCGCATCTTCTTCCCATTCGAGAGGAAACCCGATCTCCGCCTGCATACGTTCGGAAACTCCTTCCCAGTCCCAATCCTCGGAAGGCATCTTGGGTTTAACAAATTCATCAACTATCCCCTCGGTTATATCAGACATCATGTCCTTGATCACATTTTTCAAATCGCCGCCTTCCAGGACTTCGCGACGCTGGCGGTATATCACCTCGCGCTGCTTGTTCATGACGTCGTCATATTCCAGAAGATGTTTACGGATATCAAAGTTGTGACCCTCTACCTTGCGCTGTGCATTCTCGATCGCCCGGCTGATCATCTTGTGCTCAATCGGCTCGTCTTCCTCCATTCCGAGTTTTTCCATAAAACCTGAAATACGGTCAGACCCGAAGATCCTCAAAAGATCATCCTCCATGGAAAGAAAAAATCTGGAAGATCCGGGATCCCCCTGGCGGCCGGAACGACCGCGAAGCTGATTATCGATCCGGCGCGATTCATGCCGGCTTGTGCCCAGGATATGAAGTCCTCCAAGATCCTTAACACCTTCTCCAAGCTTGATGTCGGTGCCGCGGCCCGCCATGTTGGTGGCAATAGTGACTCTGCCCTTCCGGCCTGCCTCGGTTATGATCTCCGCCTCTTGTTCATGATGTTTTGCATTCAGTACCGAATGTTTTATCGCCTTTTTTTTCAACATCCCGGAGATTTTTTCAGATGTCTCGATGTCGATCGTACCCACAAGCACAGGCTGCCCTTTTTTATGCAGTTCCCCTATTTCCCTGATCACCGCCCTGAACTTGGCATCTATGTTTTTGTAAATCAGATCCGGAAAATCGTCTCTTATCATATTCATGTGCGTGGGTATCATTACCACGTCCAGATCGTAGATTTTCTTAAATTCAGGGGCCTCTGTATCGGCTGTGCCGGTCATCCCGGCCAGCTTTTCATACATTCGGAAATAATTCTGAAAAGTGATCGAGGCAAGGGTCTGATTCTCCCGCTCTATTTTCACGCCCTCTTTGGCCTCCAGGGCCTGGTGCAGTCCGTCGCTGAAACGCCTTCCAGGCATTGTCCGGCCAGTAAACTCGTCCACTATTACAACCTGGCCGTTCTGGACAAGGTAATCCACGTCACGATGAAAAAGCACGTGCGCCTTTAATGCCGCGTTGACGTGATGCAGCCACTCAATGTTACTCGGATCATAGAGATTATCCAGGTTTAAGAGACTTTCGCCAAGCGTCACGCCATCTTCGCTCATGGACACGGACCGGGCCTTCTCATCAAGGGAATAATGGATATCCTTTTTAAAATTCGGGATAATACGATTTACCTTTGCATAGAGTTCAGTGGACATGTCCGCGGGGCCGGAAATAATCAGGGGCGTTCTCGCCTCGTCGATCAGGATGCTGTCCACCTCGTCCACTATTGCGTAATAAAAATCGCGTTGACAAAAATCCTGCTTGTCAAACTTCATGTTGTCGCGCAGATAATCAAATCCAAACTCGTTATTGGTGCCGTATGTAATGTCGGCGTTATAGGCATCCCTGCGCTGTTCATCGCTCATATCGTGCAGGATTTTACCCACGGAGAGGCCAAGCGCATGATAAATTCCGCCCATCCACTCTGCATCACGCTTTGCCAGGTAATCATTCACCGTGACCAGGTGTACGCCTCTTCCTGTCAATGCATTAAGATAAAGAGGCATGGTGGAGACAAGGGTTTTTCCTTCGCCGGTCTTCATTTCGGCAATGGAGCCGTTGTGCAGCACGATGCCGCCGACAAGTTGAACATCATAGGGCCTTTCGCCCAAAACCCGTCTTGCAGCTTCCCTGGCAACGGCAAAGGCCTCAAAAAGCAGGTCATCCAGGGGCTCGCCCTTGGCAACCCGCTCCTTGAATTCAACGGACTTAGCGGCAATTGCATGATCATCGAGCTTTTGAATTTCAGGCTCCAGTGAATTGATCCTTTCCACCTGTGGTTGAATTTTTTTAAGAACCCTTTCGTTTTTAGTTCCAAAAACCTTGGTTAATAGATTGGCAATCATTAATTGATACTCCGTAATCGTTCACAGGCACCCCATCCGGTGTCTCGCAGGCTCGCTTACCTGCACGCGCCCAACGGAAGTGCCCTTGGGGTGCGATCAGTCCGACTCACATAGGTTTACTATAGTTCGCCGGCCTGTTAGCGCACATATGGGGCTCCTGTAAACGATTACATACTGAGGAGTCTGCTAAGTAGGGGACCCCTCTGAAACGGTTACGATACTCCTGAAAAAATCAGAATATGGCTGGAACCACCAAAAAAGTAAATATTCGGCAGCGCTTCACAGGGAGGCGAGCAGGCTGATCAGCTATACTTAGGTATGCTGGGCAGCCTGACCGCCTTCCTGTGGAGTGCTGCCGAATATTTACTCCAGATCATGGCCTCTTCGTTGCAATCAGGAAACTTGGGGCACTGAATACAGTCACTCCAGACCTTGTGTGGAAGTTCCTTTTTATCTATTGACTTAAAACCGAACCGTTTGAAGAACGTGGGATTGTACGTCAATGTAAACACCCGGTCTATCCCGAAATTATCAACATCGGCAAGGCATGACTCAACCAGCCTGGTTCCAATGCCCCTTCCCTGGTATGAATCGCGTACGGCAAGTGAACGGATTTCGGCCAGGTTTTCCCAGCAGATATGAAGAGAGCATGCCCCTGCTAATTTTCCCTTGGCCGGGCCGCTTGTTTCCGTTTTTTCATCTGTACAGACATAAAAATCCCTGAGATGGTCGTAGAGTGAACTCAGAGAGCGTCCCAACAAAAGACCCTTTTCGGCATAGTGATTCAGAAGATCGTATATTATCTTAACGTCTTCCATCCGAGCGCGACGAAATATCAAACAGGCACCAAAAAATATGTGTTAAGGGTTTATCGTGGATTACCGGGGGAATCCACTTGAACAGCTATCAGTCATTAATTTTATATTTCTGTTTTTTACTCCGCGGAGCATCAGGGAC
>JAYEGR010000115.1:0-5682 GCA_034659175.1 Thermodesulfobacteriota bacterium | reverse complement strand
TCATGGGCCTCGTCATGGGCCTCGTCATGGGCCTCGTCATGGGCCTCGTTGGGACCTGGCTGTTCAGCAAACTGAACACCTGTGGGTTTAGCAAGGTAAATAATCATGCGTATACGCATACCGATTTCAATAATTTCAGGCTCAGGCAGTCCCTGCTGTTTTGCTTCCCGGAAAATACGGCGGACTCCGGTTCCCCATTGTTCAATCAGATCCAGCTCACGAAACAGGCGGGCAATGACATGATTTCTTATTTTGGACATACCCTGCTTCATGTCTTCAATGGTCAACCCGGGTAGGAGTATGCCAGGATTCTCAATTTCAATTCGGTCATCCAGGAATACAACTCTGATTGGTGCTCCACGTTGCGAGTAGTCAGCATGAACAATGGCATTAATAAGGGCTTCTCGAAGGATAGTTAGTGGAATACTCCAGACATCCTTACGCTTGATTTCTGAAAAATCGGCGCTACGCATGGCATGTTTTTTCAGAAAAGTCATAATCTCGTTAACCGCCATGGGCAGGGGGACATTGATATCGATATGGTCAAAAATATCAATTTTTTCCGTGCCGATAAAACGACCACACTGAATCCAGGCATCTGGAAAAAAATGATCCCGTCGTTTGCCAAACAGCAGCATGCCGCCAACTGTTGGTACAAGACGACCCTGAACACTGGTAAGCAGTCTCAGCTTTTCCATATCATTTTCCGCCAGTGTACGAACTGTTTTGAATGCTTCTGAAACCGCCTGAAAATCAATGTCGGCTGCATCAGCTTCCAGCAGGGGTAATTCATCAAAGCCCTTGCCTGTTACTGTTCTTTTCAGCTCTTCAATCAAAGGCAAATCGGCTTGACGATTGGTGGAACCTAAGCGGACAAAGACACCCTGCTGTTCACCTTTTTGTTTCAGGTAATGTGGACGTAACTGGCTGGGAAACACTTCAACAGCTAGTAAAATAAGATCATTGCTCGGGATCAGTTCAATATTGGGAATCAGACGGGGAACGATGGAATCGGCTATCATGTTGCTGAGCCGTTCTTCTTCATCCAGGGGATTACCGGGTATGCCGATGACCGTGTGATCATTCTCAACACCAATGAGCAGGATACCGCCTGCAGTATTGGCAAAGGCCACCAAGGTTTTCATAATATTTCCCGGCGAGGAAATATCCCGTTTGAATTCAAGGATTTTTCCTTCCGGTGATTGGAGGAGGTGATCAAATTTCATATTACGATTTGTTTGTGATCATATAATTTGTTTTTCCGATACATCAAGGAACCCGGATTTTTGAAGTTGGAACCAGGGTTATGTAGACCTTGGTGTTTTCGTCGTTCTCCAGTTTGACTGCCTCGGCATTGGCATCAGCCAGCTTGTCGAATTTTCCTATCAACACCCTGTAATACGAGTCGTCAGGCCCGTCAGGGGGAAGGAAAAATGCCTCGTATTCCTTTGCAAGCCAGTTAGCTGCAACTTTTTTTGCCCGGCCTATGTTGGAAAAAGCGCCGACCTGGAGTGAAAAAATGGTCTGCTCGGATGAATCCGCCTCTTCCGCCCATGGAACCTTATTCGTTGAAACCGCGGATTCAAGGACCCTGTCAACCGGGGGAGAAGATCGTACTCCGGCCTTTTTTCCGGAATCGCCTCTTAATTTCGGCGGCAGAGAAGCTCTGATTTTTGAAAACGGCAGGGCGCTGCCCAGGTCTATTGAAGGTTGAAGAACCGTCTGCCCTGCCCAGATTCCCAAAAGAAACATCCACAAAAAGATACAAAAACAAAAGATCCCAAGACCAAGCAACCCGGTGATACCGAGTTCAAAACGGAGAGTCCATTTTTTCTTTTTTCTTTTTCCTACTGCCATGTCATGGGTTAACGCGCCAAGTTATGAAACATTTCGAAATTCTGCGGTTCTCATTGATCAAGAGGCGCCCTCCGGCATACTTTAGTACCTTACTCCTGAAACCCTGTCAAAAAAAACAAGAAATTTTTTGGCGCACCCCGCTGACATAAGCTGAAAGCGAGGTGACACGGATTTACTGGACAAAGCAATTTTTAAAAATTTGGGTTGCGGGTATCACCCGCCTTAGATTCTTACCTGCTTGATCTGAGAATTTATCTCTCAGATTTGTAATTCTCTGTACTCATTGATATTTTTTGAACCGCAGAATGTCGAACAAGGAATTTTGAATGTCGAAGTGGAGATGTTACTTCAAAATTCGACATTCCTTGTTCAACATTCGATATTCATCTTGGTAATCGTTCACATGGTCTCAGGGGCCTTGACCCCGACCAGGTTCAGTCCGTTTTTTAAAACAATGCGCAGGGCCTGTGCTAGCCACAATCTTGCCTGGGATAACTGGACGTCATCAGAGATCACCCTGTGCTTATTATAGTAACTATGAAACTGTCCTGCCAGTTCCTGGAGAAAAAAGATAATCCTGTGAGGCTCCAGGTCAAGGGCGGAATTTTTCACCAGGTCGGGATATGATGCCATTGCCTTAAGAATATTCAGCTCCTCGGGCAGTTCAAGCAGGTGGAGCGGGGCTGAATCAACAGAAGGCAATTTGATATGTGCTGTTTCCTTATTTTTCTTTAAAATGCTTGTAAGCCTTGCATGCCCGTACTGGACATAAAAAACCGGGTTTTCCTGGCTCTGGGTGGTTGCCAGGTCAAGGTCAAATTCAAGCTGACTGTCGGCTTTTCGCATAAGAAAGAAAAAACGGACCACATCAGGCCCGACTTCGTCAAGCAGTTCATCGATTGTAATAAAATTTGCTTTGCGGGTGGACATCTTGACCTGTTTACCATCCCTCATGAGCGTTACAAACTGATGGATGACAACCGTTACCTTTGAGTCATCATAACCAAGGGCCCTGACACCTGCCAGGACATCCGGCACAGTGGCGATATGGTCTGATCCGAATATATCCACCATCCAGTCGTATCCGCGTCTGAACTTTTCACGGTGGTAGGCAATATCAGGCAGCCTGTATGTAGGTTCGCCGGTGCTTTTAATTATGACGCGGTCTTTTTCCTGGCCGAATTCAGTGGTCTTAAACCAGACCGCCCCGTCACCGTCATACACGAGTCCCTTGTCCCTCAGACAGGAAACCACGTCGTCAACAAGGCCGTCCTCGTAAAGCGAGCGCTCATTGTAATAACGATCAAAATGGATTTCCATACGGTTCAAGGTGTTATCAATATCTTTAAATATCGCCTTTTCCGCCCTTTCCTTGAAAATCGTGACATCATCCGTATCTTTTAAAGAGTCGCTGACCTCGTCTTTCAGGCTTGAGGCGATATCATTAATATATTCACCCTGGTATCCGTCTTCGGGAAATTCAAAGGGAAGGCCGAGTTTTTCCAGATATCTGGCCCTGGTGGATTCGCCCAGCACCCTCATCTGGCGGCCGGCATTATTATAATAATACTCCCGTGTCACATCATGTCCGGTTGCGGCAAGGAGCCGCGCGATGGCATCCCCCAACACCGCCTGCCTGCCGTGTCCTATACTTAAAGGGCCGGTTGGATTGGCACTGACAAATTCCACAAGAACCCGCTTGCCTTTCCCGATGTCGGCCAGGCCGAAATCCGGTCCAGCCTGAGTCACGAATCCGGGCACGGATTGCCATACAGCCTTGTTTACAAAAAAATTAACAAATCCGGGACCCGCCACTTCAACCTTTTTTAAAAGGTCAGTGTGAGACGCAAGCAGATCAACGAGCAGGCCGGCCACATTGCGGGGGGTTTTCTTCTCCTTTCCGGCAATGATCATTGCCATATTGGTTGAAAAATCACCGTGCAAGGCATGCTTCGGCTCCTCCACAACATATAAGCCTTCCGCAGCGCCGGTCCAGAGCCCCTGGTCCACACCCTTATTAAAACATTGATCCAATCTTTTCTTAAGACGCGCTTTTATCATAATTTATTTCTCGTGCTTTGATTGGGAGAACACGCACACGACTATGCCCCTCGGTTACGCTGACAATAGCGCCTTCTTCTATCGCGGCCTGATGTTGTGTGATGATTCCCTGCAAATAGCGATTTACCTGTTCGGGACGCATATTGCGTGTAAATATTCGGCAGCACTCCACAGGAAGGTGAGCAGGCTGCCCAGCATACCTAAGTATCGAAGTCTGCGCTTATCTGCTGATCAGCCTGCTCACCTCCCTGTCTGTGAAGCGCCCCGCAGGAAGTGCCCTTGGGGTGCGCTGCCAAATATTTACTTTTTTGGTGGTTCTAGCTATTTTCCGGCATCAAGCCGAATATTTACTTCGCCGAAGCCGAGATCATGCGTCAGGAGAATACGCTCTTCATGTCGGGCCTTTTCCAGAATGGCAGAATCCGGCAGTCGGTCAAGGCTTTGATCGTGTAAATGCTTAGCATCATACCCAAGGCCTTGCAAGAAAGCCACCGTGTTTTTGGAGAGATGCCCATGTCTGCAAGGAACTTCATCCTGTAGCCAGCTCCAACGAATGGACGGTCTCCTCGGCCAGCCATGCGGCATATTGGAGCGCTTGTTGGATGTCATCCGGCTTAAGGTATGGATAGGCTCCTGTGATCTCCTCAATGCTCATACCGTTAGCAACCAGGTTGATAATCAAAGACACTGTGACGCGCATTCCTCGAATACATGCACGTCCCTCCCATGATTTTTGGATCAAAGGTAATACGGTCAAATCCTAGCATGGAAATGCCTCCATAAAGGGTCGTTGACCTTCGTCAAACATACACTTTTCTGTTGCTGTTGCCGAACAGGCACAGGACCTCGTAATTATTGGTCTCAAGCCAGCCTGCCACTTCATTGGCTGTAATTTCATCCTTATATGAATCATCCGCTGACTCCTGCCTGCCCATAAGAGTCACTTCGTCGCCGACCGTTACACCCGGCAGATCCGTAACATCGGCCAGACAGAGGTCCATGCACACCCTTCCCCGGATAGGAGCGCGGCGGCCGCGGATCAAGACTTCAGCCCGGTTTGAAAATTTTCTTAAATACCCGTCATTATAACCCGCGGGCAGTACCGCGATACGGGATGGCCGATTGGTAACATAGATGTGCCCGTAACTCAAGCCATACCCTTTTGGAACCTGCTTCACCTGAATCACCCTGGTCTTGAAACTCATGGCAGGCCTTAAGGTCATAAGCATCTGATCCTGTTCACTGTCGGACGGGTAGCAGCCGTATAGGGAAATGCCGGCCCTGACCATATCCAGGTGCGTTTCAGGATAACGGATTATTGCCGCTGAATTGGCCATGTGCATGATTTGATCATTTTTGCCTGAATTTGGTATCTCACTTACAATCGACTCAAATTTTTTAAACATACCAAGTGTTTTATCATGATCCGGGCCGTCCGCCATTGGAAAATGGCCCAGCAGACCAGCCAAAAAGACGCCGTTTATGCTCTCCATGGCCGAAATAAAGGAAAGCGCCTCATGGGGCATTATTCCAAGCCGGCCCATTCCAACATCGATTTTCAGATAAACACCCACCTTTACGTTCATTCTTTCCGCGTGGGCCGACAATGCCTTCACGGTCGCCGGATCAAAGACCACGGGAGTTAACCCATGTTTAACCACCTCGTCAAACGCGTCCTCAGGCGCTCCGACAAGTATCAGTATCTCACCCGACACGCCGGCTTGTCTTAAGATTATACCTTCCTCAACCTCGGCCACGCCAAAA
>JAYEGR010000114.1:0-10314 GCA_034659175.1 Thermodesulfobacteriota bacterium | reverse complement strand
CTGTCAAAAAAAACAAGAAATTTTTTGGCGCACCCCGCTGACATAAGCTGAAAGCGAGGTGACACGGATTTACTGGACAAAGCAATTTTTAAAAATTTGGGTTGCGGGTATCACCCGCCTTAGTGATTTTGAGTTGTGTTTTTGGAGATGATAGGTTAAAAATAGAGTTTTCAATGGGCGATTAACTCAGTGGTAAGAGTGCCATCTTCACACGGTGGAAGTCCCCAGTTCAAATCTGGGATCGCCCACCAGTAATTTCAAAGGATTGCGCCAAACGGCGTGATCCTTTTTTTTGTCCTCCATGCCGTCTCGGGCAAAAAAAAAGGGGCCGCATAACGCGGCCCTTATATCAAAACTTGTTGTCAAACACTAACTATTATTCTGCAGCCTTGGGCTCAGCCTTGGGCTCAGCCTTGGGCTTGGGGTGGCACTTTGTGCAGGTAGCCGGAGCATTTTTGTTGCCAGCGGCCTTGTTGAGAGCTTTGTGGCAGTCCACGCAGTTTTTATGGATGGCATCTGCATGGTAATCGAGTTTTTTGCCTGGTGAGTCTTTTTTGAACTTGCCCGGGATTTTGTGGCATTCGATGCAGCCTTGGACATTATCGCCGATTTTCAGGCCTTCAATCGGTTTGTTGTTTTCATCATGATGGCACACACCGCAGTCATTCTTGTAATCAACATTATGTTTTTTATGGGAAAAATCAACAATGGCTTTTGTATGTTTTTCATATGCCTTGTTTTCCATTTTGATCATGTCTTGAACTTCTGTTCCGGCAAAAGCGCCGGTGGCAGCATACATAACGGCAAAGCCGAAAATTGTTGCAAGTACCGGAATTGACCTTTTCTTCATAACCTCACTACCTCCCTTTAAAATTTTTGTTAAAGTTTTTTTTTATGCTAAAAATCCTTTTTCGAGACTGCGACAAAGTAACTTAAATTAAGTTCAAGTGCAATAAAAATTAAGTCCGGCAGGTTCTTTTTCAGCTCAACCATAAGACTTTACCAGGCCCTTAGAGATTATTTTCCGCGTTTTTGTGACAGAAAGCAATTTCATGAAAATGCAATTTCAATGCCAAAAATTATCTTTTACGTAATTTCGATGCCAAAAAATAGTTTAACAAAATTTTCGGGGTTTTGTGATGAAATCATTGGCCTACCCATCGCCATGTGCCGATCCACCACAATACCAAGGATTCCAAACTAAGACTGTATTGGTTGTTTATTGTCAATCAAGGTTTATGGATATAGAATCAAAATAGAGGCAGCAGGAAATCAAGAGGGGGCGAATTACAGGAATTTTCCACTTTTTGTCGCATATTGGCGACAACACTGCTATCGTCATCATTAAGAAGGCAGCCTAACACACGATCAGAAATGCCGGGAACCGGTCTACACCCGGCGTTATAAAAGCCCTGATCACAAATACTGCTACAGCACCTGTACGCTTACAGTGCGGAGATTATTCAAATTTCTCTGCTGCGAACCGGTGTGAACGGATATGGTTGCCCTTACCACGCACTTGTTCTGCGTGGTAAGGGTCAGGTTGTTTCTGTCTTTTTTTTGCGACTTCAGGGCTCGCTCAAAAATAACTTCACATTTTCATGCGCCGATCCATCCCGCATGGCTGCGTTGCTCGTCGGTTAAATAGCCCTGCTATTCGCCTTCCTCGCGCCTTGCCATGCGGGCGCCTCAACACCTGAAAATGCAAATTTATTATTGAGCGACCCCTTACTATTATTTCTTGGGATGACACTGGGCGCATTTAGTCGGAGCATTTTTATTGCCGGCCTTTTTATTGGCGGATTTGTGTCAACCAATGCAGTTGAGATGGATAGCCCAATGTTTAATCTGAGAGTTTATCTCTCAGATCTGTATGAGCCTGTTATTCTGTTAGACGAACGATTGTGCTATTTTGTTTACATTTTTAAACCCTCAACACTTGCCGGCTTAGGCATAACTGTGTAGCCCGGCCAGGAGATAATTGACGCCGAAATAGGTGAAAATAACGGCTAGAAAACCGATTATCGCCAGCCATGCGATACGTCTGCCGCCCCATCCCCTTACGAATCTGGCGTGCAGGGCGACTGCATAAACAAACCATGAGATAAGCGACCATGTTTCCTTGGGGTCCCAGCTCCAGTATGTGCCCCAGGCGGAATTCGCCCAGATGGCGCCTGTGATTATGCCCGCGCTGAGCCAGAGGAAACCGAAGACTATAGACTTATAGGTGATGTCGTCAATAATCTTTAGGGCCGGCAGCGAACCGATAAGACTTGCCTGATTATCCGGTTGAGATGCGGGCTTTCCGATATAAAATTTCAGGAGATACATTACTCCAAGTCCGCAGGCAACAGCCAGGGCCGCATAACCGATAAAGCAGGTTACCACGTGTATGATGAGCCAGTTGCTTTGAAGAGCCGGAACAAGCGGTTTGATTTCATCAGGCATCCCGAGAGCGGCAAGGGCCATACTGGCGACAGCGAATGGTGTTGCAAAAGCGCCGATGAGACGGTTTTTGAATTTCAGTTCAAGCCCCAGATAAAACAGAATTATTGACCAGGAGAAAAAGACCAGGGACTCGTACATGTTGGTCAGCGGCGCGTGGCCAAACCCCATTTCATATGATTCCACCCATCTGAGTCCGATCCCTACTGTCTGCATGAGAAAGCCCAGTACCGTGCATATAGTGGCAATTATTCCAACTTTATGGACACGGAAGAGGAAAACAACAATATAGAGAATTGAAGCAAGGAGATATGTGAAAGTGCAATAAGTTAGTAATTGCGAACTGTTCATAGTGGTTTCCTAACCCAGATAAACTGAAATTCTTTAAAGGTCCTGGATAAGTACCTTCACGAAAATATTTTCTAAGGTACTAAGTAAGATGCAGATTGTTGCTTTGTTCAAATTGTTCGATCAATGTTGAAAAGTCCTTTTCAAAATTGATTTTGTTTTTATTGGCAGACCCGCAGACAAGGATTTTTATTCGGTTGTCGGCATCAACAATATATACCCATATCCTGCGGTGAGAAAGAAAAAAAACAATGTACAGGCCCGCCAGCAGCATAAAACAACCGCTGTAAACCCACCATACTCCAGGGTCTTTTGCGATCTGCAACCCGGTTGAGTAAAGCTGTTTTGCAGTAAAAAAATACGAGGTATCCTGTCTTTCAATTTTTACCGTGGCGCCTCCGTCCATCCAGAAATCGACAGGCTCGGCCTTGTTGTCCGAGAACCATATTTTGTATCTGTATTTTCCGCCCTTCATAGGCCCCATTATATTGATGATACCCAAAGTTATCCCTTCGGATTCCCAGGCTATTTCCTTGCCGGCCCGCATGCGGAAAGTCTGTTCTGAATTTGTATTTTCATTACGGATGTGGGTTATAAACTGGCCGTCAACCGGTTGAAAATTGGACTGGTAGAAAGTAAATCCACGGTAATCCAGTGGATCGTTGACCACGATCGAGGTTTTTTCAACCTCCTTGCCGTCTTCAATAATGGTTATATTTGTCCGGTACTCTTTGGGAGAACCATTGTCATAATAGGATATCTGAAAACGGTCGCATCGAATCACGAAACCAAGCGGGAGCTTCTTGTTTGTGCCACGCTGGTAAATGTGGTCTGATGTAGCTGTCTCCGGAAGCATAAGACCGCCTTTGTATCCCAGAATTTTGCCGATAATTGCGCCTGTAAAGATCACAAGAATGCTTGTATGCACTGCAATCAGGCCTAGTCTGGTCCAGGGACCTTTTTGGGAAAAAAAGAGGATCCCTCCTTCCTTCTTGTCTGCTTTTTCAGGTTTCCATCCGCTGTTTTCCATAACCGAGGCCACGGCGCCGGCGATCTCATTCACGGATGATTCAACAAAAAAAGTCTTTTTTTGACCCATCTTTTCCAACCTGCCGGGGGTCGTTGCCAGGTTGTCCCGTGTTACCATGCTCCACAGGGCTGGGAATCGGTCAAGTGTACAGACGATCAGGTTCAGGCTGAGGAGTACAAGGAGTAATATGAACCACCATGAGTCATACATATGGGAAATATCCAGCACCTGGAACAGTTTGGCGGTTGTGGGGCCGAATTGCCTGACATAAAATTCCGGAGATTGGTCCTGCTGAATAACCGTGCCGATGATAGAGGCAATAGCCAGAATAATCAATGTGAATAGAGCAAGTTTGACTGACGCAAAAAAGACCCAGATCGTATTTTTTTCTTTTTTCATACTGATGGACTTTTACATTTACTCCTGACCTGAGTAAACCGGGAAGAGTTGTTAAAGTTTATGAAATTTGATAAATTTCGTTATAGCACATGTGAACCCTTACGGAACGGGCATTGCTACCACGCTACCTGACGGGGTGTCAATAAAAAAAGTGTAAATGCTTACACGGCAGAGTGTTTTCAGCCTTTATTACTTATGGTAATCGTATACGAAAAAATTATAGATATTCATTTTTTTCAAAAAAACTTGTCACCATTAAGAGTAAGAGGTATACTTTTTGGTTCCCAAAAAAATATTTTAAAAATATAGAAATTTTCATTTTTAAGGCAATTATTTTTTAAAAAAAAATTGGACGATCCACCGGTTTTACCGGATGCATAGTCCTCAGTTATAAGGAGTCATGTCATGGCAAAAATATGTGAAATATGTGGTAAAGGGCCGGCAACCGGCAATAATGTCAGCCATGCCCACAACAAGACACGTCGCAGGTGGCTGCCCAATCTGCAAAGGGTAAGGATGGCCACGGAAGGCGGCAACTCAAAATACATGCGCGTATGTACCAGGTGCATCCGTTCCGGCGCCGTGGTCAAACCCGCCAAAGTGTAACCGAATCCTTACTTCCGTTTTGCCTCCACAACCCCGTCAAGCCGCCTGATTTTACTGAGCAGTTTAGAAATGTGGTTCAGGTCGTTTACCTCCACGACCATATTGAGTACGGCAAGTTTTGATGGGGACGTGTGAGCGGTTACGTTCACGATGTTCGCGTCATTTAGAGTGATAGTATTGCTGAGGGTGGCCAGTAGTCCCTTCTGGTCATTGGCTACAATCCTGATTTGAGCCCGGTGCGTGTCCTTGGTGTCGGTACCCCAATCTATCTCTATTCGCCTTTGTGGGTCAGTGGCCTGGAAATTGGGGCAGTTTACCTTATGGATGGATATCCCCCGACCCGCGGTAATATATCCCATCACCTTATCTCCAGGCACAGGCATGCAGCAGTTGCTGATTCTGGTCAGCACGTTATCAATGCCGTCAATCTTGATGCCGTGTTCCTTTTGTGGCAGGTGGTCGTCTTTTTTACTGATCGGTTCAAGATCCCTGGCAATTGTCGATTCCTCAATCAAGGGTTGCTCATCTTCTTGAACAATTTCATGTCTGAGCACCCCTGAAAGGGCCTTGGCTGTAATCTTCCCGGAACCTACTTTGACAACCAGATCGTTTAAGGAATTGCACGACAGTGAGTGAAGAATACCTTTTAGCTGCCCTGTCTTGATGATCCGTTTTATGCTCAGGCCGTATTTTTTCAGTTTCTTTTCGATTATCTCCTGACCGACAACCAGGCTGCTTTCGTGTTTATCTCTGTTCAGCCATTGACGGATTCTGCTTTTAGCGCGGCTGGTCTTGACCATGGAAAGCCATCCGCGGTTCGGTTTCTGGTTGGGGGAAGTGATGATTTTTACAAGGTCACCGTTTTTCAGCTTATATTTTAACGGAACGATCTGGTCGTTTACTTTGGCCCCGGTGCATCGATTTCCCACTTCCGTGTGTATCGAATAGGCAAAATCAAGCGGTGTGCCGCCCTTGGGGAATTCTTTTACCTCCCCTGCCGGAGTCAAAACGTAGATTTCAGCATAATGCAGCTCACCCTTGACGGCATCAAGGAATTCCCTGGGATCTTTAAGCTCTTGCAGCCAATGGATCAATTGCTTCATCCACTGAAAAAGCCTGGCGTCCTTTTTTGATACGGCCGTCCCTTCCTTATAAGCCCAATGCGCCGCAATGCCCTCCAGGGCGATCTTGTCCATTTCCTCGGTCCGAATCTGGATCTCCATGAATTCGCCGTAAGGGCCTATTACCGAAGTATGAAGCGACTGGTACATGTTGGCCTTTGGTTTACTGATGAAATCCTTGAACCGCCCGTCAACCGGCCCCCACAGGGAATGGACCACTCCCAGAACCTCGTAACATTCACGAACATTATTCACGATAATCCTAAACGCGACCTTATCATAGACCTTATCTAAAGGGATATTTTGTACGATCAGTTTTCTGTAGATGCTGTATAAGTGTTTCGGCCTGCCGAGAATTCGGCAGGCCGTGAGCCCGTGTTTTGCCAGATGCTTATGCAGCAGCTTTTTTACCTTTTCTACATAAAGTGTACGGTCCTGCGTTGAGGTCTTGATCCGCGTAGTCAGGTCTGTGTATTCTTCCGGATGGATGTAGGCAAAGGCCAGATCCTCCAATTCCCGCTTCATCCAATCAATACCAAGGCGGCTTGCAAGAGGCGCATAAAGGTCGTGGGTTTCCCCTGCGATTTCTCGTTGTCGGTCAGGCGGGAGGTATTTGAGAGTCTGCATGTCATTCAGACGATCAGCGAGTTTGACGAGCAAAACACGAATGTCGGACGACATTGCCAGCAGCATTTTTCTAATATTTTCAGCTTGATAGGCCGTCGTACTATTGAACCGCACGTTGGTGATTCTTGATGCGCCGCATACGATTGCGGCCACATCCTTGCCGAATAATTCCCGCAGTTCCTGTTCCGATGAAGTGGTGGATTCCTTGAAAACACCGTGCAGCAGTCCGGCCATAAGTGTCGGAAGGTCGAGCCGCATACTTGCGAGGATGTATGAAACCGCCAGAGGGTGGGAGATGTACGGTTGACCGGTATAGCAGACCCTGTCCCCATAAATCTTGACGGCATAGTCATATGCCTTTTGCAGAGGGGCAAGGTCCACGTCAGGCATGTATTCCCGTGCATGTTCGATAAGGTCTGTTATTGTCTGCATGAATTGTTTTTTCGTAGGGGCGATCCTTGTGATCGCCCCTACTGATAGTCTCTAACCTATTAATAAAATTGGGCAAAAAATGGAAATTCCTATACTATTAAATTATCCTCCCATGGACTTCAGTTCATCACGGATCATTCCGGATAATTTGGGTACGGCTTCATCAAGTGGGAGATCAATGCTCTTTTTGTCGGATCTTTTTCTTATCTCTACAAGGCCTTTTTCTGCAAAACGCCTGCCTACGGTTACCCTGTAAGGAATGCCGATCAAATCGGCATCCTTGAACTTGATTCCCGGTCGTTCATCCCGGTCGTCAAGAAGTGGTTCCATTGATTCTTTTTTGAAATCTTCATAAAGGGTTTCAGCCGCCCTGGTAATCTTTTCATCCTTTGTGGAAAGATTGAGGATGATCACCTGAAACGGCGCAATAGGCAGCGGGAATTTGATGCCGTCCTTGTCGTGATTCTGTTCTATGGCAGCGGCCACTGTCCGGCTTACTCCTATGCCGTAACAGCCCATTATAAAGGGGATTTCCCGTCCCTGGTCGTCAAGGAATCCGGCCTTTAACGCAACGCTGTAACTTGTGCCGAGCTTGAAAATGTGGCCGACCTCGATTCCGCGGGTTAATTCCAGTTTCCCACCGCATTCCGGGCAGCGGTCTTCCGGTGTGATCATTCTCAGATCAGCCGCCTGCATCACCTTAAAATCCCTGTCCAGGTTTGCATTTAGAAAATGGTAATTTTTTTCGTTGGCGCCGACAGTGTAATTGTACATTTCCGTTACTTCCGAATCAGCTACAACCGGTATCTTAATGCCCACAGGACCCAGATAGCCACTGGGTACTCCCGTGGAATCAAAGACCTGTTTGTCATCAGCCAATTCGACATCAACAACGTTTAACAGGTTTTTGAGTTTCACCGGCTGTACCTCGCGATCCCCACGCAAAAGCACGGCCACTGGTTTGCCATCCGCCATGTAGACCATGGTTTTTACAAGATTTTTGGGCGAAACACCTAAGAATTCGATTACTGCATCAACTTTTCTTTTTCCAGGGGTTTCGATTTTTTCAAGGGGCAGCAGTTCCGGCCTGTCAGCGGATTTAACAGGCAGTTTGCATCTTGCCTTTTCCATATTGGATGCATAGCTGCACTCTTTACAGATCACCAGTGTGTCCTCTCCCGTATCGGCAAGGACCATGAATTCGTGGGAAAAACTTCCGCCGATCGTGCCGGTGTCAGCCTCTACGGCACGAAATGAAAGACCGCAGCGGGTGAATATACGGGTGTATGCTTCATACATCTTTTGATAAGTGATTTCAGCGTCACTTTCGGTTGCGTCAAAGCTGTAAGCGTCTTTCATGATGAATTCCCTGCCGCGCATCAAGCCGAAACGAGGTCGAATTTCATCCCTGAATTTTGTTTGGATCTGATAAAGGTTTATCGGCAGATTCCGGTAGGAATGAACATTTTTTCTGACCAGATCGGTAATTACCTCTTCATGGGTCGGACCCAGGCAATTTTCTCTGTTATGGCGATCAGTGAAGCGCAGCAGTTCCGGGCCATACTTCTCCCATCGCGCTGATTCTTTCCAAAGATCTGCAGGCTGCACCATCGGAAGAAGCAGTTCCTGTGCGCCCGCTTTATTCATTTCTTCCCTGACGATCTGTTCAACCTTACGGATGGATGCCAGCCCCAGCGGCAGATATGAATAGATCCCGGATGTCAGTTTGCGGATAAAACCAGCTCTCAGCATCAACCTGTGGCTGACCACCTCGGCCTCTGCCGGGTTCTCTTTCAGGGTTGGCAGTAACAATTGTGAGTATCGCATTATTTTTCCTGCTTTGGATTGGATTAAAGGTTCAGGGGTTCAGGGGTTCAGGAGTTCAGGGGTTCAGGGTTCAGGGTTCAGGGTTCAGGGTTCAGAGGTTCAGAGGTTCAGGGTTCAAGGGTTTGATGGTTGACATTTTTATGCCCTGATTTCTTATTCTTATGTTTTTGATAATTCATCCAGTTCGGATAGGAAAACCCGCAACAGATCCTTTTCCTGAACCTTTTTGTAAAGCTTTCCTTTTTTAAAAATAATCCCCAGGCCTTTGCCGCCGGCAATGCCGATGTCTGCTTCCGCGGCTTCGCCCGGCCCGTTGACCACGCATCCCATTACTGCAATCTTTAAAGGATTGGAGATCGATTGAATATGTTGTTCGACTTTTTCTGCAAGAGCAAACAGGTTGATTTCGCATCTTCCGCACGTGGGACAGGAAATAAGTTCAGGGCCTCGTACACGGATACGGAGGCAACGCAGGAGTTCGTATGCCACTCTTATTTCTTCAACCGGGTCCCTGGTGAGCGAAATTCTTATAGTGTCGCCAATGCCGTCGTGAAGCAGCATTCCCAGGGCAACACTTGATTTGACTGTCCCGGCGATTAGTCCTCCGGCCTCTGTAACGCCCAAATGCAGGGGGTAATCACTTTTTTGGGAGAGTTCCCTGTAGGCATAAACCGTGTTCAGTGTATCAGAGGATTTAATGGAAATTTTAATATCAAAAAAATTCATATCCTCAAGCAGAGCAACATTTTTAAGCGCGCTTTCAACCAACGCGGCCGGCACGGGATGACCGTATTTTGCCAGTATGTCCTTTTCAACGGAACCCGAGTTTACTCCTACCCGGATGGGTACTTTGTGCTGTTTGGCGGCAGTGATGACTTTTTCGAGTTTTTTATGACCGCCGATGTTACCGGGATTAATGCGGACCGCCTGGGCGCCGTTTTCCATGCTTGCGATCGCCAGGCGGTGATCGAAATGGATATCAGCTATGAGCGGAATTTTGATTTGATCACGGATTTTTTTTATTGCCCCGGCTGCCTCCATGTCTAAAACAGCAACCCTGATCAACTCGCATCCAACATCTTCAAGCCGATGGATCTGGGCAACGGTCATATCTATGTTACGGGTGTCCGTGTTTGTCATAGACTGAACCGCAACCGGCGCATCACCGCCGATAGGGACATTGCCGATATTGATTTGACGTGTCTTTTTCCGTGTAACCATAACCCTCTATTATAATCATTACCCTCTGTTTTTGCACCATTTTATCGAGGAATGCGCCAAAAATGCTGTTATTTACTCGCTTGACAGGGCGTGGCAATATATTAAACTACCTTTTCTTTTATTCTTGATGTTTAGTACCTTAGTGGTAATTTTCTTGTTTTTTATGGCAAGAAATCAAAAAGGTAAAATATTTTTAAATAGTTACGCGCTGCTGTTAAGGTACTTATCCAGGACCTTTAAAAATTTCCAGTTTATCTG
>JAYEGR010000113.1:0-10323 GCA_034659175.1 Thermodesulfobacteriota bacterium | reverse complement strand
TTAAGAAAGAGATTTCTGATAAAGATATGTTTAAAAACCAATTTTATATTTCAACAGATGAAGCTGCAAACTTTTTAAAAAATGAAATACCAAAGATTCAAACGAATGAATAAGCTATGGTAATAAGTTTTTCTTATAGAATTATTCTTTCAAATTTTTTGCCAAATATGAGAAAAGAAGCACATAACCAAGCTTTTGCAGCGGACCGCAAAAAGCTGCGGCCGCTGACAAGCAACGAACCCCGCAATAAGAGGTTGAGTTAGGCGCAATTGTTGGAAGATAAGTGGCGTGTCAAAACATAAGGAAACAGTTTTTTCTTTCAGTTAACGTATCATATTTTTTACTGCAATCGAAGTATAGGGGTCTCAAGTATAGGGGTCAGGTCTTCATTCTTGACGTTTTCGTCTACATCTGTCAAGAATGAAGACCTGACCCCTTTATTTTGTGTTCCAGCCGCTTGCGGTCCATTTCGCCCAACCGACGCATGAAGAGCAGGTAACTGATCTGCTCCATGGCGGCCATGGGATTGGCAATACCCCCAGACCAGAACTTATCCCAGAGGGTATCGATTTTTGCCTGTTGCGTTTTTGTCAGCATGATCTGTCCATGGTTAAAAAATCAATTGGTAACGACTGCCGGCGCCGCTGCCGAGGCACTGCAAAAATTCCATATCTTTCATTACTTTAAGGTTGTACTGAATGGTCCGGCGTGGAAGCGCTGTCTGCCTTTCAATATCAGACACCTTTAGGAGTTTTTCAGGGCTGGATTTGAAACAGTCCAGAACTATTCCGGCAGATTCTGAAAGTTTTTGCAGATTTGCGTATCTGGTTCGATAAACGTCAATATCCTGCAAAGCATTCTTCATTATTCTGATGAAGAAGCGGGCCAAAGAATTATAGTAATACTGTTTGGAGTCCTGGCAAAATTCTCCTTTAGAGGCCTGATGCAGGACTTTATAGTAGAGGGCCTTGTTTTTTTCGATCTGCCGGTCAATGGCAAGATATGGTACGGTCCGGCACAGATATTTGTCATCAGATTGCAGGAGGGCCAGGAGAAAAAGACCTCTACCCAAGCGACCGTTGCCGTCTTGAAATGGATGTATTGCCAGAAACCTGAAAACAAACTCTACCGCAACCAGCAGCGGCCAGACGGATTCCCTTATTGAGGCGGTGTACCAGTTAATAAGATCTGCCATGGCGGTTATGGTTATAAGGCCGGGATCAGCTGGGTTGAGGACGGTTAAGCGTTGACCTGTCTCATGATTGAATGAAACAACTTTATTAATCGTTGTTTTGTAGGCTCCGGCATATCGTGACGCCTGCAGGTAATAACGAAGCAGATCATGGTGCAATCCGCGCAGGTGTGTTTCGGTGAACGGGAAAAGTTCTGCGGCCTGCTGATAGATTGTGGTCAGCACCTCGCGGCAGCCTGCAACTTCCTCAATGCTTCTTTGTCGTTCTTTTGACAATTTGTCGACAATCAAGCCTTTTTGGGCTTCGAAGGATGTTGTTCGACTGTCCTGGCTGAGAGTGGTGTCCACCCAGTCAATTTCTTCATCGGTAAGGACGGCGTTTTCTATCCTGGTTGAGGCGCCAATGGTACTGACAAGTGCCTGACGGTGCAAATAGGCAAGTTCGTTCTCAGAGAGTGCTGATATACTGTTCCATGCTTCGATCAGACGGCCCTGAAATCGCACCAGGTCTTTTTCCGTATCTATATCAGGGGTGAATGAAAGCATAAGTTACCATACACCAACGCGCAATAATGCGCAATATTAGCAGGGCTAACATTGCGCATTATTGCATATTCGGGAAACTTGGGATTAGTTTAACCAGCTCAGGCGGCCAGAAGTTTTTTGGAGAAACAGAGAATCTCCTCGATCTCCTCAGGACTGAATACCCCGCGAATGCCTTTGGGATGGAGCCTGGTAAAGGGGGCATCGATAAGATCCGGCTTTTCGATCCTGCCGGTCTGGAGGATAAAGGTTTTCAGGGTTTGCAGGAATTGAATCTGTAAGGCGGTCAGGGTGGTATGGTCGGTTATAAAAGTCAAAACATAGGGGTCAGGTCTTCATTCTTGACGTTTTCGTCTACATCTGTCAAGAATGAAGACCTGACCCCTATGTTTGACCTGACCCCCTTGTTTTGGTTGGCTAAACTTGCAAGGTTAACAGAGCTATTGTCAGGGGTGCTATTGTCAGTTTGTCAGGTCGTTTGTCAGGCGTTGGACCAAGATAACCATCTGAATCTGCATGCAATCTATCCCAATAACAGTAAATATTCGGTTTGTGTGGAAATATTACAAAAGACCTCGGTCTGTAAATGTTTGACAGTGGTCCAGGTGTTCACGATCAGGTCTTTCAGCGATACATAAGTATGCTGGAAGGCCTGATCGTGGACAGATGGAGTGCTGTCGAATATTTATCAATAACATGGGTTTTTCAGGGCGTAAAGCTCCTTTTTTGCCATCAAAAAGAGAGTTGTAAGCTGTGTATCTGGTTCCCGTAAGTGTTCCTTTATTATTTATACCCGGGACTGACACCAAACGCCAGCGATTAGCGTCTCTCCCCGGCCCGTCTGCGACTTCCCTTTGACTTATTCTTGCGCGGCCGGCGTGGCTCGCCGCCACCGGGGGGTAGGGTAGTCTTGTCTTCCGAAGCGACCCATACAAAACGTGACTGCGATTTACTCCCCTTGTAGAGGGGGACCCGGAAACGTCGCACATGGAAGTTGCAATCCATCAAGAGCTGCTCGAATTTCTTACTCGGGTCAGCCGACCACACAGCCAGACATCCATGTTCACGTAGCGCTTGGCGACAGGCCCAAATTCCTTCATAACCGTACAGACGGCTGTTTCCTGAATCGGTCATCGCGCTGGGACCATTATCAATATCCAGCAGGATCGCATCGAATCTGCTTTTGGAACGTGAGATGAGTTCGACGATATCGCCGGTCTTTAAGTCAACTCGTTTGTCCGACAGCGGCCGGCCGTTGAGTTTCCCGATGAATTCATGATTCCATTCGACTACAGCGCCCATTAGTTCACCCACCACCACCTGGGCGTGAGGGCTGAGCATATCGAGAGCCTGGCGCAGGGTATAGCCCATACCCAAGCCGCCGATGAGTATGCTGGGCGCCTTGTGACCAGCCAGATGTCCACAACCCAGCCGCGCCAGCTCCAGTTCCGACTCATGGTGGCGACTGAGCATCAAATCCTCACCATTGATCGTGATGAGAAAATCACGGTCATGCTGATAAAGCACCATCTCGCCTTTGTCCGGGGTTCGGGCTGTAGCTATTTTTACTCTCGGTTTCATGGTCAATACCTTCGCCAATTTCCATTTTAGTGTTTTTTGCATTAAAGACGCACGACATATTGTGTAGAAGTAAGCTGTGGGCACTATATATTGTGTACTATTAAGTCAAAAAACAAATTTTCAATTTTGGCGAAGGTATTGTCATGGTGACATTCTTTTTCTTGTATTTTCCCCCAAAAGTATATTGAATTTTGCAGGCATTCTCGCCCGGAACTCCATCCGCTCGCCTGTGACCGGGTGCACAAAAGCCAGATAATTCGCATGCAGGGCAAGCCGGCCGCAAGGATCGGTACTTGCGCCGTATTTCTTGTCTCCGGCCACGGGGTGGCCGATGTCGGCCAGGTGCACACGGATCTGGTTTTTTCTCCCGGTTTCAAGGGTGATTTCAAGGAGGGCATATCGGCCTGCGGATTTCACCAATTCATAGTTTGTCACCGAGTATCTGCCCTTTTTGTTGCTGTTGTCAACCGCATATGTCCGCATGGATTTTGACTCGTAAAGCCGGCTGGTTATCCGACGGCTCTTCTCCTTGGGAACACCTTCGACAACGGCTGCATACTTTTTGTCAACCTCTTTCCAGTTGTCCTGCAACGCATGCTTCACGGTTTCGGTTCTGGCAAAAACAAGCAGGCCGGAGGTGTCCCGATCCAGCCGGTGCACGATGAAAATCCGTTCCTCGGAACCGTACCACTCACGGAGACAGCGATTGAGCCGGTAATACGCCGTTTTTATTTTTTCCTTGTCAGTCGCTATGGTCAACAGTCCTGCAGGTTTGTCGATGACGATGATCGCCTCATCCGCGTGGACAACCGTGAGTCCCGGACAGGACTTGATCTCTTTACTCGTTTCTTTTGGCGATTTTATGGAAACCGCGTCTCCAGGCGACAGGCGGTGATCATGCCGCGTTACAGCCACGCTGCCGACAAAAATTGCCCGATATTTGAAAAGCTGCTTTGCCTTAGTTCTGGAATAACCGGCATCGGTCATCAGAAACTCAAGAAGGTTGACTTCGTTTTTTGTTACAAGTTTTTTCATTAGCTCCTGAGTTTGTTAAATTTTTCTAAAAAAATGTAAATATTCGGGTACGTGCGGACCTTGACAATCTCGGAAGGATCTTTGACAAACCGATCAGCGAGCCGGCTGATGTGGATCAGGCCGTCGTTATGGACGCCAATATCAACAAAGGCCCCGAATTTTGTAACATTGGTGACAATCGATGACAAGAAATCGCTTTTCAGCGATCGGCCCGGAGGGGGAACCTCCAAAATTAAACGATCGTCAGATTAATGTCAATTTGGAAATAGAGGCGGAAAAGGAAGTTATATGGTAACTAGTGCCCATCCAGAAATGGCCCTTTTGTCCAATCTCTGCGTTACGCGAAAAAAATAATCCTCGGAATATCAACTATATGCCTCCGGTTATTTTTTTCGCGTGCCTTGACCTTGAACAAAATTGCTCATTTCTGGACGGACACTAACTATTCTACGTGATGCCGAAATATAGCTAAAACCACCGAACTGTAACTATTCTTTGCAATAAAACACACAGGAAAAACGTTTTGACCACCAGAGTACTTACCAGGGAAAACTTTAAACGTCTTGGAAAAACCTTTGATTTAGTGCGGCCGATTTTCAAAAAATATCGCCGTCGTCTTATTCTTGGTTTTCTGGCGTTGGTGGCGGTCAATCTTTTTCAGCTGTTCATACCCAGGGTCATAAAATATGCTATTGACTCGTTGGCAAAAGGAACGGCATCCCGGGTGAATCTATTTTATTTCACTTTGCTTATAATCGGGCTCGCCATTGTTGTCGCCGGTTTACGATTTGCCTGGCGTTACTTGATTCTCGGTTTTTCACGTTTACTTGAAAGAGATGTGCGCAACGGTATGTTTGCACGGTTGCTCACCCTGGACAGAATGTTTTTTCACAAACGAACAACCGGCGCGATCATGGCGCTCGCCACCAATGATATGGCGGCAGTCCAACTGGCAACCGGGATGGGGCTTGTTGCTTTTGCCGATGCCGTATTTATGACCCTTGCCACCCTTGCTTTTATGACATACATAAACCCCGGCTTAACGGTCATCGCAATCCTGCCGCTGCCCGTACTTGCGGTGCTGACTAGTTTGTTCACTGCACGGCTGCATCATCACTTTAAGAGAGTTCAGGAGCAATTCTCACATCTTACCGAATTTTCTCGGACAAACATCTCTTCCATCCGTCTGTTGAAAGCCTATACCCTGGAAGGCTTTCAAACCGAACATTTTGACAAAATGGGCAAGGACTATGTGCGGAAGAACTTGAAGCTCGCCATGCTCCAGGGCGGAATGTTTTCGGTTTCGACTTTGCT
Organism: Thermodesulfobacteriota bacterium; assembly: GCA_034659175.1. Taxonomy (GTDB): domain Bacteria; phylum Desulfobacterota; class Desulfobulbia; order Desulfobulbales; family DAOVYS01; genus DAOVYS01. Next base: position 4,658 of record JAYEGR010000113.1, on the reverse strand, counting down.
GGCCAATGTCAGTATGTGGTTGGTACTTTTCTTTGGCGGTCGGTTGACGATTCAGGGCGTTATATCGATCGGTGAGTTTGTCGCTTTTATTTCATACCTGTATATGTTGACTTGGCCTACCATGGCCTTGGGCTGGGTTGCCAATCTTTTTCAGCGCGGTGTCACTTCCCTTGATCGCTTGCAGACGGTATTTCAGGCGCGGCCAATCCTCAGCGAGCCTCTGCAACCTTTGGAATTGCCGCTTTCCAAGGGAGAAATAACGATTCAAAATTTAACGTTTCGTTACACAGGTCAAACGGTTGATGCCGTGCAAAACGTGTCGCTCTCGCTCAAGCCGGGAGTGTTGGGGATTGTCGGCAGGACAGGTTCGGGAAAGTCGACTCTCTGTCATTTGCTGGCTAGATTTTACCCCATTGCAGATAAAACCATTTATTTTGACGGCACGGATGTCAACAAAGTATCACTTGAAGCGGTGCGGCGTCGGATCGCGTATGTCCCGCAAGATGTTGTCCTTTTCGCGGATACGGTGGCAGCCAATATCGCTTTTGGCAAGCCTGATGCGGTCCGGGAAGAGATTGAAGCGGTGGCAAAGGCCGCGGCCATACATGATGAAATCATCGCCATGCCTGCCGGTTATGAAACCAGGGTAGGCGAACGGGGCGTTGCCGTCTCCGGCGGGCAACGGCAACGCATTGCGTTGGCAAGGGCGCTCCTGCTCGACAGGCCGGTCCTCATCATTGATGGCGGCCTGTCAGCGGTTGATATCCGGACGGAGCACGATATCATCAATTTTCTTTCAAAATATTTGCAGGGCAAAACCTGTATCATGGTGTCCCACCGGGTTGCCCCGCTTGCTAATGCCAGGCGAATTGTGGTCTTTGAACGGGGGAGGATTGTGGCACAGGGGACGCATGAAACTCTTATGGGAACAAGTGATTTTTATAAAACGATCGTTGAACATCAGTCTACTTTTATTGAATGCGGTGAAGAAGATCGCGGCGATGAATACGTGACAGGCCTTCATGAATATCCAGGTAATGGCTTATGAGTTTCAATTACGGTTATTTTGAAGAGGACCATCTTCCCAAAGTCGGGGAAATCCGCCTTTGGCGCAGGATAATGAGGTATGTCGCGCCGTACTGGAAGTGGGTAGCCGGAGCAGTCCTTCTTGCTTCTTTGATTACCGTGGCAAGCCTTGCTTTGCCGTATATCATCAAGATCAGTATTGACGGGTACATTACTAATCAGGAGCTTGTTTCTGAAGAGCGATTGCATGGCCTTGTCCGAATGGCCATGATTTTTATCAGCTTTGTCGGTCTTGAATTTTTGGCAAAATTTTTGCAGGTCGTATTACTCGAATGGGCCGGGCAATGGATCATGCATAACATGCGCCGGCAGCTTTTTTCGCACCTGATTTTTCTTGATCTCGCTTTTTTTAATACGAATCCGGTAGGCAAACTTGTTACCCGGTTGACCAATGACATCCAAAATATGCAGGAGATGTTTACCTCGGTTATTGTAACGATCTTTAACGATCTGATCAAACTGGTGGGAATTCTAACGGTTTTATATTGGATGAACTGGCGGCTGGCGCTGGTCATGAGCGCGCTGCTTCCCCTGGTGTTTGGTAATGTTGCATGGTTCAGCAGATTGGCCAGAAATGCTTTCCGCAGAATCCGTACGCAGCTTGCCAAGATCAACTCCTATTTGCAGGAATCACTTTCCGGTATTGCCATTATTCAGCTGTTTTTGCGAGAAAAGGACACATTGAACCAGTTTAAGGAGCTCAACGAGGCATATTTTTTGCGCGCAATATATCAGATTAAAATTTTCGGTATTTTTATGCCGATGATTGAGATGATGAATTCGGTGGCCATTGCCCTGATTATTTGGTATGGCGGCGGTGAGGTTATCCGGGGAAACATGAGCCTAGGGGTTTTGGTGGCCTTTATTGCATATATGCGTCTTTTTTTTCAGCCCATGCGCGAGCTGTCTCAGAAATACTCAATAGTGCAGTCGGCAATGGCTTCCGCAGAGCGTATATTCCAGTTGCTTGATACGAAGTGCACGTTGCCGGTCGTTGAAAATCCAAAACGGCCGCAAACTGTTGCCGGTGAAATTGAATTTTGTAATGTGACCTTCGGCTATGAGCCCGACCAACCGATTCTCAAGAATTTTAGCCTTAAGGTCAAGCCGGGGGAAACATTGGCCATAGTCGGCGCGACAGGCTCGGGCAAAACGACCGTGATAAATCTTCTCGAGCGTCTGTATGACCCGGATAAGGGTGAAATCCTCTTTGCAGGGCAAAACCTGCGTGAGTTCGATCTTAACTGGCTGCGAAGTCGGATAGGCCTTGTTTTGCAGGACATATTCCTCATTCCGGCGAGCATCCGTGAAAATATTCTTCTTGACCATGAGCTTGATGAGGCAACCCTGCAAGATATTGTTTATAAGGCGCAACTCAATGAATTGTTGAGCAATCTGCCTGACGGTTTGGAGACAAAAGTGGGCGAAGGGGGCATGCAATTGTCGGCAGGACAACAGCAACTGCTTTCGTTTGCCCGTGTGCTGGCCCGTAATTGTCGCATTCTGGTGCTGGATGAAGCCACTTCCAATGTGGATACCGAGACGGAAACCTTGATCGAAAAAGCAATCGCGACGACCCTTGCCGGCCGGACGAGCATCGTGATAGCGCACAGACTTTCAACCATTCGACGGGCGGACCGGATTATTGTCATGGCCGGTGGCGAGATTGTTGAACAGGGCAATCATGCAGCCCTGATGAATAACAAGGGGCTTTACTATCAGCTGCAGATCATGCAAAATAATGAATGCCAGGAGGACAAAAAAAGTGGTGTAGGTTGGGTTGAGGAACGAAACCCAACAACAGAATACGGTGGATAGAACAACCAGATACAATACCGATTTTCGACATGCCGGCGGCAGGGCAGAATATTGCTTTCGGGTATAGCAGTGGGGAATGAGTAGGCATTGGCTGGGGTTTGAATCATGTAATGTTATCCTGATTTCCAATACCTTCGCCAAAATTAAAAATTTGTTTTTTGACTTAACAGCATACACTATATAGTACCCACAACTTACTTCTACACACAATATATTGTGCGTCTTTAATGCAAAAAACACTAAAATGGAAATTGGCGAAGGTATTGGATTTCTGGATATCTTTCCTCTCCTTGATGTTCAGCCCTTCACCATGTCCGGGACATTACCTGACCATTGAATCAGAATATGTCGTTGATTCGCTCCTCCATTTCATGGTAATGGAATAATCTCTCATATTCCACCATTCCGGCCAAGGCTCTGGAGCTTATCCTTATGCCCGTTTCTTCAATAATGGCGGCTGGATTAAGGCCGCCAATGACAATAGCTCCCACTCTTCCCTCTGTCACGGGAATCTCCAGAAGCGGTTGCCCCGGCCAGCCGATTGTTAAAAAGCCTCCCAGTCCAACATTCTCAAGTTTTTGAATCAGGGCGATAACAGTATCACGGCTATCAGCAGGCATTTCCCTGAAACCTACACCAATCCGGCCATTTCCGGTTTCAATCGCTCCAACATAGTCCGTCATTCCGCTCCTGATGAAAACTTCAAGAGGGTCCAGGCTGGTGCCGTCATATTTAATTATCTCCACAAATCTTTCAGGTTTGCGCCCACGAAGCTCCAATAGGCCTCCAAAGCTTGAGTGAGTGGGAATACCGTGGGCCAAAAGAACGCCGTTCAGGGTTATTGAACAGACAGTGCCCAGCCCCACCATGTTTTCCGGAATTATTATGCCTCCCACCCGCTCACCAGGCACGAAAAGACCCATCATTGTTCCCATAGAATAGCCGGCCTCATAAACCCGGCAAATCTGCGGGGCTAGTCGGGACAACTGTTCCGCATCGATAAGACTGACATTCACAATAACTGTTCCGCTTTTTTTATAGAGATCAAAAGTCATCCGATACGTCAACTGATCAATCTTGGCCGCCAAAAAACCGACCTTGTCAAAGACTCTTGCGCTGCCCAATTCCTTATGGCCCAATTCAGTAATGACCCGGCCTTTTTTGCCAAAATTTTTAGTGAGCCCTTGCTGGTCCATTTCCAGAAGATAATAACGTACCGTACGCTCGCTTATTTCAAGTCCCATGGCTCGGAGATTTTCCATTAGCCTTGAACCGGTGAGAGGTCCTTCCGCATTCTGTAGAAGCCGCAAAATTGCCAGCTGTTTTTTTTCTGTCTTTTCACTCATAGCATTAAAATTACCTGATCTGAAAAATTTTTTCAAACACAAAAAACGGCAATTTTGCCGGAAATATCAAATTGTCCAAACACCCAACCTTTCTCGGCCTTCTTGTTTTCATGAGAAACGGCAAGTTTATAATCCCAAGCCTGTCCGGCCCGGCACTATTATATAATATGCTGTAAATTTTTTCCCTTTAGTGCCTTAGCGGTAATTTTCTTGTTTTTTGTGGCAGAAAAACTTCGAAGTTATATGTGACGCCTGCGGTGCCGCATGTTTTAAGGCACTTATCCAGGACCTTTAAAAATTTCCAGTTTATCTGGGTTAGTCGAAATAATAAAACAGTCGCTGTAGCATCAAATTCCGGCAAAATTGCCATGATACTACGAATTATATCCTTTTTTGCACTTCAAACCG
>JAYEGR010000112.1:9512-31705 GCA_034659175.1 Thermodesulfobacteriota bacterium | reverse complement strand
TGAAAAAATGTTGCCTGTGACTTAAAATTTCAGGTGTTTTTACTCTCACCGAGTGCTGATTCTATCAAAAAAGAAGCATATGGTCTTGTGAATTCCTGTTCTGTCAGAAATTGCGAATGCACCCGAACATATCTGCATTGTTTGTCACTATATGTGAACGTTTAGGCTTGCCGATTACCAGTCCTTTTCCACGGGCCTTAGACCGTGGGTTGACTCAATCCGCCTTAATTTCCTGTTTTCCTTTTCCTCGTTTAATAGATCCCGGGCAGTCCGGTCGGGAGGGGGAACCTCAAGTTCAGGAACCGGCTCATCCTCATCCCCTTGTTCAGGAGTTCCTGACGATGACTGTTCCTGTTCACCCTTCTTTTGCTCCTGCTTTTCCTTTTCCTGCTCTTTTTCTGAATCCTTTTCCTTATCCCCGTGCTTGGCTTGATCCTGGTCTTTCTTGGGCCCGGACTTGCTGTTTTTATCATTCAGGCTTTTAAGGGCCTTTTTCAATTCATCCGCAGCCTTTTCCTGGGAATCACCGGCCTTTTTGAAATCCTGTTTCAAAAGGCTGTTTCCTGCCTCCTTCTGCTTCTGAACGGCACTTGACACATGTTTCTTTGCCTCTTCCATCGTGCTATGGGGCTGACCATCTTTCTGGTCCTCCTGACCGGACCCGGAGTCCATCTTATCGGCAAGACCCTCTGTTTTTTCCTGAACATCCTGCTGTTTTAATGCCTGCTTCCGCCCCTTCCGCCGGTCTTCTTCCTGGTTCTGATCCTGTTTCTCGGCCTGGTCTTTGCTCTCCCCAGCCATTTGCTCCTGTTCCCGGATGAGTTTTTTCAACGCTTCGCTCATCTCCTTTTTGGCCTGTTCCTGCGCCTTTTGCCGGTCCTCCTGTTTTTTGATCTCCTCCATGACCTGACTGATATTTAAGCGGGAGACCTCTATATTGTGGGCAGCGTCGGATAAATTCGGATCAAGCTTTAAGGCATCTTTATAATAATTAATACCCGCCTGGTATCCGGACAACGCCTTTTCCAGGTCAGTTGCGCGTTCCTGCTCCGCCTTTCGAAACGCTGTGTTACCCATGTTAAACCGACTCCCGGCAGTTAAGGCAGGTTCCGCGTTTTTAACGGAAACCTGCTGATAAGCCGACATGGCCGAATCAAAATCACCTTGTTGATAATAAACATTACCCTTGTTAAAATCAACATGAGCTGATTCCGGGTCCTTTACTCCCGCCTTCTCATATTCGACCAGGGCCTTTCCGTATTCACCCGCCTCATAGGCTGAATTTCCGGATATAACAAGATCCCGGGCAGACTCTGCCGACGCCGTCCATGGGCACGGCAGAACAGCCGCTACCGCTATAATTATCCATCCAATAATCTGTTTGAAATTTGTCAACCAATACATTTGCTTTTCCATTACATCTCATCTAATTCCGACAAAGGAGACGAAATTGAACCACTGGAAAAAGGGTTGGGCGTTAGTAAAGCCCGCCGTTTTCAAGAGGGCCAGGTTCTCTTCCGTGGTAAAAGGGATCAAAACGTTTTCCAGGGCCTCTCGCTTGTTTGAGATTTCTATTTCGGAATAACCCATGGATCGTTTAAAATCGTGGTAAAATTCGACAAATCCGCTGTTGAGCGCGGGATCGGATACAATGACTTTCTCGCTCATCACAAGAACGCCGCCAGGCCTTAAAAAACCATGTATCTTTGTTAAAAAATCTTTTCGGATTTCCGGGCTGACAAACTGCATGGTGTAGTTAAGGATTATTGCTCCGCCCTGATGCAGTTCAAGATCAGTGATGTCTTTTTTCTTAAATTGCAGCCTCTCTTTTTTTGAATAGTCAGCCTTGAGCGTTGCCTTTTCAACCATGGCCGCCGAGTTGTCAAAACCCGTAAATTTGAGTTTAAGATGCTCCAGCCGCCTGGCCAGTTCAATCAAGGTTGTTCCTGTGGAGCTGCCCATATCATAAACCCTGTCACCGGATATTAAAAATTTTTCCAGAATCCGGGCGGTCATTTCGATGACCTGGGAGTAGCAGGGAACAGAGCGCTTAAGCATGTCGTCAAAGACCTCTGCAACCCTCCGGTTGAACTGAAACCCCCCGTTCCATTCCCGGTCCCGGAAAATATCATCCTTCTGCGCAACCGGCGCACCTTTATTCTCTTTCATGGTTCCAGTGTAGCATTACAAGAGCAAAGTGAATAGCCACTTTAGTACCTTACTCCTGAAACCCTGTCAAAAAAAACAAGAAATTTTTTGGCGCACCCCGCTGACATAAGCTGAAAGCGAGGTGACACGGATTTACTGGACAAAGCAATTTTTAAAAATTTGGGTTGCGGGTATCACCCGCCTTAGTGGGTTGAAACGCTTCAATATTATGGTACACAGGTTTCGGAATCATTTGGATGGTTTTGTTGACACTGCGGCTTTTCTTGCTGCTGGATTTTGGAACTGGAAACTCAAATGTCAAGGCGTAACTAATTGAGCAACAACTCTATTAGTTTGTTCTTCAAGAATGACTTCAAAAGTAATATTGGAATCAGAGTTATTCGAAACTATGGAATCATACCATTCCACTACAAATTTACGGTTAGGTTCTGATCCGATTGTTTTATAGTATACTTCCTGGTAATCAGAATATAACCAATCACAAGTTAGATCATCCCAAAAAGGCGCAATAATATTGTTTGGCTCTGACGGATTTGGGATGGAACTATTAGTGGCTATGTTCCCTATACTTCCAAAAGTCAAATATCCATTACTGCTGATCGTTATAGTTGAATAAATGTTACCGTAAAAATTGAAATCAAAACCCAAAGCTACTGTTTGCGATTCATCTTTATCAAATTCAATCAAATTGCCGGTCTCTGTTGCATCCATCCAGTTAGCGACTATGGTTGGCTCTGAGTACTTATTGTCTGTCCATCGATACCCAAAAATATCTGAAGTGTTTTCTGCTGCTTGCAGGGCATTAACACATGCATAAGAAAAAAGTATAAAAAACAAACCGGCTCTAAAAATTGATATTGATATTCTGTATGATGTTCGATCCATATCTGTTTTTTTGAGCACGTTTTAAAACTTTTGATTAATGAGGATTTTCGTTTGTTTTGCTTTTACGGATTTTTCTGAAATCGGCCCAGACATCTGCGAGCCCGAATGCGGCCACGATTACTGCGCCGTAGGCCTGGATTACCAATATCAAGTATATAAATATCCTCATGGGACGGGGTACGTTCCATTTGTTGAACATGAACGTAATTACGGCCATACCCTGGAAGAAGTAGAGTTCCCCCAGAATGAGCATCATGTTTAATCCGACCGTGTTCAGCAACCTGACCGGAATGAAAAGCGCTGCGCTGGTCAGGATCACACCCCATACAAAGGGATCGGGAAGCCGCCATTCCCGGAGGTCTTCCCATGGAATGAGGGCAGGGTCCCTCCTTTTAAGTATTATCTGGCCCAGGGAAAGATTCAGCCAGACCATGAAAAGAATCCCTGTAATCAGAAGTCCCGGAAAAATTCTTGGAATGATGAGCCTGACCTGGTCAAACACCTGGCCCAGTTGTTCTAATGTCTCCTGCGGGTATTCAGACGAACTCATGTACTGTTCGTACGTTATTTGAATTCCCTTGTCCAGATCGGTCAGGATTTTTTTATATGGATTCGTCCCGTAAATAACTGAAATGAATACACAGAGCGCAAACAATATTGTAATCATGAGCGCAACGCCCATGGCACCTGTCTGGATCAGGTTTTCTTTTTTTCTTGCGGCTCTTGCCAGATGAAAGCCCAGCGGCAGAAGCGAAAATGAAAGAAACATAACCTGAAGTGAACCGAAGATCAGTGCAATCGCGCCGGCCGCCAGAACCGAGTTTGAAATCAACGACGTACCTTGGCGCTGTCCGAAACGTGTCAAACAATAAAAGACCGGAAGCGGCATAAAACATTGGAGCCATTGAAATTTACCTGGAATGACTGCCGGTATTGCAAAGATTGCCGCAGATATTGCAATGGCCAGATACTTAGTGTTTCTGGACTGATGATCTTTATTGCTCCGGTCCAACATAGGAGTTTTTTGCGGATTCGGCCCGTTATATAGTAATCGTTCAGAGGTGCCCCTATTTAACAGACTCCTCCGTATGTAATCGTTCACAGGTGCCCCATCCGGAGTCTCGCTGGCTCGCTTACCTGTACGCAAGCAGGCTGGCGAACTATTATAGTAAAACCTATGTGAACCAGACTGATTGCGTGCAGATGGGGTGCCTGTGGACGATTACGTTATATATGAGGATATCCCGCGTATGGAAGCAGGGCAATCTGTCTGGCCCGCTTGATGGCCTCGGTGAGTTGCCGTTGATGTTTGGCGCAGTTGCCGTAAATACGCATGGGAATGATTTTGCCGCGTTCAGTGAGGAAATTTCTTAAAGTCTTGACTTCCTTGTAGTCGATCTTCAATTCTTTATCCACACAGAAACGACACACTTTGCGCCTTATGAATGTTTTTTTTCTTTTTGTTGTGTTGCGCTTGCCGCTTTTATGTCTAATTGGCATTTTTATATTCCTTAATTATATTAAGTGGTTGAGTGGTTAAATGGAAAAAACCTCCATTCAACCACTCAACGATATCTGTAAATTGGGAATGCCGGAACAGGTTGGTAAATATTCGGCTTGATGCCGAAAAATAGCTAAAACCTCAGAATGGTTTATTCGTTACCTGCGTCTGAGTCCGCGTCATCCGCTTTCCCTGATTCCTCGGAATCCGTCTCGTCAGCCTCTTCGCTGTCATCAAGCTTGTCGGTCTCTTCGCCGGCAGGCTTATCGGCATCTTCGCTCTCAGCCTTGTCGGTTTCTTCCTCGTCAATCTCGGGGTCAGGAATGAATTGGTCCTGAAGTTTTATGGTCATGTATTTTAAGACCTTGTCATCAATCCTTAAAAGACGTTCCATTTCAGTGACAGCCGCCGGCAGTCCGGCATACTGGATGTAAACATAAAAGCCTTGCTGTTCCTTTTTAATATTATAGGCCAGCTTTTTCAGGCCCCATTTGTCGATATTGAGCATTATTCCACTGAAATCATCGACGATTATGCCGGTGTTACGGTCGATTATTGCAGTGATATTGTCCTCGGCGACATTAGGGCGGATAATAAATATGGTTTCGTACCTGCGCATAATGATAAGTCCTCCTTGTGGTCTTTTGGCCCTCGCTCCTTATGCTGAGAGCAAGGAGGGTGTAATTTTACAGAATCGATCTTTTTAACATAGTCTATGTTTGAGTGTCAAACCTTTTTTGCCTGGTACCAGAGGTCATAGAGCTCCTTTTTGTCGAGATCCGGAATGACTTTCTCAGATGTTTTCAGAATTTGTTCCATCTTTGTGAATCTATTAACGAATTTGTCCGTTGAGGCGCGAAGGGCATCCTCTGAATCAGTCCTGGTGAGCCGGCTGATATTGGCAACCGAAAACAGTAGATTACCGATCTCTTCAGTCACTTTATCCGGGTCATTGTTGGAAACAGCCTGTTTCAATTCTGATATTTTTTTGTCAAGTTTTTCAAAGATTTCGTTCTGATCCAGCCATTCGAAACCTGTGCGGGCTGCCCGTTCGGAGGTCCGCTGTGCTCTTCGGAGAGCGGGTAGCGCCTTGGGAACGGATGCAAACAAACCCTCTGATTCACCTTTTTTTGCGTTTTCCTCTGATTTGATCTCGTACCATTTTTTTCGGACTTCTTCCTCTGTATTTGCTATAAAATCGTCAAACACATGGGGATGCCTGCGGACCATCTTTTCCGTGGTTGCCTGAATGACGTCAGCCATTGTAAAATGGTCCTTTTCCTGAAAGATGTGGGTGAGAAACATGATCATGAAGAGGAGATCACCAAGTTCCTCGCAAATATGGTCAGGATCGTTTTTTTCAATGGCGTCCAGGACTTCGTAGGTTTCCTCCACAAAATAGGTTTTCAAACTGTCAGGAGTCTGTTTTCTGTCCCACGGGCATCCGTCCGGGGCTCTTAAGCGGGCTATGACGCCCATAAGTTCAATAAAGTAGTCACCGGATTTTTCCACGGTTGTTTCCTGTAATTTGAACTGCTTTGGTATACGATTTTTGTTGTGTGGTCGAGAATTATCTGGTAATCGAAGAGTGATCGGTTAGCAAAGTCCGATTATATTAAATGATATGTGGAGTAAAAACAATGTTGGAAAAGCAAAAAGATATTGCCCGGATTGATCAACCCGGAAAGCGTACGTATGGCTGGTACGTGAGGATCAGGTATTTCGGAAAAACCCATACGAAATTTTTTTCCGACCGGAAATGCGGGGGGAGGTATTCAAGTCTCTTGTCGGCAATGGCGTGGCGAGATGAACTGGAGTCTGAACTCGGCAAGCAGCGTACCGATAAGCACATAGTGACCGTGAGTAACAACAGCACCGGTGTGGTTGGAGTCAGACTTGACAAGAAACTGAAAAGGTATGAGGCGACTTGGGTGAATCCGGATGGCAGGCAGGGAAAGACGTCTGTTTCAATTAGAAAATATGGCGCGGAAAAGGCGTTTGAAAAGGCCTGCAAGATCAGGCAGGCAAAGGAGGCCCAACGTGTTGGGACATAGCGCCCTACGGGCGAGCTATTGAGCTGTTGAGCTAAAACAGCTAACGGCTAAAAGCTAAGGGATGGGGACGAAATAATTTCCCCATCTATGCATCTCACCTTCAGGCTATCTTCGGAGTCTGCGCTTACCTGGCCGATTTTCATTCGCAGAGTCCTCGGAATAACTCAGGGAGCTGTTTAAAAAATTTTTGTTCGGCTTTGCGATAAAATTTATTTCAGGACAGCCTTTATAGTATTCAAGCTCTCTTTTTTTCTACTTGACTAGGCTGTCCATTGACACTATATTCTCAAAGTTTAGTCAATATCCGGATGATTTGTTTCAGAAATAAAATAATGATGTTGAATTAACGTCGTTTTTTAGTTTTCATTCAAGCGCTGGTTAGGGGTTCGCCCAAAAATAAATTTATATTTTCAGGTGTTGAGGCGCCCGCATGGCAAGGCGCGAGGAGGGCGAATAGCAGGGCTATTTAACCGACGAGCAACGCAGCCATGCGGGATGGATCGACGCATGAAAATCTGAAGTTGTTTTTGGGCGAGCCCTAGGTAAAGGCAAAGATAATTTCATTTTTAGGAGGATTAAATTATGGCAGTATATGTAGTAGGACACAAAAGCCCGGACACTGATTCTGTAGCTTCCGCAATCGCTTATGCTGAATTAAAAAAGGCTCAGGGTGTGGATGCTGTAGCCGCTATGCAGGGTGAACTCAATCCTGAGTCCACAATGGTTCTGGAGAAATTCGGTTTTGCAGCGCCCGAGATCATGACGGATGCCACGGGCAAGCAGATTATTTTAGTTGACCACAGTGATCTTGCTCAGGCCCCGGATAATCTGAAAGACGGTGAGGTTCTGGAGATCATAGATCATCACAAGATCGGCGATGTCACCACCAACAACCCGATTTTCTACTGTGCACGACCGGTAGGATGCACAGGCACGATTTTAAAGCAGCTTTATGAGATGAATAATGTTGATATTCCAAAGAATGTTGCTGGAATCATGCTTGCCGCCATCCTGAGTGACACCGTGCTTTTCAAGTCACCTACCACCACGGATGCCGACAAGGCTGCATGTGAAGGACTCGCCGCAATTGCCGGCGTGAGTGACATGGAAGCCCTGGCCATGGAGATGTTCGAGGCCAAATCAGCAGTAAAAGGCGTTCCGATGAAAGACCTGATCTTCCGTGACTACAAAGACTTTGACATGGCAGGCAATAAGGTCGGCTGCGGCCAGCTCGAGCTGGTCGATATTTCCCTGGTTGCGGATATGCGTGATGACCTGTACAAGGCGCTGCAGGAAGTGAAGGACGAAGGCGGCCGCCATTCAATATTCCTGATGCTGACCGACATTATGAAGGAAGGAACCGATCTCATGGTAATCACCGACGATGAGTCTATCGTGGAAAAGGCATTCGGCAAGAAGCTGGAAGGCCGGACCGTATGGATTGACGGAATGATGAGCCGTAAAAAGCAGACCATTCCGCCGCTGCAAAAGGTATTCGGCGCATAGTCGATTTAAGATTTTTATTTTTGTATTAACAAAAAAGGCCACAGGGCTCTAATCCCGTGGCCTTTTTTGTGTTTAACCCTAGAACCTTTGAACCCTGAACCTATCCCTTCCCTTTCTCCTTTGCCAGAATCTTGCGCCATTTTGTCAGCCTGTCCTTGATCAGCGCTTCGTGCCCCCTGTTTGTGGGACGATAATAGGTTTTTCCTTCCAGTTCCGGAGGTAAGTGCTGTTGGTCAACGAGTGCGAAGCGGTTATCGTGGGCATATTGATAATTTTTACCGTAGTCGAGTTCTTTCATGAGTTTGGTGGGAGCATTCCGAAGATGCATGGGCACGGGAAGACTTCCTGTATGCTCAATATCTTTCATTACCTGTTTGTAGGCCATATAGGCGGCATTGCTTTTCGGAGCGGTTGCAAGATAGAGAACCGCCTGTACCAGGCCCAGTTCGCCTTCCGGGGATCCGAGAAAGTGATAGCTGTCCCGGGCATTAAGTGTAACGGCCAGGGCCTGGGGATCAGCGTTTCCAATGTCCTCGGAGGCAAAACGGATCAGCCGCCTGGCAATATAGAGCGGTTCTTCTCCTGATTTCAGCATACGTGCGAGCCAGTACAGGGCGCCGTCCGGATCACTGTCCCGCAGGCTTTTGTGAAGCGCTGAAATCAGGTTGTAATGTTCTTCCCCGTCTGCATCGTAAAGAAGACTTTTTCTCTGAATAGCCTCCTCAATCGTTGCAAGGGTGATTATTTTTTTTCCGTCCGGGTCGGAATCCGCCAGCGATGCGGCTATTTCCAGGCTGTTAAGCACGTTCCTTGCGTCCCCATCCGCCATTTTGATCATATGTTCCACTGCATCGGCATCTATTTCAATGTTCAGCTTTCCAAGTCCGCGTTTTGAATCCAAGAGACTTTTTTCTACAATTTCCCGGAGGTTATCGGCGGAAAGGCGGTTTAACACCAGCACTCGGCAGCGGGAAAGAAGCGGGGCAATCACCTGAAACGACGGATTTTCGGTGGTGGCGCCGATCAGAGTTAAAAGACCGTTTTCCACATGCGGCAGGAACGCATCCTGCTGGCTCTTGTTGAATCTGTGGATTTCGTCCACAAACAGGATCGTGGCGGAATTGGTTTCATCCCTGATTTTTTCAGCCTGGGATACGATCCGGCGGATTTCTTTAACACCGGAAAGAACCGCGGAAAAGAAAATGAAATCAGCGCCACAGGAACGCGCCAGAATGCGGGCAAGCGTGGTTTTTCCGGTTCCGGGCGGGCCCCAGAGAAGGAGCGAAGGCATATATTTTTCGCTCATGAGGCGCTTAAGCAGTTTGCCCTCTCCCATGAGGTGTTCCTGGCCGACGAATTTTTCAATCTTCTGAGGACGCATTCGTTCGGCAAGCGGAATATTGGTGTTGGAATGAGTAAACATGTTGTCGGATTCTAACATACCAACAAACTAAAATGTAACCAATTGTCATGAAAATGATTATTTTGGGGGAGATTAAAGTTGACGTTACACTATGATAAATATATAAAGATATGTTTTTCCGGTGTGTGATGAACGCTGGCGCCCTGATCGCGTGCGGGTAAGCCCAGCATGCGAGACTCCGGATGCTGCTCCTGTTGAACGTTTACATTTGGATTTTAAAGAGTCATGGTAAAAAGTAACGTAGAAAAAAAAGAGCTTCTGGGTAAAGAAGGCGCGGTGATTCTTGACACGATCCGTCGCCTGAACCGCCGTAATGCGGTTGACAACCTGCTGAAGGTCCTTAAAAAAACACATCCTGCCGACATTGCCTGGGTTTTCAGGCATCTGACATCTCCGGAAAGAAAAACCGTATTCAATATTATGGCCCAGACCGACATGGTCGGCGAATTAATGGCCGAACTCGATCAGGCCATTGCAATCGAGGTGGTAGAGGACCTTACTCCCAAGTTCATGGTCGGCATAATCAAGGAAATGGCATCGGATGATGCGGCTGAACTCCTTGATCTCCTGCCTTGTGATACGGCAAATGACATTCGTCAGTTGATGCACAAGGAGGATCTTGAAGAAGTTGATGAACTCCTGCAGCACAATCCCGAGACCGCGGGCCGACTTATGTCGCCTGATTTTATGGCCCTGGACCAGGAACTCAGCGTTGGCGACGCTATTCAGAGGGTACAGGAACGTAGTGAGGATATGGAGATGGTTTTTTATCTCTATATCGTGCACGGCGATCAGCAGCTTTCCGGTGTGCTGTCCCTTCGGGAACTTTTGACGCATCAGCCGTACCGTCTTCTTAAGAATATAATGAATACAAAAGTGATTGCGGTGTCAACCGACACAGACCAGGAAGAAGTTGCCCATGTGGTCTCGCAGTATAATTTTCTTGCAATCCCTGTTGTAGACTCAACCCGAAAGCTGGTCGGAATCGTGACGGTTGATGATATCATTGACGTTATCCGGGAAGAGGCCACCGAGGATTTCCTTCAGATGGCAGGTGTGGGTAAAGACCGCGAGATTCTTTTGAAATCCACATGGGACAATGCCATGACCCGCGCCCCATGGCTTTTTGCAAGCTGGATCGGGGGAATTATGGCCGTATTTATAATCAGTTATTTTGAAGCGGAAATTCAAAAAGTCCTTGCCCTGGCAGCCTTTATCCCGATTGTAATGGGTATGGGCGGAAATATTGCCACACAGTCCAGTACCATTGTGGTGCGAGGGATGGCAACAGGTCGAATAAATATGAGGGAGTTATCCAGGGTTATTTTTAAAGAGGCCAGGGTTGGTCTTATTCTGGGCAGTGTATACGGCCTGTTGTTGGGTGTTCTTGCGTTTTTCGGCTATCCGGAAACCGCCAACCTGGGGTTGGCCGTCGGCCTTTCCGTCCTGTTTGCCATGACTCTTGCTTCTACTGTCGGTACGTTTGTTCCTCTTATTTTAAGGCGTCTTAATGTCGATGCCGCTGTTGCAACCGGCCCATTTGTCACGACCGCCATTGATATCCTGGGCGTTACCGGCTATTTTCTTATTGCTAAATTCCTACTGAAACTGTGAGTAAATATTCGTCTTGATGCCGGAAAATAGCTAAAACCACCAAAAAAGTAAATGTTTGGCAGAGCTTCACAGGGAGGTGAGCAGGCTGATCAGCAGATAAGCGCAGACTTCGATACATCGGTATGCTGGGCAGTCTGATCGCCTTCCTGTGGAGCTCTGCTGAATATTTACAACTGTGAGTAAATGAATCCGCACCAGCAGCACACTAATCAAAAACGTAGAATCTCCCCTTTTATCATCTTAATAGCCGTACTTGTCGCGTTCTGGTGGTTGTTTGTCAAGCCTGATCATATCAGGTTTGATTCAAATGCCGTTCCAAGGGCCGTGACCGCCCGTGGTGATCTGGCAGAGGACGAGAAGAACACGATTGAGCTGTTTCAAGCGACATCCTCTTCAGTTGTATACATCACGACCACTGAACTTCGAAAAAATTTCTTCAGTCTGAATGTCTACGAGATCCCTACGGGCACCGGTTCCGGTTTTATATGGGACAGGGAAGGGAGAATTGTCACAAATTACCATGTGCTCGAAGATGCAAGTCGGGTCATGGTAACGCTTGCAGACCAGTCGTCATGGAAAGCGGCTCTTGTGGGAGTAGCCGAGGACAAAGATCTTGCAGTGCTTCAGATTTCCGCCCCGGCCGACAGATTGTCTCCAATTGCGATCGGAGAGTCGGAAAATCTGCTTGTCGGACAAAAGGTCTTTGCAATCGGAAATCCGTTCGGGCTTGATCAGACCATTACGGCGGGGATTGTAAGCGCGCTGGGCAGAGAGATTAAATCCGTTTCAGGCCGGACAATTCAGGGTGTGGTACAGACGGATGCAGCGATCAATCCCGGTAATTCCGGAGGCCCTCTCCTTGACAGCGCCGGCAGGCTGATCGGTGTGAATACCGCCATATACAGTCCGTCCGGAACAAACGCGGGAATTGGTTTTGCCGTTCCGGTCGATGTTGTCAACAGGGTTGTTCCGGAACTTATTCTGCACGGCCGCGTGGTCAGGCCGGGCATCGGTGTGGCGGTTGCAAATGCCGGGGTTGCTAGGCGGTTTCAAATCAACGGTGTACTCGTTATAGGCGTAGAACCGGGCAGTTCCGCAGAATCAGCAGGGATCAGGCCCACCCGCCAGAAGGGAGGAAAGATTGTCCTGGGCGATATAATTGAAAACGTAAACAAAAAAACCGTTTCATCTTATGACGATCTGCGAAACGAGCTTGACCGGTATCGCGTGAATGACGAGGTAACCCTGGGAATCCTGCGCAACGGAGAGCGCATCGAAGTTCAAATTATGCTGGAAGCCCTTGTGTAAACCGTGGTTCACGAATCAGGAGTAAGGTGTCTTGTCAGGGTTTTTCTTTTTGACCTTGCTAATTGGCGCATGTTTTTTGTCTGGTCGGATTCATCCATGATCTCGTGCCCGACTATTTCCTCGATAATGTCTTCCAGGCTTATCACTCCGGTAAATCCCCCATATTCATCCACTACTACGAACAGGTGCTGGCGGAACTTGAAGAATTCCATCATGACCCTCTGCAGCGGCGCAAATTCAGGAACAAAATGGACAGGATGCATCATGACTGACAGCTTTTGTTGTTCCCGGCCGTCGGCAACACCGTTTAAGACGTCCTTGCGCAGAACTATACCGACAATATCATCCAGGTCATTATCATAAACCGGCACGCGGCTGTGGCGGTCCCACTGCTGTTTCATTTTCTGGGCCTCGGCTACGGTGAGATGCTCGTTCATGACGAATGTGACTGTACGCGGAGTCATGACCTGCCGGACGCTCTTGTTATCCAGTTCCAGGATATTGGTAATAACCTTTTCCTGTTCAGGGTCGATCTCTCCGGATTTCCGGCTGATAGCGGCAAATGCCTGTATCTCCTCTGCCGAGATGAGGGTTTCATCTCTATGTTTCGGCACAAGCCGGGTCACGGCTTGACTGAGCCATATAATCGGGGTCAGGATCGTAACAAGCCATTTTACAGGCAAAGCGATCCATGGGGCCAGTTCCCTGCAGTACGCCACACCGGCTGTTTTGGGCAAAATCTCGGAAAAAAGAAGAATCGAAAGTGTGAACATAGCTGAAAATAAGGCCAGGCTTTTTTCCCCCAGCAACATTGCCGCGGAAGCGCCTGCCACCGCGGCGCCCATGGTATTTGCTATTGTGTTTAAGGTCAGGATTGCGGTGATGGGCTTTTGAATATCAGACCTGAGGCTTTTCAAGACTCTGCCTGATTTTTTTCCTGATTTGGCAAGGATTTCGATGTGGCTTAAGGGGGTTGAATAGAGTACGGCTTCGAAGATACTGCACATTGCAGATACGATAATTGCTATTCCAACAGCAAGGCAGAGCTGGGTGATCAACTGGGACCTCCATTATTTTGTTGAGAGTGCGGCCTGAGTTATATTCTGTGCAAAAATAATAATAATATATTAACATTACTACATGAAATTTAGTACCTTAGTGGTAATTTTCTTGTTTTTTATACCCCTTGGGGGGTACTGAAATGAGTGGTAAGAAATCAAAAAGGTGAAATATTTTTAAATAGTTACACACAGCTGTTAAGGTACTTATACCCCTCTGGGGGGTACTGAAAATAGTCCAGGACCTTTAAAAAATTCCAGTTTATCTGGGTTAGGCATATGACAATTTTTTCACAATATTTGCGTCCTGCGAAAAAAAATATTTTATTGCAGTTCAAGGTTCCACTCAATAAAACCTTGAACTTTTGAACCCGGAACCCACAACTTATGACATCAAATGTCATCGACTACCAGTGATATTTTATAGAAATTTTAACTTTTGAGGATTGTCTGATCATGATCAAGGTAATAAAAACCCCGCCTGAAAAATATGGAGGAGATATGGCGGTCTATTTTGTGAGGCAGCCTGCAAAAAAAGGCCACCCAAAGTGTCCTTGCAAGGAATGCCGGCAGATTTTATCCCGTGCCTTTGATACGGGCGATTTCCTGGCAAAAGAGGGTCAGACACTTATGTTTTACCCGGAAAAACCTGGCAAAGACGGGAACTATGTGAAAAGGGTACTTATTGTAGGACTTGGGAAGGATGATTTTTCAAGGGAGATATTTCGGAAAGGCGGAGGCGCCGCCTCTTCGGCAGCCTTAAAGACAAAGGCAAAAAAAATTATCGTAACAGTCCCGGAAGCAAAGGGTTTCAGCAGGTCGGAATTGACGGAATGCCTGGTTGAAGGGCTTCTTCTTGGTGCATATCGGTTTCGGAAATATAAGACCAATCACAATAATAATAATGATAATGATAATGAGGAGGAATCCGCGGAGATCGATGAAATCGCGCTGTATACTCCCCCTGATGCGGCTGGTGTGCGCAAAGGTCTTAAACTGGGAAGCACTGCGGCCGGCGCTGTCGGTATTGCGCGGGATATGGCAAACGAGCCTGGAAATTATTGGACGCCGTCACGGTTTGCGGACTATGGACGCGAATTGGCTGATAAATATGGTTTCAAGGCCAGTGTCCTTTTAAAGCCGGACTTGAAAAGGCTTGGTATGGGCGGCATTTTAGGAGTCAGTCAAGGATCTGCTCAGCCACCTGCATTAGTGATTCTTGAATACCGTACAGGAAAAAAGGTCCCGACACTCCTCATTGTCGGCAAAGGATTGACGTTTGATTCCGGAGGCATCTCTTTAAAGCCTCCTCCTCTAATGGATGAGATGAAATATGATATGTGCGGCGGGGCCGCTGTCCTGGCCGCAATGCAGGCCATAGGTGAGGAAAAGCCGAAACGGGTGGATGTTGTGGCAATTGTCCCGGCCACGGAGAATCTCCCAGGTCCTTCAGCGCTGAAACCGGGTGATGTTATTACTCATTACGGCGGGAAGACGGTTGAGGTGATTAATACTGATGCGGAAGGCAGACTGATTCTGGCAGATGCGCTTGCCTACGGCGTGGATAAATTTAAACCCGACGCAGTGATTGATCTGGCTACACTTACCGGCGCCGTAATTGTAGGGCTTGGCCATCACAGGATCGGCATGCTGTCCAATGATGACATACTGGCGGAAAATATTACACGTGCCGGGGAGAGGAGCGGAGAATTACTCTGGCGGCTTCCTCTCGGATCAGAATATACCAAGCAGTTGAAGTCCCGAATAGCTGATATGAAGAATGTCGGCGGCCGGGCTGCAGGAACCATTACTGCAGCAGCGTTCCTGGAGAAATTTGTTAGAGACGTCCCTTGGGTCCATCTGGATATCGCCGGAACGGCTTGGAATTATACCAAAAAATCGTATATGCCCAAAGGCCCGTCCGGAATAGGTGTCAGGATGCTTTTGGAGTTGACCAGGGCATGGCGTTAGCCGTTTCCTGTTAACCATTACGGAAGATGAAAGCATGAAAAAGAGACTTGCTGACTTTCTCTCGGATAATGAGCTGTTTCAGAAGATTGCTCTCTCAAAGGATGAGAGGTCCGTACTCATTGATACAATTGAAAATGAGTACCTGGCAGGCCTGCTGTCGGAAATAGTTGTCGAGATTGAGGAAATCATGGCGATCGACGCGACTTTGCCCATAAAGGCAATCATGAAAATCGCGGCTCAAAAGATCACAAACCGTCTTGATGCCAAGGCGGCCACTATCCGGCTGTTTAATCCTAAAACTACTACTATGACAAGCTTTGGCAGTTACGGAGTCTCGGATTACGATCGTTTTGAGATCATTCCGGTCAAGGATTCAATTTCAGGCGCCGTGATCAAAGAAAAGAAAAGCATCCAGGTTGCGAGCATTTCAAAGGATCCCCGTTACAAGAACAAGGAAATCATCAAAAGACAGGGGCTTTGTTCGCTTTTGGCTTTGCCTCTTTTTCAGCCTGAATACAAGGGAGAAAAGAGCAATCTGTTCGGTTCCCTGCAGATATACTATTCAGAGGACAACAGGCAATTTGCGCCTATGGAGGTAATCCGTGCTGAATTACTTGCCCGAAGGCTGAGTTATGTGCTGGCAAGAAAAAAGATTGCAGGTTTGCAGGAAATGAACAGGCGGAAAGAACAGATAGTAAACAAGATGTTTGTTAAACTGAGCAACAGGGAAGGCATTAGGCTGAAGGATCTCTTCTCGCTCATGATTCCCGAACTCAGGGAGTTCATCCAGGTACAGAGCTGTTCTCTTTTTACGATTTCCGATGATCATCAGTTTGTCCGTTTAGATTCCGCCTATCCGCTGGACAAGACATACCACAAGATCGGTCACAGTTTTACCATTGATCATCACCAGTATTTTAATATAGCGATCCAGGGGAAACAAAATGGTTTTGATAATAACGCGGACCGAATTACCCCGGCCTATGTACTGATAACGAATCCAAAGAAAAGTCAAATGATCAGCCGTCAGATGCAGGAATTTGTTCAGATGAGTAAAATCAACAGTATCCTGCTCGTGCCATTAAAGGTGGAAAATGAGGTGCGACACCTGCTGATGTTTTTTGCCGAAGACCAGAAGCGTTATTTTACAGACGAGGAGATTGATCTCCTTACGTTTTTCGGCAAGGAGATAATGAAGGCGTCAAAGCTTGAGTTTATGGGGGATATGCTGCACGATTTCAAGAACCCGGCCATCGCAGTGGCGGGTTTTGCCGGCCGGATCCGCAAACTGCTTGGATCCGACGATCTGGAGACGGTTCGTGTTAAGCTGGATCGCTATGCCGGGATTATGATTCAGGAATCAGCCAGAATGCAGGACCTTGCCCTGGCCATGACCGGCGAGGGGCGGGAGGAACTGCTGGATTTGTCTCTGGTCGCAATGGAAAGATTCCGGATCAACCAAGAGGTGATCCTGGAGTCCAGGCGAACGAATATTGATGTCCGGCCCCCTGAGTTTGAACCGGAATTGTTTGTATTTTGTGCTCGTTTCGGACTTGAGCGCGTGCTTGACAATCTATTGAATAACGCAACCAAGGCTGTTCCTGAAGAGGGCGGCATACTGGCTGTCCGCGGTTTTCGTCAGGACATGATGGTGTGTCTGGAGGTCAGGAATACCGGTGAGATCTTAGCTGACAAAATTGAAGAGATTCGTGAGAGCCGGGTCAAAGGACGCGGACTTCAAATTATCTCCCATTTTGTTCAGTTAAACAATGGAATTCTGGATATTCAAGTTGATGCCGGGCAGACCATAATCACTATCAAACTTCCATACTGTGTTCGGTAAGGACATGCTCAAAAAAACAACTTCACATTTTCATGCGTTGATCCATCCCGCATGGATGCGTTGCTCGTCGGTTAAATAGCCCTGCTATTCGCTCTCCTTTTTATTATTGGCGTGGAGTGGTTGTTTTGCTATTTGTTTTCTGCGATCGTGGCAAGGCAACGAAAAATGTTAAGGTCAAGCTCAGTGTCAATATCAAGGGACCGCTCTTTGGGCATGACATGGGCAATTGTGTCCTTGGTGATAAATTTTCCAGTTTCTTGAAACCACTCCCTCTTAACGACATAGACTGCGCCGTTTAATGCGTAGGCGGTGGGCAGTTCCTGCCTGCGTGTGGGTCGGTTCGTGGTTTCAATAACGGCCTGCATATGATTGTCGGCGCTTAAAAAGTACATCCAGAATGGACTCTTGTCTGTCGCTGAGACGGTAACGCAGGAGACGGCATCTCTCTTATGACACTCCTCTATGCAGATGTCAATGTCCTGATAAGAGCGTAAGGGGGAGGTGGGTTGCAAGAGAACGACATAGTCGTACATCTCTTCCAGCTTTTCTATGGCGTGGAGTGCCACGTCGGCTGTTGTAGTCTCATCTGTTGCCAGCTCTTGAGAACGGGTAAAAGGCGCCTCGCAGCCCCATTTTCCGGCAGTTTCTATGATCTCAGGATTTTCGGAGGAGAGTATGAGCCTGTCAATAAAACGGGACTTCAGTCCCTCGATGATAGTCCAGGCAAGTAAAGGTTTCCCTCCCACCTCAAGGAGATTCTTTCGGGGCAGACCCTTTGAGCCACCTCGGGCAGGTATGATGGCGAGAACTTTTTTTCCGTCTATCATTGGTTTTCTGTAATCTACCCCTTCTCTTGGCTGAAGAAGTCCTTGAAGTCATCTTGGGCCCTCTTAAAATTAGACATATGTCCGATGTCCAGCCAGTACTCCCTGAGAGGGAAGACCGAGGCCTCCTGCTTGGTATCAATAAGTGTTTCATAGAGGCTTGGCATATCAAAAAAGGTGTCTACCGGGATATGGTCCAGGGTCTTAGGTTCCAGGACATATATGCCGGCATTGACAAAGAAGTTCTGCACCGGTTTCTCGTCTATTTCAATGAGGCGATGTTTGTCAATCTGCAAGACGCCATAGGGAATCTGCAGGTCATACTTAAAGGCGCACATGGTAGCAACGGCCCGATGCTCGGTGTGAAAGTCGAGGAGCTGGAGGAAGTTGACCTTGGTCAGGATATCGCCGTTCATGACAAAAAAAGGCATCTCCGGTCTCTCCGGCAGCAGGCTCAGAGCCCCGGCCGTGCCCATCCGTTTGTTCTCATGGATATACTTTATGCTCACGTCCCATTTTGAACCGTTACCAAAAAACTCCTCGATCATTTTCGCCTTATAGTTTACCGAAAAGTAGAAGTTGTGGAAGCCGTAGGCGATAAAGCTCTCTAAAATGGTCTGTAGCACCGGCTGATTGCCCACGTAGAGCAGGGGTTTGGGGCTGTTTTTGGTAAGAGAACCCAGGCGGACGCCCAGGCCGCCGGCCATAAGGACAACGGGATTGTCCTTTTGGGCGGGGCGCAGCAGTTCCTCCAGGATTTCCAGGGCCACCACCCGGTTTTTATAGTCCACCACCGGTACCTTGGATATCTTCAAAAGCCGCATGGCCACCAGCATGTCTTCCACACTCTCATCTGCGGTAAAGGCCGTGGGCCTGGTGTTCATCACATTTTCGATGGGGTCTTCCATTGCCCCCCCCTTGAGAATGGCCCGGCGGATATCGCCATCCGTGACTGTTCCCAGCAGGGTTTTGTCCTCGTCTGTCACCAATAGAATCTGCAGGGCAATCTTGTCAATGAGGCGCATGGCCTCAATGATGGAGGTGGTGGGCTGGATCAGAGTTTTTTGCCAATCCTTATACATAGGTAGCCTCACTTGATGAGAGTAAGTTATTTATTTCCACATCCCAAAGGGGATGTCGTAAAATTCTTTTTGGATGATTTCTGCTAAGTCGAATTCCTTGATTGTTTTGGTAATGCTCCGTGCGGTTTTCTTCTTTGCATAGGGGTTGACCGTTTTTTTCGCCAAGCTTTGGAATTCAGACGAAAGCCCTTTTGTAATAGCTTGGCATATTGATTCTACGTTCGGTTGGCAGTCAATAACGCTTGTGGCCCGGATGCGGCCTTTCTGGCGGTCGCCGATGTTGACGGTGGGCACCCCGAAGCTGGGGGCCTCGAGAATGCCGCTTGATGAGTTGCCCACAACCAACGAGGCGCAG
Source organism: Thermodesulfobacteriota bacterium (assembly GCA_034659175.1). Lineage (GTDB taxonomy): Bacteria > Desulfobacterota > Desulfobulbia > Desulfobulbales > DAOVYS01 > DAOVYS01. The sequence goes on along the minus strand of JAYEGR010000112.1, from coordinate 12,112 downwards.
CCCATGGCGCTGAGATAGCGCAGCTGCCCCATTGAGGTAAAGGCAATGGCACGCCGGGCATTCTGTGCCACATACTGGTCGATCATCTTATTGATGATTCTGCCGTCGGTGTCGGCATTGGCTTTGGTAAAGATCAGACGCAAGTCCGGGAAGGCCTTAAGGGTTAGGAGCAGCTCTGAAAACTGCTCCCCGGTCCCTTGTTGCTCTAAGGTGGCAGGGTGATAGGTCACCAGGGCAAATTGCTTTGAAAAGGAAAAGTCAATGGCCTGTTCCAGCGCCTCTTTTCCCAGCAGGGTGATGCTCTTGATGCTTTCAGGCCCAAGGGCTCCGACATTAAAGACCTGCCACGGTTTTTCGCCAAGCTGGATAACTCGCTGCCTGTACTTTTCGGTGCTGGTGAAATGGAGATGGCTCATTTTGGTAATTGCATGGCGGAAAGCCTCGTCCATGGCCCCGAGGGTAAGCTCCCCGCCGTGGAGGTGTGCAATGGGTCGCTTGCCTATCATGGTTGCAGTGGCCATGGCAAAGGCCTCGAAGCGGTCTCCTAAAATGACCACGATGTCAGGATTAAGACGTTCCAGGGCCTCGGCAAAGCTGATCAGGCCTAGACCGGTTGATTTGCAGATCCCTGTGGGCGAGTCGGAATTCAAAAGCATTTCGACCTTGGCATTAATAGTAAAGCCGTCGTCGATGATTTCTTGATAGGTATTGCCAAACTCAGGGGCAAGATGCATGCCGCCGGCCAGCACTTGCAGCTCAAGCCCTGGATCCTGATCGATTTCCTTCAGCAGGGGCTTCAGGATGCCGTAGTCAGCGCGTGTTCCAGTAAAAACGCATACTTTTCGCATTGGCTTTACAGAATGATCAATTCGTCTTGTTTGAAGTTTTGGGGGGACGATTTTCCTATTATTGTATCCCATTTCATGGGGGAAATTCCAGTGCCGGGACGTTTTGCCGTAAGATTGGATTCGCTAAAGGCCTCGCCTTTGACGATGGGCCTGGCAGCAACGATACTCTTACGAACAACATTCCGGTTATGTAACTCCGAGCTTGTCGGTTTTTTTTCTGCCTTGCCCAATGCCGATTCGATATGGCGGATAGATTGAACCATATGTTTGAGTTCACCTGGCGCCAGGGAGGCCTTATGGTCAGGGCCTTCCATGTTCTTGTCCAGGGTAAAATGCTTTTCTATCGCCTTGGCCCCCAAGGCCACGGCTGCCACCGACGCCTCGATGCCCGGCGTATGATCAGAGTAGCCTACCCGCACCTCAAATTTGTGCCCCAGGGTTTCCATGACACGCAGGTTTACATCCTCAAAAGGCGAGGGGTACTCGGTGTTGCAGTGCAGAACAGTGAGCTGATTTTTAGGAGTACCTGCCTTTACCAGGACTTCCACCGCCTCTTTCACCTCGTCGAGCGTTGACATGCCTGTGGAAAGGATAAGTTCTTTTCCCAGGTTCCCCAGTTTCCGAAGATAAGGCAGGTTGGTTATTTCGCCGGAGGGAATTTTTAAAATATTAAGTCCCATTGCAACCAGAATGTCGATGCTTTCAAGATCAAAGGGCGTTGACATGAAAAGGATATTTTTCTTTTCGCAATGCTCCTTTAAGGCAAAAAAATCATTATGGCTCAGTTCCAGCCTTTTGAGCATTTCATACTGTGATTCCGCCGCAGAGGTCGTATCCTTTTGGTAATTTGCCTTTGGCGCCGAGGCCGCCACAATCGCCTCTGCCTTAAAGGTCTGGAATTTCACCGCATCAGCGCCGGCCTCGGCCGCTGCCTCCACAAGCTTTTTTGCAAGCCCGAGGTCTCCATTGTGGTTGACTCCTGCCTCGGCAATGATGAATACGCTGTCGAATCGGCTGCTCATTTGGGTTTCACCCTGCTCTGTTCCCGGAGATCCTGGTAGACGCTCATCCCACCGGCAATAAACGATCCGGCCCCGATGGTTATGTACTCCCTGGTCATGGCCCTGCTGCCGACAAAGGTCTGTGCCCCGACCTGAACGCCGCCGTTGATAATGGCGCCGGTGGCAATGTGACAGTGGTCGCTGATCATCGCATCGTGTTCGACCAGGGCGTGTGAGTTTATGATGCAGTTGTTGCCGATTTTAGCGCCGGCATTGACCGTGGCGCCATGCATGACAATGGTGCCTTTGCCTGTTTCGGCATGAGGCGAAACATAGGCGCGGGGGGAGATGACTGTGACGAGGTCACCATTGGCGGCAAGCAGTGCCTTGTACAGCCTGACCCTTGGCTCGGCTGAACGGATGTGGCCAATGGTGATCAGAAATTGATGCTCCGCAGCCAGTTTGTGGATTGCATCGTCGTCGGAGAGTATGGAATAGCTCAATATGCTTTCACCGATCTTGTCCGCCTGGTCAGTGATCCCGACAATAATGAAGCTTCCCTCCTGCTCAATAACATCAATGCAGGATTTACAGTGACCGCCTCCGCCTATGAGGATTATTTTTTTTCTCTGTTCATTTTTCAGCATCCCCATGCTCCAATTACGTATTATTCAGAAAAGGTAGAATTAATTTTCCTACCCTCTCTTCCCTGTAATTCGGGCGCAATACAAAAAAGTGACAAGTTAATGTT
>JAYEGR010000112.1:0-9412 GCA_034659175.1 Thermodesulfobacteriota bacterium | reverse complement strand
GCGCAGTATTTACATTATCTTACTGGTGTCACTTTTTTGTGTTGCACCCTGTAATTCTGAACAACGCACGCTGCTTGGAATATTGACGATTCGATCCGCCAGCCATTCGGCGTTTTTCAGGCCGTCTGTTTGACAGTTTGCATACATTGGTAAAGAGTGCAACAGATTCCAGGCCGGTCGCGTCATTATCTTGGCATTGTTCGTTTCTTCCAGAAACGTATCCCGTGTCTTCCGGTCAGGCATAATAACGGTGTTGAGCCAATAATTCGATCGGGCGTTCTCCTGTTCATTAACAAAATCAATATTGCCTGATTTTTCAAAAAATTTTTTGTAAACAGCGGTCAATTGTCGTTTGTTTGCAATAAAAAATTCCAGTTGTTCCATTTGGGCGCAGGCCAGGGCCGCATTGAGGTTCGGCATCCGGTAGTTAAATCCCACCTCGTCATGCTCGTAAAGATAGGGATGCGGTTTTTTGGCCGTGGTGGTCAGGTGCTTGGCATGCGCAGCCAGCGCTTGGTCGTCTGTCACTATCACGCCGCCCCCGCCGCAGGAGATGGTTTTGTTTCCGTTGAAGCTGTAGATGCCGAAGCGGCCGAAGGTGCCGGTCTGCCTCCCGTGCAGGGTGCTGCCCAGGGATTCGGCGGCATCTTCGACAAGGGTGATATTGCGCTCGCGGCAGATTTCGGCGATTTGATCGATGCGGCAGGGGTGTCCGAATGTGTGCATGGGAACACAGGCCGCTATCCTGCGGCCGGTATTTTTGTTCCTGCTTATGCCTCCGGCCTGTTCGGTCCGGGTGTCTAAAAATTTTTTAAGGGCCTCCGGTGCAAGCCCCATGGTGTCGCGATCAACATCCACAAATATGGGATGCGCCCGGCAGTAGGCGATGGCGTTGGCCGTTGCCACAAAGGTCAGCGGCTGGGTAATGACCTCATCACCGTCCGCAACCCCGGCAACCATAAGGGCCGCATGAAGGGCGGCGGTGCCGTTGACCGTGGCCACCGCATGCTTGGCCCCGGTGTATTCACAGATCATTTCCTCGAATCGATTGACGAATTCTCCGACCGACGAGACAAAGGTCGAATCAATGGCCGCGTTGACGTATTCCTTTTCCCTGCCCATGAACCTGGGTTCGTGCAGGGGGATAAAATTTTTGCCCGGAAAGAGGGAGCGAATAAAGGAGATCACCTCATCATACATTGTAAATGTGCGCCTTGTATTTTTTGAGGTTTTCCGAATTTGAGAACCAGTCAATGGTCTTTTCAAGGCCCTGGCGCAGATTATACTGCAAAGCAAAGCCTGCCAATTCCTTTATCTTGGTATTGTCACACCAAAGCCGGAAAACCTCTGATTTCGAGGGACGCAGCCGCTGCTGCTCGGTGATGATCTCAGCCTTGCTGCCCATAATATCCTTGATTTCGTCAACCACCTGCGCCATGGCGACCTCAAAGTTGGAGCCGATGTTCACGGTCTCGCCGATGCACTGGTCGGACTCTGCAAGGGCGATAAAGCCTTGACAGGTATCGGTCACATAGTTGAGATCCCTGGTGGGGGTGAGATCTCCGAGCTTGAGTTCGGTGGCGCCTTCGGCGATCTGGATGATGATGGTCGGTATAATGGCCCTGGCCGACTGGCGGGGACCATAGGTGTTAAATGGCCTTGCAATGACAAGGGCAAGATCAAAGGAGTTGTGAAAACTCATGGCCATGGCATCGGCTGCTATTTTTGTGGCGCTGTATGGCGACTGCGGCTGTAAGGGATGTTTTTCGTCAATCGGCACATACTGCGCCGTTCCATAGACCTCGGAGGTGGAGGTATGGATGATTCGTTTACAGCCGTTTTCAAGGGCCGCCCGGCAAATGTTAAGGGTGCCTTTGATGTTGGTGTCGACATAGCTGTCAGGGGCCACGTAGGAATAGGGGATGGCAATAAGAGCGGCGAGATGAAAAATGACATCAACGCCCTTGGTTATATGTTTGCAATAGTGAGGGTCGCGAATGTCGCCTGTGAGTACCTCGATATCGTCGAGGCAATCGACATCCTCAAGCCATCCCCAGTCGTTAAAGGAGTTGTATTGGCTAAGGGCCTTGACCTGCGCCCCCTTTTCAACCAGCATTTCGGTCAGGTATGAGCCGATGAAGCCGTCGGCGCCTGTGACCAGAATGGTTTTATTTACGATATTCATGGGATGCGTCTGTGTCGTTGGGTTGGTGTTAACATTGTACGCTATCGGTCGCGGCCTCGAATTTTTGCAGTTTAGTTTTAAGGGATGTGGAAATAAATAACTTACCCATATAGCGCTCATATTTAGGTTAGGTTCGATAAAGTAACCATTTTTAAAACCGCAGGCATAGCCGGGCTACGTTGAGGATTTTAAAAGTGGTTACTTTATCGAAGATGGCCTGAAGATGGGATGGGAGATGGGTAAGTTATTTATTACCACATCCCTAAACTGGAGGTATGCTTCCTTGGCTGCCTCCAGTTGCCCGGCCGCCATATAGCAATCGCCAATCTTCTTGAGTAGATTACTGTTTTCAGGTTGCATCGTGAAGCAGCGCTCATAGGCGATGAGCGCATCCGCATATTGGCCGTCGGCCTGCAGGCTGTCGCCGATGATTTCCCAATAGCCGGCAAATTCACTATCTATGGCTATGGCCCCATTAAGTGACTCAATGGCACCATTGAAATCTCCAGTATTAAAAAGAGTATCAATGAGGGAACTGTTAAGGTCATAGTTTTCCGGAGAAAATTCAAGTCCTTTTTGGAAATCTGCTACGGCTTCAGGATAACTCTCTTCTTTAACAAGGAGTCTTCCATGATTAAGATAAATTTCGCTGACAAGTTCGAGGTTGAGATTCGAGGTTACATTTTTCTGTTCTTTGAGAAAATTGTACCAGGAGTTGATGCTTTGAACCGCATCCCGACTATTGCCGATATCCAGGCTGGATTGACTTAGTTTTATATCCTCTTTGATGATTTTTTCCAGTTCGTATAAAAGCTGACTGTGGTTCGGTGCAAATCCGAGCCCCTTTTTAACCATGTATGTAACGCTTGGCCGGCGATTCGCTTGTGTCTTGAAATATTCGGCAAAAGCCAGGAATTCATCTCCAAGTTTCTTGTGAAAGTTTTTTGCATCTTGAGAAAGCTCAGAATTAATTGTTATAGCTTTTCTGAAACACTCTGCCGACTCTTCAAACTCTGAATGCAGGGCCTTTATGCAGCCCATGGAAAAAAATATTTCACCGCATTGCGGCATTGTTTTTTGCAGTTTTTCCAATATCGACCGGGCCAGTGAATAATTTTTCTCCTCCATATAGAGGCGGGCAAGCTTGAGGCGGTTTTGGTCCTTGTTTTCTCCTCTGTCTATTTTACTGAAAAGAGAATTTTCTTGCTGGTGAAAAGACAGAATCCTGTTGAGATTTTCGGCAAGCAGACTGAGAGTCTCTTTGCGTACCTTATTGATGTTGATAAGGCGTATCAGGTTTTGTTTCAGCCACTCGGAGTACTTTGCCGGGTCATTTTCCAAGGTAGCAATGGCTTGCCGATCCCGTTCACTTTTCTGGAGTCCGTCCATGGTAATTTCTTCAAGGATTCTCCATATCCCCGAGTTATCCAGTTTTTTGTGAAGCAGGTCTATCTCTTTGATTTTTTGTTGAATTTTTGGAGGGAGCATGTTGAAAGATTGTACATGCCTCCCATTTTTTGCAGATTTTTTAAGCTCGTGTTGCACAGATTTACAAAGTTTGTCTGCTTCGGCAATGCTTTTTTGAAGTTTTTTGGTTTTTTTAAGGGTGTTGCCGAATTCTTTAAGTAATCTGTGCGGATCAATTTCTTTGGCTGATTTTATCTGTTTTTGAATTCTTATTCCGGCTGCGGTTTCTTTTATGCAGTACGTATCCAGCGTCTCCTGGAGAGAAAGTGGTGTTGTACCTTCAATATGAGCGCCTCCTTCCGTGGCATTGATGTATTTTTTATTCGATTGAGCAATGGCTGATTCAAAGAATTTTTTCATGCTCAAAAAAGATCGATTTGTCCGGAGAGTCGTTCCGTCAATCCCCTTTACAAGTTGCCCTTCGGTGTTGTTGGGCTGCAAGGTATCCGTGGGAGCGCTGCCTTGAAGCACAGTGCCTTTGGCATGGCTTGCTGCGGTTTGGGGGTAAGCCAGATCCTGGCCAACGAAAATAATGGGATCGCAGCCGAGGATGTCCGTGGCAATGAGGTTGAGATGGGCAACGGTGCTTGCTCCTCCAGTGAACATTTTACCTCCGATTAAAGAGTTGAGCCATGCCTCCATGGGTTTTCCGGTAAATGTCCAGAAAATCTGTTGAGCAGGAAAATTTTGTGGTGTTTTAGGGTTTACCCATGATGAACAGATGAGAGATGCGTTTTTTACCTTTGGTATCACATCGGCAAATTTTTCATAGGTAAGATTGTTCGGGTCGATTGAGGTAATAAAATGCGGAAAGACCCCGTTGTCAAGAAGTGCGGGAAGAACCGTATCAACCGCCAGAATGACCGCTTTATCCCGGGCCTGTTTCAAGAGGTGAATGTTCTTGTCAAGTGAAGGGCCTCCTGCCACAAGGATGGCGGGAACGCCTGCAAATTCATTGCGCAACTGTTCGAGAAGAAGATGATGATGAATGGTGGTGACGTGTTTGAACCGATTGTTGAAAAAATTCCTGCCTAATATCCTGGTGGTTGTCCCTCCTACATTAAGGGAATTGAGATGGGCAAACACCTGTTCTTTCAGGGCCTGATATCCTGAGGGATTAAAGTCAAAGGATGGAAGATGATGAAAGACGTTGGATCCCTCGAGTTGCAGTGTGCGGGAGGCCGGAGACAAGACCTCGCTGACACTGATTTCATTGCCGATCCCCAGGATGAGTTTCCGGTTGCTGAGAAGTGTGGAAAGATCAATGTGTTTCAGGGCCTGTAAGAAGATTCCCGGTTCAAGTTCAAAAACGGCAAGGTGTTGAAGCAAAGGTCTTTTCTCTAAAATGCCCATAGGTGCATATCCAAGCCCCATGCCTAACATGGCGACAAACCCGGTATGATTTGTGGGAACATTTGCCAGAAAATCGTCTGCTTCACTTTCAGGGTCGGATTTTTTATGCAGGGGGACCTCTTTTCCTTCCTTGTTGGTTACGGTAAGGTTAAGACTGCCGTTTTGCGCCGGATAGAGAATGCCGACCGCTTCCGGGGCTGTGTCCGTTATTATCTGCCAGATACGCGGGTGGTAGTCTTTTAAAAGCGCCATATTGGCATCGTAAAAACCAGGGGGTGTCATCATAGCTGAAATTTTGTCCTTATTGATATTTGATTGCATGGAATTTCGTGGCTTGTATTCAGCAAGGTTTGTGCCGACTGAATTTTATTACAGTTTGCGCATTATGTAATTTTAATGTTTTACGTAAATAAACATCGGACGGTTTGCGGGCCTGCTTAAGAAAAAATTAACGTGTTATCCGTTTGCTTGAGTCTTTGCAGTTCTTTATCATTGTAATCTATTGGCCTTTTATCAAAAAATCACATAAAAAAATATTTTTTTTAAGAGTATGGTTGGGTTAGCCGATACGTTTTATGGATCACAAAATACGTTTGCTGCATTAGCTAAAAACAAAAGGGGGTGATGACGAAAAGGATAAAAAGATAACGTTTTTTAAGAATAAAGGCGGTCGGGATGGGCCTTGCCGCAACAGTACATCACATCGCATCACATCGAAAAAAGGAATTTTCGGTATTTTATTCTCATGGAGGAATAAATCATGACACTAAGAATTAATACAAATATTGCGGCGTTAAGCGCACATAAAAACATGATCAGAAACGACAACAGCCTTTCAGCTTCGCTGGAAAAGTTGTCGTCCGGTTTACGCATCAACAGGGCGGCAGATGACGCTTCCGGTATGGCCATTGCCGATTCACTGCGTTCCCAGGGCCTGGGACTTGGCCAGGCAATCAGGAATGCCAATGATGGTATTTCCATGGTGCAGACCGCGGATGGCGCTCTTGATGAGTCCATCAAAATTGTGAATACCATAAAAACCAAGGCCATTCAGGCGGCCCAGGATGGTCAGACCACTGAGTCCAGGAAGGCAATTCAGGCGGATGTGACTAAGCTCCTCGAAGAGCTTGATATGATTGCCAAGACCACTTCTTTTAACAACCAGAAGCTTCTCTCGGGAAATTTTATTAACAAAAAATTCCAGGTTGGCTCCTACTCGGGAGAAACGGTTAATATATCCATCGGTTCAGCCGAGTCGACAAAAGTCGGCCATATTTCCACTTCAAACCTGACTTTTGCAGATGCCGGTACCGCTGCGCTGTCCATTTACAGTAATCTGCAAAATCAGACCTATATTCTTAATACTGTAGAAGTGGCTTATGATAACAGCAGTGAAAACAGCCTGGGCGCTGTTGCTGATGCCATTAATAAGTTAAGCGATCTCCTTGGTATTACGGCTGATGCAAACGTGAGTTCGAAAACCACCGGCAATATAGTTGCCGGCACAACGGATTCTAATTTTGCCATTAATGGTGTAACCATTGGTGAGTTGACAGTGCAGCAGAATGATGCCGATGGCGCCCTTGTGGCATCCATCAACCAGAAGACGGATCAGCATGGTGTTTATGCCTCTGTGGATCAGGAAGGAAAATTAACCCTGACCTCCATTGATAATCGGGCTATTGAAGTAATCCAGGAAACAGACACCAGCGCAGTATTGGGTGGCACTACGTCCATGTCGACTTTGGGTAAGATTGTTCTTACCCAGCATGGTACCAGTGAAATCGTTGTGAATAACAGGGCCGGTGGTATGGCCGTGGCACTTGCTGATAATTCGCTGGAAACAACCGGGGTAATTTCTACGACAATTGAATCGAGTCTTGTTTCCGGTTCAACAATTGTGGCTGGTTCAACCATTGGTGGTGGAAGTAGCTTGGCCGTTGCAGCTAATGTGGCCACATCAGGGGATGTTTATACGACTGGTAGCAGTGCTATGGGTGGTGGTACTCAGTTGAGTTCTGGATCCATTGTTAACTCAGGGACAACTCTTACTGGCGACCTTATCGCAGTTGGTGCTGTGGCTGGAACAGGGACCCTTGGCCAGGGAAGTACCCTTATAGCCCTTTCAACTATCGGGTCCGGAACAGTTCTGCATACTACCGCGAATGTGGTTCTGAATGCTGATATAGCAGGTACATCTGCTTCTTCAGCCTTGACGCAGGGTAGCGTGATAGACAGTGGGTCAACCTTATCGGTAGGGAGTACTTTTTTGACTGCGGATCTTGCGTTAACAGCTGTAGATGGTACTGGAACATCAGCGACAGGGATAGCGTCTGGTATTTATACGAGGATTACAGCCGCAGGGAATGTTCTTGGGGCCGATATAACCCTAACCAATGGTGATGCGACAGTCGCTGCAAATGCGACTTTCGTTGTTGGTACAACCTTTGCGACAGGATCCTCAGTGGGAGAAACTTTTGTCAGTACAAATGCTATTACTACTAATGCTGACATGACCCTGACAGCCGGTTTTAATGCCATAACTCTTAGTACTTTTGCATCTGGTACTAACCTTACGGGTGCTGCTTTAACTGTAAATGCGGGTGTCTTCTCTACTCAGGCTGGTGATTTTACCCTAACGGCTGGCTCCACCATTACGAGTGGGTCAACTTTGGCGGATGGCACCACGCTTTCTAATGATTGGATTAATGTCGCTGCCATTACCGTAGATGGTGGAAGTATGACACTTGCTGCCGGATCTTCCCTTGCCACAGGGGCCATTTTTGCGGAAGGATCCTCCCTCGGTGGAACGGTGACGACTGCCGCTGCTGAAATTGTTGACTCCAGTACGGATATGCTTATTGCCGGCGGATCGATTCTGGCTACCGGTACCCTTATTACGGCCGGCACTATGCTGACCAATGATGTGGTTGCCGACGACGGGACTACTTATACCGCCGGCACTCAGTTAACCAGTGATATTACCACCTCAGGAGCGACTGTACTGACCACCGACATGAGTTTAAATGGCGGTTCTATATTGGCAGCCGGCAGTACCCTTGCCGCTAATGATGCAGCAGCAGATTCCTCTGCTGTTTCTTCTACATCCGAGGCAGTATCTTATCGTCTTTCCGATGTAAATCTGACCAGCCAGGAAGGAGCGCAGATTGCCATTTCCGTTGCTGATTCTGCCCTGAAATCATTGGATAAAGTTCGTTCTGATCTCGGTTCCGTGCAGAACCAGCTGACCGCAACAATTTCCAATATCTCGGCTACCCGAGTTAACATTTTTGCGGCTGAATCTTCCATCCGTGACGTTGACTTTGCCGAGGAGGCAGCCAACTTCTCCAAGATGCAGATCCTGGTACAGGCCAGCTCCTTTGCCATGGCCCAGGCCAACGCAAGCTCTCAGACAGTCCTGAGTTTGCTGCAGGGATAAGGTAGATGAAAAATAAAGGGTGCGGGACAAAAAAATTCCAGATCTAAAAACCATAAGATTAACTTTTACAGGGGGGCAACAGCCGTTGAGGCTGTTGCCCCTTTTTTTTGTCTTCAAACATAAAAAAAGGGATAGCGAAATGAGTCACTATCCCCTTGAAGTGTTGTTACGATATGGCGGCTGTACCTACCGTCTGCCGTTCGAAATGACATGACGTAACATGATGAAATAACTATAAATAACTGGTAGAGGCGGCGGGAGTCGAACCCGTTGCCCACCGCATCTTTTTTGGTGAAATCAACATATTGATTTCCTGTGTAACCAAAATAGAACATGATGCCCTTCGGGCAAAAACACAGAACAATTTATTTTTTCGTCATTACGGCTAACTACATGCCGGAATGACGACGGTGTTACGTTGCGCGACCATTGGCACGGATTTGCCGTTCTTGTTGCACCTTCCGTGCATTGCTGATTTTGCGGCATGATTATTGCTAGCTGGCCAGTTATTTGTAAATATTCGGCTTGATGCCGGAAAATAGCTAAAACTACCAAGCTGTAAATATTCGGCAACGCTTCACAGGGAGGTGAGCAGGCTGATCAGCTATACTTAGGTATGCTGGGCAGCCTGATCGCCTTCCTGTGGAGTGTTGCCGAATATTTACAGTTATTTTTTTTCTTAGCCGGTAATTTCAGCATGTTGAAGCTATTCATGAGTGTTCCGTTCCAAAGCTGACAGGGGAGCACTCGGAACGGAACGGTTAGTTTTGCACATATTCCCAGGCTCGCCATGCCACGAAATTTGCAACGAATCATGTCAAAGGTCGCGCAACGCAACAACCAGGGATGGACAGTTACGTTTTGGTTTTTTCCAATTACGGTCTATGATTTAAATGCCCCCACCACACCCCCAACCGTAGGGGCAATCCCTTGTGGTTACCCCAATCGTTTGTGGTTGCCCCCCATTT
>JAYEGR010000111.1:0-10417 GCA_034659175.1 Thermodesulfobacteriota bacterium | reverse complement strand
AAAAACATTAAGGCCAACCCTGTTGGCGGCAGGATTGGCCTTAATGTTTGTTACTTTACACTTAATTATACGGAAGGAGAAAGAAGTGTAATGAAGTTATGATAATTATTAAGACCCCCTGATTAGAAAATAGTTCCAAAAAAAATAAACCTTGCCGGATACCTTGCCGGGATTTTCTCCTGGCTCTTATTTTTCATGATCCGGGTTTGTTCGAAAATCATTTTATTTTAACCAAAAAGAACAGGTATACTATGACATTTGATATTGATTTTATTCTGGAAACCCTTGAAAAAGAAGTTAGCGGCTATGCCGTGCCCATTGTGGATTTGATTGCCGTTCAGACAAAGGATCCCTTCAAAGTCCTGGTGGCAACGATTTTATCGGCCAGAACCAAGGACGAGACCACGGCCGGGGCCTCGGCCCGTCTTTTTAAAATAGTGAGTGATGCGGACGGGCTTTCCCGTCTTTCCGAGAATGAGATCGCCAAGCTCATCTATCCTGTGGGTTTTTATAAAAACAAGGCCCGTTATCTGGCAAAATTACCCGAGGCGTTGCAGGCTTTTGGAGGAAGAGTCCCGGATGATATCGATTCTCTGGTCACCCTGCCGGGGGTAGGCAGGAAAACCGCCAACCTGGTGGTCTGTATCGCCTTCGGCAAGCCGGCTATCTGCGTGGATACCCATGTCCATCGCATCATGAATATCTGGGGCTATGTCAACACCAAGACCCCGCTTAAGACCGAAAAAGCGTTGCGGGACAAACTGCCGGAGAAGCACTGGCTTCGAGTAAATTCCATCCTGGTCGCCTTTGGTCAGGGAACCTGCAGGCCGGTGGGTCCCCACTGCGACAGTTGCGTGATTCAACAATTTTGTCCGCAAATCGGGGTAACTCCCAGGAAATCCCCCCGGTCCCGGCAGAAAATTAGTTCCGCGGGAATCAAAAAATTTATTTCCTGGAATGTCAACGGCATTCGCGCCATTGAAAAAAAGGATTTTGTTGAGATCGTTCGTGAAATGGATCCCGATATTCTGGCTCTCCAGGAAACCAGGGCCCGGCCCGAGCAACTTTCTCGGAATTTAATCAATATTGACGGCTATCATTCTTTCTGGCACAGCGCCCAAAAAAAAGGCTATTCCGGCGTGGCCGTTTACTCCCGCCAGGAACCCCTTAAGGTCTATTATGGTATTGAACAAAAAGAATTTGACGAGGAGGGAAGGGTGCTGACCCTGGAATTCGCGGATTTTTTTCTGATCAATGTTTATTTCCCCAATGCGGCCCATGGTTTGAAAAGGCTGGATTACAAACTTGATTTTAACCGGCGGCTCCTTGGCTTTGCCAATGGCCTGGCCGATAAAAAATCCGTGGTTCTCTGCGGTGATTTCAATGTGGCGCATAAAGCCATTGACCTGAAAAATCCGGAAAACAATGTCAAGAATCCCGGCTTTACGCCAGAGGAAAGGGCCTGGATGGATGAATTTATTAAAGCCGGTTATCTTGATACCTTTCGCAAATTTCATTCCGGCCCTAACCATTATACCTGGTGGAGTTACCGTTTTAATGCCAGGGCCAGGGATATCGGCTGGCGGATTGACTATTTCTGTGTCGACAAAAAAAGTGAGAATCGAATCGAAAATGCTGCTATTTTAAAGTATGTCATTGGTTCCGATCATTGCCCGGTCAGTCTGGATTTTAGATGAAATTAATGCTGAAAACCGTTTTTATCTAACCAAACTACAAACATCGTTGTTGACATTAGTGTCCATTATTCATAAAAAAGTGGTAAGCTTTAATTGATTTCAGAAAATGTCATGACGAAATCGGTGGGAGCGCCCTAGAGCGCGTTCGGATACGGCGAGGTGAGCGTTTACCTGTGTTGAAATGGTTGGGGATGGGTATCAGCCTGTCAATAAACAGTGCGGAGAGTCTGATTACACGGATTCACCTGAAGGAGAAAAGAATATGGGATCGGATGAGCGGAGAACGAACCAGCGCGTTTCGTCCAGCTTTAAGGTAGATTGTATCAATGAAGGGGATTACATTATTTCTTTCAGCAGGGACTTATCTGTTGATGGGATGTTTCTCTGCACGGATACTCCCCCGGATGTGGGAAGCTGCCCGAAACTGATTTTTTCAATAGGCGAACTTGATGAAGTCGAGGTCAATGCCAAGGTCGTATGGACAAACACCTCGGAACCTGCAAAATATATGGGCATGGGTGTACAGTTCATCGATCCTCCACCTGATCTGCAAAATACCATCCTGCAGATTGTCAATCGCATTGCGGTCTTTGAAAAGGAAACTTTTAGCGATTAGCTCAAGAAATCAATAAGAAACACCGCAAACTAAAAGCTAACCGATAATGGCTAACAGCTTTTTAAAAGCTGAAAACCTTATCAAACCTATGCTGGAACACTTTTCGTTCAGGCACTGCTTAGGGGTGGGGCCGAAATGACTTTCCCGTTTAGTACCTTACTCCTGAAACCCTGTCAAAAAAAACAAGAAATTTTTTGGCGCACCCCGCTGACATAAGCTGAAAGCGAGGTGACACGGATTTACTGGACAAAGCAATTTTTAAAAATTTGGGTTGCGGGTATCACCCGCCTTAGTACCTTAGTGGTAATTTTCTTGTTTTTTATAACTCAAGGGGGTACTGAAAATAGCCCAGGACCTTTAAAAATTTCCAGTTTATCTGGGTTAGGGTTTGTGCGAAGTGGCCGGCAAAAAGTCGAGAAGGGATCGGCACAGGGGAGAAGCTACCCTTCTTTTGTCCCTGATAAGATAAAAACTGCGGAACATAGGGAGGCTCTTGATTCTTAATGCCTTGATAGTTCCTGCTTTCAATTCCGTTTTCAGGGCTGTGGACGAGAGAATGGATACGCCAAGGCCGGCCTTTATACCCTCCATAACAGCAGTTGATGAGCCAAGGCGAGCCGCTTCCTTGAGATCAGTTTCACCTTTTAACCCGGAATCTTTCAGAAAGCTGTTCAGGATTTTCAAGGTTCCGGAGCCTTTTTCTCTAAGAATAAAGGTCTCGTCAAACAGCTCCTTTATAGAAATTTCCTTTCTTCTTGCCCATTGATGTCCCGCAGGAACCGCCAGTACCAGCTCATCTTTCCACAGTTCATGGTGAACGAGATTTTTGTGGGAACTTTTTGCCCCGATAATGCCCAGTTCGAGATTACCCCGCAAGACCTGTCCTTTGATTTCAGTCGTGTCACCAATGGTAAGAATAATTTTGACAAGAGGATATTTTTTTTTGTAGCGACCGATAACGCCCGGAAGAATGTATTCTCCCGGAATAGTGCTGCCTCCGATATGGATTTGACCCTGTTTAAAACCCAGGAAATTCTCCATTTCAAGACATGCGGCCCTCTTATGATCCAGGAGTAATATTGCGTGTTTGTACAGGAGTTCTCCGGCTCTGGTAGGCGCCACCTGCCTGCCGAGACGGTCCAGGAGTCTGGTGCCCACAGCCTTTTCCAGTGTGGCAATTCTTTCGCTGACAGAGGCCTGTGCCAGGAAGACCTCGCCGGCTGCCTTTGAAAAGCTGCCCAGGTCGACCACCTTGCAGAATATCTCCAACTGACGAAGATCAAAGTTCACGGAACTCATGTCAGTATCCTTGGGCTCGCTCAAAAAAATAAGGAACAGAGAGGAAATAAATTGAACAAAATTACGCTCAGCTTTAGGTTAGATTTGGTCGGCTCGATTAAACAAAACCGCAGGCGTAGCAGGGCTACGTTGAGGATTTTGTGATTGAGAGCCGGCCGAAGATGGCCTGAAGATGAGATGGAATTTTGTTCAATTTATTTACGACCTGTTCCTAACTTTACAACAGAACAGCCTTTTTAAATTCCTCAATACCAATTCGGTTGATAAACCGGGCTGTTCTTTCTGATTTTTTACCATTGTTTCGGTAATACTCGAAACACCTCTTGGCCAGGTCAATCACCTCATTTTCATCTATTCCTTTGGCGATTACATCACCGATTCTTGGTCTGCCGCCCGCGTTGCCTCCAAACATCACGGTCCAGCCTGATTTTTTTCCAAACGCGCCGAGATCTCTCATATATCCTTCACCGCAATTCAATGGACAGCCGGAGATGCCGATCTTGACCTTTGCGGGAAGTTCCATCCCCACGAAAAGTTCCTCCAGCTTGCCGCCTAATCCAAGTGAATCCCGTACGCCGAATTTGCACACGGCATTGCCGGGACAGGCCTGAACATAATGCACACACAACTGGACGGCAGGAGCAGTATCCATGCCGAGTTCTTTCCATACATCATCAATGATTTCCGGCTTCAGTCCTACCATTGCGATACGCTGGCCGGAGGTAATTTTAATAATCGGAATCTCATATTTACGAGCTACTCCGGCTATATTTTCCAAAATAACAGGTGTCAGCATTCCCATAGGAGTTCTGGGCACTACTGCATAAGTTTTTTTGTCCCTCTGAACAAAAGCGCCTTTTAATTTTTCCGACATTTGTTTCCCCCTTAGGGCGAACCCTTAGATGGTGTATTTGGTGAGCAAAATTCGCTTTTTCCGTCCACCGGCTCAACCCGAGCTGTTTCCGTCAGTCCATTTTCCGGTTTTTACGTAAGTTTTGTAGTCTGATATATATATTTCAGAAAAGGCGAGAAATGCAGTGACAATGAGAGGGCCGAAGATTATTCCCAAAAAACCGAACACGCTCAAACCACCGAGTATTGAAAGAAAGACCATAAGCGTATGCATCTTGACCCGTTCGCCGACCAACTTCGGTTTTAGAATATATTCAATGGAAAGTGTGATGAATACATAGAGGATGAAAAGTACGAATGCCTTCATCACGAATCCTTTGAATAGAAGAATAATAGCGGCAGGTCCTAAGACCAGCCCGATCCCTAAGATCGGCAGAAAGGCCAGGACTCCCATTACCCCTCCCCAGAGCACCGGCGATCCAAGATCGAGAACAGCAAAGATGATGCCCCCGATAACACCCTGGATCAGGCCGCAGATGCCGTTTCCGATCATGACCGCACCTGATATCTCCCCGAATTTATGGATCAGTTGATGTTCCTGAACCTCTGACAATGGTGAGAGCTTCAGGATGTAATCAAGCAGCCGTTCGTGGTCGATCAGGAGAAAGAAGATGATCAGAACCATGAGGAAAAAATCGAACACAAAGCCCATGGCATTTGCAGCCCACAAACCGGTCTGATTGTAAATAAACGGGCCTATCATCTTGGCAAGGTCGACCAAAGGTTGGGTCAGATCGTCGGGGGTTAACGTTATACCGTGCCCTGCGAGATACTCCCTGGCTCTAGCAAGCGCTTCGCTGCCCTGAATCGTCTCCTTTGCTTTTATGGTCAGGTCGGCAACATGGCTTGCGCTGAAATAGGTGAGCGCCTCCCGTGACAATGCACCTATGAAAAACATGAGAGGTACAAAGACCAGGAGCACGATCAGAGTGCAGGTGGCAAGGGAAGAAAATGATGGAGAAAATTTTTTGCAAAGAAATGAATATACCGGTTTGAAAATGCCCGTGAGCAGGAATGAGATTACAAGGATTGAAAAAAAAGGCCACAGGAGTCTGGCCATCAAAAGCGCTGAAATAAAAAAGATCGCCAGAAAATACCTGAAAATAAGTGGTGCTGAGGTTTGGTTTTCCAATGTTTTTAAGTGTAGTTAATGTTTTCGTAAAAAAGAGACTGATAATTATCTCAGCCGTTATAATACAAAACCTCATTGTAAAATGAATACATTAAAAAGGCAAATATCCATATTAGTACCTTAGTGGAAATTTTCTTGTTTTTTGTGGCAAGAAATCAAAAAGGTGAAATATTTTTAAATAGTTACACGCAGCTGTTAAGGTACTTATCCAGGACCTTTAAAAATTTAAAGTTTATCTGGGTTAGTTTTTTGACCGGTTGAAATTAAGTTGTTGAAGGCCGGAGAATTTAGGATATACTGTTGCTTTTTTATTTGAAAATAAGTCCCGCATGCCTTGCAAGGAGACAGACTAATGGATATCAGGCTGGAAAAAACCGCTGAAAGTGAACTTAAGCCCAAACCGGATGAGAATAAGCTGGGGTTTGGAAATTTTATGTCGGATCACATGTTTGTCATGAACTATGATGAATCCAAGGGATGGCATGATCCTGTAATCAGGAAATACGAGAATTTTTCACTGGATCCGGCAGCCATGGTACTACATTACGGACAGGCAGTTTTTGAGGGTCTCAAGGCATACCGGGGAAAGGACAATCATATTTTTCTGTTCAGGCCGACCGATAATCTCAATCGTATAAACAACTCGGCAGAGCGGATGTGTATGGCCCGGATCCCTGCTGATGTTGTGTTAGAGGCAATGAAGCAGTTGATTGTAGTTGATCAGGACTGGGTGCCGGGCGTAAATGGTTCGTCTCTCTACATCCGGCCGACTTTAATCGCCACTGAGGCGGGTCTTGGCGTGCGACCGGCTTCCCAATATCTTTTTTTTATCATAACCGGTCCGGTGGGCGCCTATTATTCCGAGGGCTTTAATCCGACAAAGATATACGTGGAGGATAAATACGTCCGGGCGGTTCCGGGCGGTGTTGGCCACGTCAAGACCGCGGGCAATTACGCTGCAAGTATTATGGCGGCCGTGGAGGCCCATAAGCTCGGTTATACGCAGGTCTTGTGGTTGGATGCGGTTGAGCGGAAAAATATTGAAGAGGTTGGGACTTCAAACATATTTTTTGTCATAGGAGATGAATTTATCACACCGAAACTGTCCGGCAGCATCCTTCCCGGAATCACAAGAGATTCCGTAATCCGGTTGGCCGGGGATTGGGGAATTATAGTCAACGAAAGGACGATATCCATTGACGAAGTCTTGAATGCGGGTAAGGACGGCTCATTAAGAGAGGTCTTCGGCACCGGGACCGCGGCCGTGATTTCACCTGTCGGCGCCCTTCATTACAAGGGCGAGACCTGCACAATCAACGGGGGTGCGATAGGAGAGCTATCCCAGCGGTTGTTTGATGATCTTCAGGCTATTCAATACGGTTTTCAGGAAGATCCGCATAACTGGATGGTGAAAATAACCTAAGTACACCTGGTTTGGTGGATTATGGTTCTTTGGAGCGAAATTTTTTTTTGCAGTCACTTGATTTTTCAAAGGTGTGTCACTATATTTTTGCGCATCACGGCGGATAGCTTGCTGAATAGATGCTGACTCGCCATTGATACTTGGATACCTGCAGGAAACCAACATGGTTGCTAAAAAATAGGATAGTTTATTTTACGGTTAGAAACATTTAATTTATATGGAGGCTTACATGAAAATTCGTCCACTAAATGACCGTATCATGGTCAAAAGACTGGAGGAAGAGGAAAAGACAAAGGGCGGCATCATCATTCCTGACAGTGCAAAGGAAAAGCCGGCTGAAGGTGAAATCATTGCGATCGGCAACGGCAAATTGAATGACAAGAACGAGCGTGTTCCCCTTGAGGTAAAGCCGGGTGACCGTGTGTTGTTCAGCAAGTACGGCGGAACCGACGTAAAACTGGATGGTGAGGACTATCTCATCATGCGCGAGGATGATATCCTCGGTATTGTAGAATAAAAATTATATTGTATGTCTGAATAATTTTTCAGTAAGGGATATCCTTAATATTCTCCAGCCGAATAGATGCTGGAAAACCAGACATGCAATTTCGGTTTAATAAAAAAATTAAGAACAACCAGTGAAAGGAGACGAGAGAATTATGTCAGCAAAGGAACTAAAATACGGAGGCAAGGCCCGGGAGGCCATCCTGAACGGGGTTAATAACCTGGCCAATGCCGTTAAGTTGACCTTGGGCCCGAAAGGCCGCAATGTATTACTGGAAAAATCTTTTGGCGCACCGACCATTACAAAAGACGGCGTGACCGTTGCCAAAGAGATTGAACTAAAGTGCAAGTTTGAAAACATGGGCGCGCAGATGGTAAGGGAAGTCGCCTCCAAGACAAGCGACGTGGCCGGTGACGGCACTACGACCGCCACACTTCTTGCTCAGGAAATTTTTGCTCAAGGCTCAAAGCTGGTGGCTGCCGGAAATAATCCCATGGCGATCAAGCGCGGAATTGACAAGTCCGTGAAAGCAGTAGTCAAAAAATTAAATGAGATTGCAAAACCCACCAAAGAACAGAAAGAGATTGCTCAGATCGGCACGATTTCCGCGAATAATGATCCCACCATTGGAAATATTATTGCAGAGGCCATGGACAAGGTTGGCAAGGAAGGCGTGATAACGGTGGAAGAGGCCAAAAGCATGGACACTACCCTGGACGTTGTCGAGGGCATGCAGTTTGACCGCGGTTACCTTTCTCCCTATTTTGTGACCGATGCCGACAAGATGGAAGTAAATATCGAGGATCCATACATTTTGATCAACGAAAAAAAGATCAGCACCATGAAAGACCTGCTGCCCATTCTTGAGCAGATTGCAAAGATGGGCAGACCGCTTTTCATTATTGCAGAGGATGTTGACGGCGAGGCTCTTGCCACGCTGGTAGTCAACAAGCTGCGCGGCACCCTTAATGTGGCTGCCGTAAAGGCCCCGGGTTTCGGCGACAGAAGGAAGGCAATGCTTGAAGATATCGCTATTCTTACCGGCGGTCAGGTGATTACCGAAGATCTCGGCATCAAGCTTGAGAACGTGACTATAAACGATCTTGGCACGGCTAAGAGAATCCTGATTGATAAGGACAACACAACAATTATAGACGGTGCCGGTGACAAGGAAAAACTCTCTGCCCGCGTCAAGCAGATCCGCACCCAGACCGACGACACCACATCGGATTATGACAGGGAAAAATTGCAGGAACGTCTGGCCAAGCTGATCGGCGGCGTTGCGGTAATCAATGTAGGCGCAGCCACCGAGATTGAGATGAAGGAGAAAAAGGCCAGGGTTGAAGATGCATTAAATGCAACCCGAGCCGCAGTCGAAGAAGGCATTCTCCCCGGCGGCGGCGTGGCCTATCTGCGCTGCCTTGAAGCTCTTAATGCCCTTGATCTTCCCGGAGAACAGGCCCTTGGGAAGCGTGTAATTGCACGTGCACTTGAAGAGCCTGTGCGCCAGATTGTAAACAATGCCGGTCTTGAAGGTTCGGTGATTGTTGAAAAAGTCAAGGGGATGGACGGCTCGAACGGTTTCAATGCAGAGACCGAGGAGTTTGAAGACCTGATCGCAGCCGGTATCATAGATCCTGTCAAGGTGACCCGTTTTGCACTGCAAAACGCAGCAAGCGTCTCCGGCTTACTCCTGACAACGGAATGCATGATCGCCGAGATGCCTGAAGATGATAAGAACATGCCTGCCATGCCTCCGGGCGGCGGAATGGGCGGAATGGGCGGAATGGGAGGAATGGGCGGTATGATGTAGTAATATCTGTTTCGACCTGATCCATGAAAAAGGAGCCTTGCCTGACCGTGACCGGGTAAAAGGCTCCTTTTTTTTGCAGGCCAAGAGCTGCCGGCAGTTCAATCGTAAGGGTTTCCCTGTTCCGTGGCAAATTGTCCCGGTGATCGGTTATGTCAAATCAGATAATTTATATTGACAATTTCGGTAAAATTTACCATATAACAACACCTTTCAGCCATTGTGAATAATTGTTCACAGGTGGGGGTAAAAGAGGTAAAAAATTTAGCTTGCAAATGTTTGCCGGCGCTGCAGAGGCGGCGTTGGTAAATTTTACCATGGCGATGTAGCTCAGCTGGTTAGAGCGCACGGCTCATATCCGTGGTGTCCGGGGTTCAAGTCCCTGCATCGCCACCATAAAATAATCCGGAGCAATCCGGTGTAGTCCTAAACCCCGAGTTCTTATAAGGATTTCGGGGTTTTTCTTTTCTGTTAGGTTTCAATAAAACTAAGGCGGGTGATACCCGCAACGCAAATTTTTAAAAATTGCTTTGTCCAGTAAATCGGCACTGGTTCAGTTTAATTGGGAAAATTTATTACAGCATATCAAATGGTTACGCCAATCTAATTCTGAAAAGATCTTCCGGCGAAATTCGCTGTCCAATCACTCCCAAAGCTACAGCCGGTACCTCCTTGGTCGTGAAATGAACTCGGATAAAATTGTGGATGACCCAGTATACATTTAAAATTCTTTGTAATCCATTAGTTGACTTGGCGTAAGTGTTTGTTTTTCTTTTGTAAGCTGAGCATTTTCTTCGCATTGCACTGTTTTGGGCCTCTACGTGATTAGCATGAATATTTTTATCGGCAAGTTCTTTATCCGTTTCAGGATGCTCCGACCAAGGCGCTTGATATTCAGCCCGTTTTGGCCCTTTCTTGTGAGCTTGATCCCCCTTGTTTTTTATCCTGACTTTAATGCCTTTTTTCAATGTCTTGCGAGGTCGACCTACCTTTCCGGTTTTGATGAGTTCGTAACATATTTCA
>JAYEGR010000110.1:0-10491 GCA_034659175.1 Thermodesulfobacteriota bacterium | reverse complement strand
CTAAAAACCTTCAGCGCAGCTGGGTATAAGGGTGAAAAATGGATTCTCTGAGGTTGATTGCTGAGAGAAAAATCGCCAAGGCCATCAAGGAGGGGACTTTAAACACCGAGGGATGGAAAGGCAGACCTCTGCCCATGGAGGATGATCACCTGATCCCGGCCGATCTCAAGATGGCCTACAAGATGCTTAAAAATGCTGGTTTTGTGCCGCCTGAAATCGAGGCGAAAAAGAAAATCCATAAGCTCGAGGAAATGATTGCTCAGACCGAGGATGAGCATATGCGGATAAAGCAGCTCAAAAAACTCGATATTCTGCTTTTAAAGCTGAACGTTCAGATGAATCGACCGATAAATCTGGAGGAACATAAAAAATACCACAGAAAAGTGGTGGAGAAGATAACGGTTAAACCGTCTCCGCCCTTAGAAAAATCCTGATGGGCGCGGGATATCCCTCCACTGTGCGTGATTTATCCTCAGGGTCAATAAAGTCCTCAAATGATTCATATTGCATCCAGTCCGTACGTCGCTGTTCAAGGCTGCTCATCGGATGAGTGCAGAAAATCTCTACATTTTTAAACCCTGTTCGGACCATCCAGTTTTTCAGGCATGCCGCCGTCGGCACAAAATAGACGCCGGGCGCCTTGGCATACCGTTTTTCCGGAAACAGGGCCACAGGATCATCTCCTGGAATGGCCTGGGATTCAACAATGATAACGCCGCCGGGCCGCATTGCCTTCCTGATATTTTTAAGCACATCAACCGGCGATGCCCGGTGATAGATGATCCCCATCAAAAAAATCACGTCAAAGACGCCTTCAAAGAGCTCGATCTGTTCAACTCCCAGCAGTTCCATTTTCAGGTTGCCTATCCCGGCAAAGCTGTTTAATGTCTTGAATGTGAAGTAATGCTGGAGATACGGATCAAAGCCGATAACCCATTCGGGTTTATGGTGGGCCATTCGGAACATGTAGTATCCGTTGTTGCAACCTATGTCGGCTATGATTTTACCATTGAGGTCCGGGAGATTCGGAAGCACCCTGTTCCACTTCCGTTCGCTGCGCCACTCTGCGTTGATATCGATTCCAAATACGCTGAACGGCCCCTTTCGCCATGGAATAAAAGCACGCATGACTTTAAGGACTTTTTTACGCTCCTTTTCCGAGATTTCCTCCTTGCGGCCGATGATTACCACGTTCCCTGACACATCCACGAATTCAGCGTGAATGTGACTCACCGATTCGCAGGGTTCCCTGAAACGGACTACACCCTTTTTATCGGTTTCAAGCTGACTGCGGCTATCTTCAATCGCACGCCGGATCTCGTCTTTCCGTTTGGTCCGGATATTATCTAAGATGTCAAGCATGGTATTGGAAAATTGTGACCTGTGCGGGTAACTTCTCAATAAGTTGGGGTAGATTATATTTACGACTATTTACTGGATTCCGGCGAAAGCCGGAATCCAGACATTTTACCCTGAATTTTTGAGAAGTTACCAATTTTTTTTGACAACACATACTGGTGACAACTAATGGCAAGTTCAGTTAAAGATGTTCGGAT
Organism: Thermodesulfobacteriota bacterium; assembly: GCA_034659175.1. Lineage (GTDB taxonomy): Bacteria > Desulfobacterota > Desulfobulbia > Desulfobulbales > DAOVYS01 > DAOVYS01. The sequence continues at coordinate 8,935 of JAYEGR010000110.1, read as the reverse complement.
GCCATATGAATTTGAAGTCAGCAATGCCGTTTATAAGGTTCTGAGTGCTGTTGGAAACGCGGTTGCCGCTGAAAACGGCCTTAAAAAACACTATGAAGGCATAGACCACGCAGAGGGTACTATCAGGAATGGGTTTAAAAACCTTCCGTACCGGATAAAAGACCTGTCCGCCAAGCTGGGAATTCACGCAAAATTTGAGGCCGACCTGATTCTGGGATATAAATGCGCTCACTATAGACTTGCAAAGGTTGAAAAAGTATCCGAAAAAAAAGATAGGATTCTAGGAGTTATTGCAACCAGGGTCACTCGCAAATATACGGTTAATGTAAAAGATTATGGATGTCTTCCTGAAAATCTCACCTCAAACATAGATGGACTCTCGAACGTATCTGCAGTTAAAACCGCAGTAAGTGAAGCAGGTGCGGCAAAAATTGTATATGAACTGATTGATTCTTTTGCCGGATATAACGCTCTTGAGGGTCGGACAGTTGATGTTTTCAACCTGAAATCTGAAGATACATATGCTGAACTTAACCGGGTATCGGCTTTAAAAGTTGCAGCACGCCGGCAAGAAATCGACAACTCATTTATGAATAAAGTGCCTGGTGTCAGGCGGATTTACAGATACTTGGCAGAGAAAGCACTGGAAGAGAAACGTGCCCATAATCAGACATTAATCAATGCTCTGCAGACCGAATATTTACTCAGCAGCATACATTTTTGCCAGGAAAATCCCGAGATGTGTGGCTTTGGCAGCGCTTTTTGCGGCCGCAAGACCTTGCCGCCACTGGAGAAGGCATCCTGAACAGGTGGTCACGACAGTATCAGCCCCGAGAGATTCAAAATCCGCTATCAGACGGTTACGGATATCATGTGAAAGGCCGGGGTGGAGTAAATTGAAAAGGCCGCCGTGTCCGCAGCATTGAGAGCCATGGGGTAATTCCATGAGTTCAATGCCGGGGAATCGCGCAATGAGTCTTCTGGGGGCCTCTGTTATTTTTAATCCGAATTTCAGGTGGCATGGATCATGATAGACCACACGTCTTTTGACAGACCCGGTACCATTAAATATCTTTTCACAACGTGCCTTAAACTCCATGGAGTTTACAAAATAAGTTGAAAATTCCTTTAAACGACCGGCAAAATGAATAGCCCGATTTTTCCAGTCGTGGTCATCCTTTAAAAGATCCGGATAGGTTATGAGATGGGAATAACACGAGGCACAGGAAGTAAAAATGGGCAGGGAGTTTGCCTCAAAGGCCGCGATATTCGTTTTGGCGAGTTTTTTTGCAAGTTTTAAGTCGCCGCCGGCCTGCGCTGCAAGACCGCAACATGCCTGGGTTGCGGGTACGTCCAAGGATGAACCGCATCCTTTCTGTAAAAGCATTTCATTCGCGGAGCCGATTTCAGGAAACAGGTAATCGGCTGCGCATCCGGTAAAATAGGAAAGATCGGGATTCCCCTGCGCCGGCCCGGCCTTTAAACGGGAAACAGCGTACCGTTCAGAAGTTACAGGCAAGATCCATTGTCCGGCAAATTCAAGCAGGCGTAATCGCAGACCGCTATCAGCCGGCAGATTTTTTATAAGGATCTCATTAACTCTGCCGGCAGTTTTTATAAACCGGGAAACAAGGCCAAGGTGCAAAAGGGCCTTTTGGGAAATCAATTTCTTTGCAAAGTATGTATCTTCAAAACACCCAAGCTTGTGTCTGGCCGTGATTACAAGAGCAGGCGTATCAAGAAACCTGGGACAAACGTCATTACAGGCGCCGCACAAAAGACACTTTGATATTATGTCCGGATAAGCTGATGATCGTTTTGAAGCGGAAAGGCGGCTTATAAGATGATGTTTGCCTCTGGCTGTAAGGGACTCACGTCCTGTCACCCGGTATATCGGGCAGACGGATGTACAGGCGCCGCATTTTGCACATTGATTCAATGTACTGAAATCTAGCTCGGCTGCCAAAGCAGAAACGCCTTGATAAAGGGATTTAGATTCCCGTCCAGCACACTGTCCACGTTTCCGATCTCACAGCCGGTACGATGATCCTTGATCAACCTGTAAGGCTGCAGAATATAGGATCTGATCTGGCTCCCCCAGGCGATTTCTTTTTTTTCCCCGTGCATTTCCTCTTTCTGCTCCTTTTTAATCTCTTCTTCCCGTTGATAGAGCCTGGCCCTAAGCATTTTCATGGAAATTTCCTTGTTCCGATGCTGGGACCGTTCATTCTGGCACTGAACCACGATGCCTGTAGGAAGGTGGGTTATCCTGACGGCGGAGCTGGTTTTATTCACGTGCTGACCGCCGGCCCCGCTGGCCCGGTAGGTGTCAATCCGGAGATCCTTTTCATTGATCTCGATCTTGATTGAGTCGTCAAGTTCAGGAAACACAAAGACCGAGGCAAACGAGGTGTGTCTCCTGGCGCCTGCGTCAAAGGGAGAAATACGGACAAGCCTGTGAATCCCCATCTCGGACCTTAAGTGTCCATAGGCATATTTCCCCTTGATCATAAGCGTTACGCTTTTAACCCCTGCCTCATCACCGGCAATGTAATCCAGGGTCTTGGTGGAAAAATTTTTTTCTTCCGCCCATCTGAGATACATGCGGAGCAGCATGCTCACCCAGTCCTGGGCCTCTGTTCCGCCTGCTCCGGCATGAATGGTCACCAAGGCGTTGCATTTGTCATGCTCTCCGGAAAACATGCATTCCATTTCAAATAACATGACCCGGGCGTGCAGACTGTCCAGGAGTTCGGAGGCTTCAGTCTCAGTCTCAGCGTCCTGTTCTTCCGCAGCAAGTTCCAGAAGGATTCCGCCTTCTTCCCAGGTGGAATAGAGGGATTCCCAGCCTTCTATAGCTTCCTGAAGCCGTCCTCGTTCCTTTTGTACCTTTCGGGCGTTTTCCTGGTCATACCAGAAGTTTTGGACCAGGCTTTGCTTTTCCAATATTTTCAGCCGTTCTTTCTTGTCAGCTAATTCAAAGATGGTCCTGCAACGCTAGTAAACGGTTTTTAAGATCCTGAAGTTTTTGTTTAAGTTCTGCTGACATTTCGTTTTTCCTCGTATTAAGGTTCAGGGTTTGGGGTTCAAGGGTTTTGCTGTCTTCAGTCCCCCTGAACCTTTGAATTTTTTAACTGCCTGACCAGGATGAAACCTGGAAGCAGTAAAATCAGGCAGAGAGTTGCAAACCAATGACCAAAGGTCACAAAAAAAGTTTCCTCTTCAAGCAGTGAAACCTTCTTAATGAGGAAATATGGTTCAAAAAGCGGGGAAATCTCCGATAGCCGGCCAAGAGGGTCCACAAAGCCGCTGATTCCGGTATTGGCTGCCCTGGCCAGGCTTGTCCTGGTTTCTACTGACCGGAACACCGCCATGGAAAAATGCTGCCACGGGGCCCCGGAGCGTCCGAACCAGGCATCATTTGTCAGATTCACCAAAAAATTTGCGCCGCCGGCCGCCTGCACCCGGACCAATTCCGGGAAAATACTCTCATAACAGATTAATACCCCAATTTTTGCATTCCGGCAAGAAATTGGTTCTCTAAATGTGCCCGGCGTAAAATCGCCTATGGTTTCCACAAGCGGTCCTGGAAGCGGGAAAATATTTTTTAAGGGAATGTATTCCCCGAACGGAACAAGATGCTGCTTGTCATATCTGCCTGTAACATCTCCGGTATCCGTAATCAGAAAGGCGCTGTTAAAATACCTTGTTGAGGTCAAATCAGGTGAAAATTCACGGTGCGGCGCCCCTGTCAAAAGAAATATCCCATTCTTTTTTGCCAGGCGGTCGACCAACCCGGAAAAGAGGGGGCTCTCCATGGGATAGAAGGGCATGGCCGTCTCAGGCCACACCACCATGTCAATCTTCTGTTCTGAAATAGCGGATTCAGACAATCGCAAATAACTTTGGACCGTATCTTTTTGAAGGCCTGGAACCCATTTTTGGTCCTGGTTAATGTTGCCCTGGATCACTGCAACGGTTATCGTATCCGCCGAGTTTACAACTTCGGCCATCTGATTGTAGCGCAGAAAGCTGTAGGAAAACGCTGCCCCTACCAGCAGGACTGCGGGAAGAATAAGTCTGTTTGTCGCTCCCTTTTTCTGAAACAGAAAAGAAAATATAGCGAAAATAATTCCATTTACAAGGACAATCAGGAAAGTAATCCCGTGATGGCCGATAAGATCGGCTGACTGGATAAGAATAGGGGAATTATACTGTGAATAGGCCAAATCCTGCCAGGGAAATCCGGAAAAAAGCCGGCTTCGCACAAGATCAAGGGCCACCCATAGAACCGGAGCCGCCCACAGCCCTGGAACCGTCCCTGCGGACCAGCTTAAGCCGGCGGAAAAGAGAGCCGTATAAAGACTCATGTAAAGAGAGAGCAAAAGAAGGGCAGGAATTGAAACCCACAAGGATAAATGACCGTACGTGCCCAGAACGATCAGTATCCAGGAAAGCAGCAGGGTGTAGTAAACCAGGCCCGTGACAAGACCCAGGCACGCGGCCCTTTTCGGCGTAACCTTGTTTGATGCCCATAGAAGCGGAATGAGCGCGACCCAGGCCAGTATTCCATTTCCCATAGGCCCGGGAGAGGAAAAAAAGAGGACCAGTCCGGACAGAAGAGGTGCAAAAAATAACCTTAAAACCGATCCGGCCCGATTCAAGCAGTTCATCCTGTTAAGGCCCATCTTTAATTCGTACCACTTGAATTTTGATCGTTGATTCGAAATTTTTTTATGGATTTATGGATTTTGACTGAAATGATTCGCCGCCTGGTCGCTGAAACAACCTCAAAAGTTAGCGGAGCAAGTTTTACCTTGGTTCCGGTTTCAGGGAGTTGTCCGAGCTGATGAATGATCAATCCTCCCACGGATTCATAGGGCCCTTCAGGTAGTTTTATGTCAAAAAATGATTCCACATCCTCAATATTGACCTTGGCCGCGATCATCAGGGTATTGGAGTCAATTTCGTCCCAGTGAGATTCCGGCTTTTCGTATTCGTCGTCTATTTCACCGACTATTTCTTCCAGGACATCTTCAAGCGTCACCAGGCCGCGCACCCCGCCGAATTCATCCGTGACAATGGCGAGGTGAAACTGTTTGGCCTGAAACTCTTTTAACAGATTAAGAATTTTTTGATTTTCAAGGGCAAAATAGGCCGGAGCGGCCATTTTACCGGCCTGAGGCGGAACTGAATCTTTAGCAAAATAGGCAAGCAGATCCTTAGCGTGAATGACACCAATGATGTTGTCGGGAAACTCTGAATATATCGGAATACGCGTAAAGCCTTTCTCTGTGATCAGACGCATGATGTCCGAGGCAGAGGCGGTGTCCGGAGCGCAAACCATTTCCGTGCGGGGCGTCATAATTTCTCGAGCCAGTGTATCTCTCAGGTCAAAAATGCTACTGATCATTCGGCCTTCATGACTTGTGAGAAGTCCGGATTCCTCTCCCTCGTCGATCAGGACCTGGATTTCCTGTTCAAGGTCTTCGTGTGTGTCAGGGGAACCGGGAACACCTATAAACTCAAAAAAGCGCTTAATAAGTGAAGATTCTTTCGATTCAGGAGGGGGATTGTTGTCCATTAAAATTTGATGGCGTTGTAAAAAAAGTCCCATCTTATCGTGTTGTAATAATTTTTAGAGCCTTTCCGGCCAGTTCACTAGAACATAATGCCCTTCGGGCAAAAAAGCAAAAGCTAAATCATTCGGCTATCCACTTCTGGGATATGTCAGCCTCTTAAAAAATGTGGATTGGTTTTAATTTCGGCCATCTCTGCATATAAGATATGAGTGGCCGAAAATAAAACCAGCCCACATTATTTCAACGTCATCCGACACTAGGGTTATTGGTAAGCAGGGTGAAAAGCACATCCTTAAAACCAAATCTTAAAAATCCAACCTATGGAATAACAACCTCATCTGTGTAACATTTTTTCATCATCGTCTCATAGTCATACCAACAGTATTCAAGGGTGTAGCTCCCTGAAGGCAAATCAACAATCGTTGCCTTCACATCATAACAGCATAAACAAAAACAAGGATGCGTAAGGATTTCCTTTTCCGTGAGTCTAAGGAGGTTGCCTTCGACCGATAAGGAAACTTCAATATCATCAGGGCAGCAGTTATACGTGGCATTCTTGTGGATTAAATGAATTTTGTCACCTTCTGCAATGACCTCAACCTGATCCTCGCCGCACCACGGATACTGATCCTCTGATGAAATGATTTCGGATCCTGGCAAGCATCCGCTGTTTGAATATTCTTCAATCCTTGGAAACACAGGGCAAAGACAATCGGTACGACCGAACTCGACGGCAAAGGCCTTAAGGAGGGAAAGATCGCTATCAACAATGCGGAAATATCCGGCAAAATCCGCCAGGTCGGTTCCGTCCACATCTCCGTCATGATCCTTATCAAAGTAACATATTGCGGTGTAAACAATTCTCACAGTGAGCTTTGCCTTGTCTTCGTGGCCAAGGGTATCAATGGCCCACACCGGCAATTCATACTTTCCAGGGCCTCCGGTCACAGATTCCACTATATATGTGTAAATGCCATCTCCGTCAGGATCGGTCATTTCTACAATGACGATGCAGTCAGCGCCAGGGAGACAATCTACACCCAGTAGCTCGGTTATGTCCACAGTTACTTTTTCAACCTTATTGTAAGGAAAAACAGCTTCATCACCATCCGGATCTTTGGGAGCAATGATGCCCACTTCTGCGGCCAACAGGACTTTACCCCCCACGGCCACCGGATCGGGAGTGGCCATTGTCCTCTTAATTTCCACCCAACTCGTAATCACAAAGAGGTCAATATTTTCTAAAGAGCGAGCGCCGTCATAGTCAACAGCCTCTGTCGGCAAGCAATGAGAACCATAGAAAGCCAAAGGAGAAATTTTTGCTTCACCCTGGAAAAGTACACAGCGGCGGTCACCAGGATCAAGCCGGGTTCTCTCTAAAACGACCATGCCTCCTCCGATGGACCGAGCCTCCACCGTGACTTTTTCAATATCGCTGGGACCATCCAGGTCTTTGACAGAGACGTATAAATCAACAGTCCGGCCGGCATACACTGTTTGCGGTTCAGCCCAGGCTCGGCAAATTTCCGGAGCATGGTTTTGGTAATGGAGAATAACTCCCTCATCTCCCACCGCCCAAGCATCGGTACCTCCGGCAAGATCGATATCATTGAGCTTTCCAGGATCATTCCAGGGAAAATGCTGCCAGTTCTCACCACCATTGGTGGTTTGAAATAGAGTCATCAAAGCAGGAATATTGGAATCGGAATCCTCATAAGAGTAATCACTGAGCCGATAGCCTACGAGCCACCCATGATTGTCATCTACAAAGCGGGTTGCGTTAAACTGTGGTAAAGGTAAACTGAAAGGCCAGGAGAACCCTTGATGCTCCCAGCCTTCAGAGACCAGGTGGAGGATGGCGCCTTTTTCTCCAACTGCCCAGCAGCCGGGAAGGACACTATCTGTATTTGCACGGGAGGCCTTAACTTCCAGGTCAGTTAGCGCCGGAAAAGTGGCGGAAGAAACAGGAAAAAAGTCATCAATTTCCCAGGTCTCGCCTCCATCTTCAGTATGGGCGATGAACCCGTTTCTTGTTACCGGAAAATTCATATTGTATTGATAGCCTGCCACCCAACCCCATTTTGACGATATCCAATGCGTGGCTGTCAGGTTGTGCCGTATTTCAGGGATTGCACAAAGTCCTATCGGCCTTTCTTCCCAGGTTTTGCCGCCATTTTGGGTGGCAAGGTAATAAAAACTATTTCCCACGGCCCATCCTTCTTGGCGATTCAAAAAGAAGACATCATCTATTTGTTTGATGCGGGGCCACACTTCAGGTTCGACGGCCGTCCACATATTACAAGGATATTGGCATTCCCAAGTTTGCCCGCCATCTCTTGTGTAGAGAATAACTCCAAATTGGACTGGAATGGGATAGATGTCTTCGGCTTCAACACCAAGCAGAGTTATTTCTCCTGCAACCCATCCATTCTCACCATCAAGGAAGCAAACGCTTCGAAAATGACATGTTCGCGGATAAGAAAATGCAGAGAACACCTGGTCCAATACTGCCGCACTCATGACCTTCCAATTCAGGCCACCATCCAACGTGGCCAAGATGGTGCCGTTTTCGCCCACCGCCCAACCGTGGTCATTGTCTACAAAAGTTACTGCGGTTAAATTAGAAGTAGTACCACTTTTCTGATACTCCCAATCCTTAGCCAATAATTCCTGTACACTCACCAGGAGAATACAAGCGATCAAACAAATCCATAAAAGTGACTTCTTCATTTTTTGCTCCCCTTTTTTCTTGATCAATGATCTTCTTTTTTACATGACATGCCTCCTGCAGAAACACAATTATGGACAAATCGAGCAATCAGTACGCCTGAACTCTGCTGCAAATGCGGCAAGATCGCTCTCGTCCACGTAACCATCGCCATCAAAGTCGGTGACTGGATCGTAGCCAGGCCCACCTGATAAAGAGCCAAAGGCATCTGCAAAGATCACCAGGTCGCTCCCATCAACATCCCCGTCTTTATCAAAGTCTCCTTTGCAAACAGGAAAATACTCGTAGGCTCCCATATCGTAGTAGGTATCAATTCCTCCTCCGGTATTCGGCTCGGTATCCGGGTCGTCGTAACGACCGTTCCCATCAAAATCGAACTCCGGTGCACCATCGCTTGTGCCGGCATCAATACAAGGAGAGCCTGATGTAATGCGGAAATCACAGGCAACCGAATCCTTGAACCAGGGATCATCTGAAATATCGCCCGTTCCTGCGCCGCGGCACTGGTTCAGTTTAATTGGGGAGTATTCCCGGATTGTTACGGTTTGCCTTCTTCATCTATTTTTGACAAAAATTTTGGCCCTGATTTTATGCATTGTTGGCGCTGAAATCATGCTCCAAAATG
>JAYEGR010000109.1:0-10533 GCA_034659175.1 Thermodesulfobacteriota bacterium | reverse complement strand
AAACAACGACCCTATAAAAGCCAGGGCCAATCCTTTTGCTAATGTTTTTTTCATTTTTTTTACTCCTTACAATTAGTAATTCAAAAATTGAATTGATTTTTTTGTTTCCTCGGCAGGTACAACACGATTCAAAACAGGGTCTCCTGTTTTACCTGCCGAGGAAGCAATGTTTTATGATTGCCATTGTTTGTTGCACTTTTGATGCCAAAAAAACAAAAAAATTGATATTTTTTGTGTCGATTAGTTTGTCGGTTGATTTAAGTCGTTGAATTGGTTGAGAAAATAATTAATCAACCAATTCAACAATATACTGTTTGTATTTTCCCGATTTTATTCTGATGGTCGAATTTTCAAAAAAATAGATTTTACTGAATATAAACATCCAGTTTTCCGGAAAATTTTATCGGATTTATGGAAAAATACTTTTTCATTTTGATAACAAATAGATATTTAGAAGGTCATGTTTGCTGTTGACTTTTAGGGAATGCCGGATCATATCAAAAAGCTGGTATACCACTTCTATAAAGTCCCAAGTTTTGCACTTAAACACCCTGTGCGGCAAACGATTTCAAACAAAAAATTCGGGAACTCACAATGACTATCCTTAAAGTGGCTTGACAAAATTGTACGAGGCGAATATTTATGTATTAAATTTAAGAATTATGTATTCTCAAATAACGCATCACAAACAAAGGCCGGGAATCTATGCAAGCAGCACAACAAACAAGGCAGTCAATTCCACAAGAGGAATACCTGGCGACTGAACGTCAACAGCAAGAGAAACATGAATGGTATCAGGGGGATTGCTTTGCTATGGCAGGCGGGTCTCGCTGGCACAATATTTTGTCAGGCAGGATATTCTCAGCGCTCGTTCAACATCTTGATGGAGAGGCATGCACCCCATACATGGCTGACTTGCGTTTACATATTGAAGCCCATCATCATTATGTTTATCCTGATGTCATGGTGGTTTGTGATGAAACGGCGTATGTTGCCGACGATATGGTGAATGATGCAACAATTATTATTGAAATCCTTTCTCCGAGTACTGAATCCTATGATCGAGGACGAAAATTTCTGCATTATCAAAGTTTGCCATCGTTACGCAAATACATCTTAGTCAGCCAAGATGTTATGCAAGTTGAGGCCTACCGACGGAGACAGGACGGGAAGTGGGAATATGAACGGTTGACACAAGGTTCGGATAGCCTGACATTAGAAACGATCAACTGTACGCTCACTCTCGATGTCTTATACCGATCAATTCCAATAAAAAAGCAGGAATGAACAGGTGTTTAAACATTTCTCACTACACGTTTTACGCTAATGGCAAAAAGCCGGTTTTGCCCGAAGGGCATCATGTTCTAAAAAGCATGTTGCATAAACCCATATCGAATGATATTGTCAGCAATATGAAAACAACCATAGATATTTCTGATTCGTTGTTACAGGAGGCTAAAAAACTGTCCGTTCAAAGGCGGATCACACTACGTTCTCTTGTTGAGCAAGGGCTGCGTGAAATTATCTCAAAACAAAAATCAGATCAAAATTTCAAGTTGAGGAAAGCCGGTTTTAAAGGGAACGGCCTTCAGGATGAATTTCGTGGAGAAGGCTGGCAAAAAATTCGGTCGGCAGCCTATGAAGGGCACGGAGGATGATAGCTGTAGATACAAACATCCTTGTTTATGCCCACCGCGAGGAGTCTCCTTTTCATAAAAAGGCTCTTGCCTGTATTACCGAGCTGTCTGAAGGAAGAGCGTCATGGGCAATCCCCTGGCCATGCATCCATGAATTTTTTTCAATAGCCACTCATCCCAGGATCTATGATCCGCCCAGTCCCACACAATGTGTTGTTGATCAGCTCGATGCATGGATTGAATCACCAACTCTGGTTTTTCTTTCTGAAACACCGGATTACTGGGTTACACTCAGAACAATGGTAAATTCATCGCAGGTAAGCGGCCCCATGATACATGATGCCCGTATTGCGGCTCTCTGCATACAAAACGGTGTTACTGAATTGCTGACAGCAGACCGGGATTTTGGAAGATTCCGCGAATTGAAAACACGTAATCCGCTTGTAAGTTGAAAATTTTAGCAACTGACGCGGATGTGGACGGGCTGCACATCGAAAATCTCCTTTAATTTTTATTAATGAACTTTTTTTAAAACTTAAAAAGAAAGGAAAATAGTGAAGAAATATTTTTTTGTAGTGGGAATTTTTTTGTTATGTTTAGTGATGCCTTTCGGGGCAACGGCTTTTGCTTACAGCCAGGTTGTCGGCTTTGGTGATAGCCTGTCTGATAATGGTAATGCTGACGGATGGGGTTTGCACATAGCCTCCAATGGTCCTGTTTGGTTAGACCATTTGGCTGGACCTGGATTATTGAATACCGAATTTTTGGATATGGCATATTTCTCCGCACAAACCAATTACCATCCTGGGTCCGATTCGGTTGAGTGGGGGTTCCGTTGGCAAATTAACCAATACATAAACAAGGTTGCCGCAGGAGTAGCTGACAGTAACGCTCTTTACACGCTTTGGATCGGCGGCAATGATTTGTTTAATATTGCTACTCCATCTGACGCTCCAGCAGTTATCGAAAATGCCGTTACGCACATTGCTTTAGGCATCAATGACCTTGTCATCGCAGGGGCACAGAATATTCTTGTTATGAATATGCCGAATTTAGGTATTACCCCGCTTATGAACGGACAAAACGGCGGGCCTGACCACTCTGCTGATGGAGCCCAGTTGGCAAGTAGTTTTAATAAAGCTCTGCATGAAGCCCTCAATCCATATAGATCAACCATTAATCTGTTTGAGGTAGATGTTCTCACAATCATGGGTGAATTGATAACTGACGGTTATTTTGATAACTATACCAACAAGCTAAAGGATAACTTTTTAACCACCGACTCATACATGTTTTGGGATGACATCCATCCCACAACCTATGCCCACGGTCTGATCGCAAAAGCGGCATACAACGAAGTAGCCTCAGTTCCCATTCCTGGTGCAATCTGGCTCTTTGGTTCCGGTCTTGTAGGCCTTGCAGGATTCAGGAAGAAGTTTAAGCTTTAGAAAAAGTGAAATAAATTGATTGGCGATCATTCACGAACTTGGGCATCCACATCTTCACGCCATCGTGGCGGATATTTTATTTACCATTAAGGGGTCATCAAATTGAGCATTGAGAGCATTGAGGGGTCAATTGGAAGATTCCACGAATTAAAAACACGTAATCCGCTTATAAGTTGAAAAATTTAAATCTGCAACTGAACCCCTGAAACCTTGACCTCTGAACCAACCATCATGGATACGACAACCCATTACGGGGAATTACATAGACTCTTTGATGAGAATTTTCTTGACTACACCTCTTATGTTATCAAGGAGCGGGCTATTCCGGATATTGCCGACGGGTTGAAGCCGGTACAGCGCCGCATTGTACAGACCTTGTTCAACATGGATGACGGCCGTTTTCATAAAGTGGCCAATGTGGTCGGCGCCACCATGAAACTTCACCCACACGGGGACCAATCCATATTCGGGGCCCTGGTCAATCTGGCCAATAAAAATTTTCTTTTAGATCGGCAGGGTAATTTTGGAAATATCTATACCGGTGATCATGCGTCTGCCTCCAGGTACATTGAATGCAGACTTTCTCCACTGGCAAAGGAAACTCTGTTTAATAAAGATCTGACGGAATTTGTTGATTCGTATGACGGCCGCATGAGCGAACCTGTTACACTTCCCGCAAAACTGCCTTTTTTACTCATCCAGGGAGCGGAAGGGATTGCCGTGGGCATGGCCACCAAAATAATGCCTCATAATTTTTGTGAACTGATTGATGCCCAGATAAAGATATTAAAAAACAAGCCTTTTGAAGTGTACCCGGATTTTCCACAGGGTGGTTTTCTGGATGTCACCCACTATAACAAGGGAAACGGCAAGATAAAATGCCGGGCCAAAATAGTTGAAAAGAACGAAAAGACCATACTTATCAAGGAGATCCCATATACAACTACTACGCAGTCTCTGATTGAAAGCATTGAAAAGGCGGCTCGTCTCGGTAAAATCAAGATTCAGTCTATTAATGATTATACGGCCGAGGAAGTTGAGATCGAGATCAAGCTGGCCCGCGGGGTTTATGCCGGTGATACAATCAGGGCACTTTATGCCTTTTCCGATTGCGAGGTCTCCATCAGTCCGAACCTGACAGTAATTCATGACGGCAGGCCGGCTAATCTTTCGGTTGACGATGTACTCTGTTACAACACGGAAAAACTGGTCCGGGATCTGGAAAAAGAGCTTGAAATTGAACTGGAACGGCTTAAAGAAAAACTCCATGCCCATCTCCTGGAGCAGATATTTATCGAGGAGAGGTTGTACAAGGAGATCGAGGAGTGCAAGAGCCTGAAGGCGGTCATGGAAACCATAGAAACAGCCCTTGTGCCATACCGTGACAGGTTGGAACGAAATGTTCGGCGCGAGGATATTGAGAGACTTCTTGAGATCCGCATCAAGAGGATTTCACGTTATGACATTAACAGGAAGCATAAGGAGATTAAAGAGGTCAATTCCGGAATCAGGAAAACGGTTAAACACCTTAAGGATATGACGGGTTTCACGATCAGATACTTAGATGACCTGCTCCTGCGCTATGGCGATTTTTATCCCCGTCAAACCAGGATCAAAACATTTCAGGAGGTTGATGCCAGGAAAGTGGCTATTTTAAACCTTACAGTCGGTTACGATCGGAAAAGCGGCTTTCTGGGGCACCATATCAAGGCAGGCCCTGACGACGCCACTTTTGCCTGTTCCGAGTATGACCGGATGCTGCTTATTTTTTCCAATGGCATGTACAAGGTTATTAATGTGATCGACAAACTGTTTGTGGGACACGACCTGGCATGGGTCGGCAAGGTGGAAGAAAATATCGTCTTTAATATCATCTATCGTGACGGCAGGCTGAATATGTCATATATTAAGCGTTTTTGTTCTCCAAAATTTATCCTGGACAAGGAGTACCGCCTCTTTACAGAGCACAAGAGATCGCAGATCCAGCTTCTTGAAATCGGTGAAGGTGTCCTGGCAAGGGTATATTTCGTACCCTCCAGAAAGGCCAAATCAAATATATTTGACTGCATTTTTGACGAATTTCTCATAAAGGGCCCCGGAGCCATCGGTAAGAGAATTTCCACAAGAAGAGTCAGGCGAGTGGTGACTGTAGTGGATAAAGAGCCGGCTAAGGAAAAAATAGACCCGCAGCCTTTTTTGCCCGGCATAGGACGAATAAGGAATGACTAATGACGAGTGACGAGTGACGAATTATGTCCGAAGAACTGTGTGATTCACAAACCAGTTGTGTCAATCAGGTTGGCGGGAAATTCAAGCATGCTTATGTAGTGATTGCGCTTGTTTTAATATTTTTTTCTTTATTTTATTTTTGTTTTATCGATTTTTTTAAAAATATTCTGTTTGTACCGGAACAGCAGATTGTAGTTCTTACTGAAAAATCAGTTAAGGTAAAGCCCGATCCGGCCCCTTTGGCAAGGGACCGTTTTTTTCCGAATAACAATCCTCGTGTTGACTTGTTTGATGTCGGTTCCTCTGCCGAGCTGATTGTTTGGCTTAAGGAATTTAATCTGTGGGATATCCCTGTCGGTTCCGAGATTCCGGCAATGATCGTTACTGATTTCCCGGCATTTGGACAGGTGGATGTGGCAACAAAAAAGAAAATGTTTATTAATACATTGCTTCCCGTTGCTTTGACCGCATTGACATACGTGGAACAGGAAAGGGATGCTCTTCTGAGGATCATTAAGAAAACAGGCGTCGATCCGACTGAACTTGATTTTGCCGAAAGCAGTAATTCCCGGCGTGCCGGAGTGACTTCCGAAGAAGCGGATCTTCTGCGATTTTTTATTGAGAAATATCGAACATCCATGGCGGATGAACTAATAATGCGTGTTAATGTAGTGCCGGTCAGTTTGATTTTAGCACAGGGTGCCATCGAGTCTTCGTGGGGCGCTTCGAGATTTGCTTTAACCGCCAACAACCTGTTTGGAATGAGGACCTGGGGAGAGGAAGGAATTGTTCCGGCCAAAAGGGATGATGGAAAGAATCACAAAATTGCAATCTATGAATCCATTCTGGATTCAGTACAGGCATATATTTTAAACCTGAATCGCCTTCCGGCTTATGATGAATTCCGCAGGATGCGTCAGTCAACCATGGATTCCGTTCTCCTGGCCAATGGGCTTAGCAAATACTCTATTCAGAGAGAGGAATATATCTGGAATGTACAGGCCGTAATTCATCATAATCATCTCAGGGACTATGATAAGTGTTTGCTGGTTCGTGCGGATAAGATGAATGTGGGGCCGCACTGACAAGCGTAATAACCCGCCTTTAGATGATGACAATGCCTTTTTGGGGATGATTCATAAGAGGCTGTAATGCACCCCCCGCAATGCGCAACAAAGGAAAATGATATTCGGAATTCGTAAACTGCTCTCAATTACGCTGCTCTGTTTTAATCTCATGTTTTTTTTACTGGTCCTGTTTTATGTGTCAGGGGCCGGGGCTTTTGACACGGTTTCCGAAAATGTAACGATTTTTATATATCATCGCTTTGGTGACAGCCGATATCCCACTACTAATGTTGGCGTGGATCGTTTCCGGGAACAGATGGCCTATCTTAAAGATCATGATTACCAGGTCATTCCCATATCTTTAGTTGTGAAAGCGCTAAAAAACGGCCGATCGATTCCGGCAAAGGCGGCTGTGATCACAATTGATGACGGATATTTAAGCGTTTACAATGATGCCTGGCCTATTCTTAAATCCTTTGGTTATCCATTTACCATTTTTTTAAATGTAAAGGCAATTAACCGCAAATATAAGGATTTTGTCACCTGGGACCAGGTGCGTGAAATGGCTGCCGCCGGAGTGGATATCCAGGACCACACTTATTCACACCACAGGCTCGCTGACAGGCCCGAGGGTATGGATGATGCCGCTTATCGGGCGTGGATCGCAGACGATCTTGCCAAAGGATCGGAAATCCTTTTAAAAAAACTCGGATACCGGTCCCGGTATCTTGCTCTCCCTTACGGTGAATACAACAACATAGTCATGGAAGAGGCCGGAGCCCTGGGGTATGAGGCCGTGTTCACTCAGGATCCCGGTTCGGTAAGCAAACAGACCGACCTGTTCATGATCCCAAGGGAACCGATACTTGGGAACGACTGGGCCTCCATGAGCCATTTCAAATCCGTGCTGGAAAGGGTCGATCTGCCCATTACCGATATGACGCCGGATCTTGATCCATTTACCGAGGCGGCGCCGGCTCGTTTTTGTGCCCGCCTGGTTCATCCTGAAAGATACCGGACCGGGAGTCTTGGCATCTATGTCAGTGAACTGGGATGGAATAAGGGAATTCTTGAAAAGGATGTTGTCTGTATCAATAATTCTTCTGTTCTTAAAAGACGTTCAAATCGCGTTGCGGTGAGCGCAAAGGAAAAAAACACAGGCAGAACGGCCATTCGTTTCTGGCTGCTTGTCAAACCATAGGGTTCGCAGGGCGAGCGCATAAAAGATGAAATAAAAACGGTAGATTACTAACTACGTTGAAGTAAAATTTCAGGCAAACTGTATTGAATATCGAATGTCGAACAAGGAATATCGAATGATAAAGAACCACACTTCGAAATTCTGCGGTTCCTTGTTCGACATTCGCGTCATCTTGCAGAATAATGTATTGAAATTACGATAGAACATACAATTTCCAAAGCGTAAATTTCATGCGTTTGCCCTGGGGCTGAACCCCTGCCCCCCTAAACCTTTAATTGCAAAGTCATGGGTCCCATTCCGACTATTTCATAACACGTGTCTCCATCCAGACTCCTCTTCATACTCTTATGTGGCATGCTCTTGCTATGCCCTTTGATGCTCTCCGCCCTGGATTGTAATGCCGGGGATCAGGCGGATAGCCACGTCTCCAGAGTGTCCATTACCGGTGCATCCCGTTTCAGTAGTGATGAAATTAAGGAATTCATGATTATAAAGGAAAGGGGAGTGGCATTCTGGAAGGATGCTCCCTTTGATTCCTTGACGTTTGAGGGGGACCTGGAGCGTATCATCCAGTTGTACCACTCTGCGGGCTATTACGATGTCAAAGTATCTCACACTCTGTCCACTGGCGGTAACGGTGGAACCGGTTCATCTATTCATCTCGATATCGATGAGGGCGAGCCCACCCGTGTCGTTTTATTCGATATTGATATATCGGGCTGTGAAGCTGACCGGCTCTACGAAATCCCTGAAGATCTCCCTTTAAATGTGGGCGATATCTTTGACACCCTTGCCTACAATTCCACCAAGAAATTCCTTTCAATATTTTTCGCGGACCACGGTTTCGGTCAGGTTAAAGTCCGTGGGGATGTGCAGGTCTATAAGAAAGAACACCAGGCGGAGCTGCGGTTGAAAATCAATCCGGGCATGCGGTTCCATGTCTCCGAGGTGTCCGTCAGCGGCAATGACTCGGTTGCCGTTCATATTATAACTCGGGAAATGAAGGTAAAACCCGCTGAACTTTATTCGCTTACAAGGATTCAGGACGACCAGCGGGCGCTTTATAATCTGGATCTGTTCAGTTCCGTGGTGGTCAGGCCGTATTGGCCGGAGGATGACTCTAAGGGGGTCGCCCTGGTCGTTATTGTCAAGGAAAAACCCCCCAGGGTTTTAAGACTTGGAATAGGTTACGGCACAGAGGAGAAACTCAGGCTTCGCGCCGAACTTGGCTGGCGCAATTTACTGAATCAAGGTTATTCACTTACCTTTACCGGGAAATATTCATCAATTTTAAGTATACTGGAATCAGAGTTCAAGAACCCCTATTTTATGGGGAAGAACGATTTAACTCTTACACATCAGGCCGGCGCTGAGTTTGAATATGCGGAGAGCTTTAATAACAGGCGCTATTTTTCAAAATTTACCGTGTCAAAGGCCTGGACTCCGTATTTGAGCCAGTTTGTTGCCCATAATATAGAAACAAACCACACCACAAAACTGCCCGGAGGTATCACGGAAAAGGCTATAGAGGATTTTGGAAGGAAAGAGGATGTAAATTTCATCGTATCTTCATTGGAGGCCGGCTGCACGTGGAAACATGTTGACAATGTCTTCAATCCCACCAAGGGGCTGTATCTTTCATATGTCTTTGAACCGGCCTTATCGTCGTTTGGGTCGGAGATAGAATTTTTACGCCATCTCCTTGAGTTAAGGGGATATTATCCTGTTTATAAAATGTCGGAAGGAAACACTTCCTCGCGAGACGTTGTGATGGCTGCCAGGATTACAATGGGGACTGTTGATCCTATACAAAGCAATGAATATATCCCTATCTCAAAGCGTTTTTTTTGCGGTGGCGCAAGTTCCGTCAGGGGATATCCTTATGAGGAACTTGGGGAAATGGACGATTATGGAAATCCGGTCGGCGGGTATTCACTGTTTGAAGGCAGCCTGGAGTTTCGTTTTCCGCTGGTTGAAGAGCTAAATGGCGTACTTTTTTTTGACACTGGAAACGTTTATCCGGACCCATATGATTTTGATTTTGACAAACTGCGACATTGCGTGGGATTTGGACTGCGCTACCATACGGCCGTAGGACCAATCAGGCTTGACATAGGATACCAACTGAATCCCCAGGATCCCGATGCCCCCGAATTCCGCGTCCACTTGAATCTGGGAGAAGCGTTTTAGTACCTTAGTGCTAATTTTCTTATTTTTTATACCCAAGGGGGTACTGAAAGGAGTGGCAGGAAATCAAAAAGGTGAAATTATTTTTAAATAGTTACACGCAGATGTTAAGGTACTTATCCAGTACCTTTAAAAATTCGGCTACCAACTTAAAGCGGGACACTTTCCGCCATTTTGGCTCTATGGCAATTCCAAAATCAAGCAAAAATTGAGGAGTTGCTAACTGATTGAATTTACAGGCTGTCCCGCCTTACGTTGGTAGCCGTAAATGCGCTGAGCTTTTTGAGATCCCTTTGATCGGCACTCTGGGGCTAGTTGTTTTGGCTAAACGAAAAAGGCTTGATCACCCTTGCCAAGCCTTTTATTGAACGTCTGGCCGCCGTCGGATTGTATATTAATTCTGCCATACTTACTCGTATATTGGTTGGGGTTGCTGAAACAGACGAAAAAAATGAAGAAAAATCTTGACCTAGATTTGGAAAAAATTTGGCTTTATGCCAGGAATGGATGTTGAAATCATTGTTGAGGGGAACAAGGCGCTTATCCTCTGTTCTATTTACCTCAAACCGAGTACCATATCAATTGTCCCTGATGATAACTCCCAGGCAATGCAGGAAAAGGTCTCTATTACTTCTCTTTGAAGGCTTTGGGCCAATTTAGCTGCTGCTCCTTGCTCTCCTGCATGCAAAAATCAAATCCTGTGGACAACTCTCGGGATCATAGTATGTTGATTTTATAACGAAATTTCCTGTCGGTATTTGAGT
>JAYEGR010000108.1:0-10678 GCA_034659175.1 Thermodesulfobacteriota bacterium | reverse complement strand
GGTGAAATATTTTTAAATAGTTACACTCAACTGTTAAGGTACTTATCCAGGACCTTTAAAAATTTCCAGTTTATCTGGGTTAGGGATGTGGAAATAAATAACTTACCCATATAGCGCTCAGATTTAGATCAGGTTCGATCAAGTAACCACTTTTAAAACCGCAGGCATAGCCGGGCTACGTTGAGGATTTTAAAAATGGTTACTTGATCGAAGATGGCCTGAAGATGGGATGGGAGATGGGTAAGTTATTTCCACATCCCTTACACTGTTTTTTGATCACGATATGTTGGTAAGCTCTATACCATAAAGTGGGGAACCATCCAAATGCATAGTATTTTTCCTTGCCACCTTTAAAAATGAAATGTAAAAATGGACTAACAGTTTAAGGGATGTGAGTATTGATAATAAAGATACTATCTGGTTTTCCTCATCACTCATCACGCACTACTCAACACGCAACTCTAAGTGTCCGAAGATAAAGTCAACCCCAACAAGTTATAATATGAAAGACATTTTAAACAGGCTGTGCCGTGTCGCTATGGCATACGGGCTGAAAAACACCAACGTCATTAAAAAACTTTTGAAAAACCGGGACAATACCTTTTCACATGAATTCGGGGATGAGAATTTTGACCGAATTCGGGAGAAATTCAGTTCTTTTTTTGACAATCAAAAGGAACGGGCAGGTTCTGGACAACAGGAAACCGGGCAAAGAAACCGGAAGCGACATGGATTCGATGATAATACGGAAACCTATTCAGATATGCCGGCCAGATTTGTTGAGAATCTGGCCCTGTTCGACCTGACTCCGCCCTCATCCCTGGACGAAGTCCGCAAGGCCCGTAACCGGGAGATAAAAAAATATCATTCCGATAAATTCATAAATGACCCGGAAAAACTGGAAACATCCAAAGAAATTATGCAGATCTACAACGCTGCATTTGACCGGCTGAAAAAATATTATGAAAAGGCGAGGGATGATGTGGTATAGGGCAAAACACAAAATGGAGAATAACTAATAAATGCCCCTGCTATATGATTTGCGACAACCCGGACAGGAAGACGTGAAGGTGTCCAGGGTCCGGGTCTAAAAGATGAAATCGGTCATTACGTTGCCTTTGAAAAAAAATGTTCCATATCAAACCAAAACAAAGTAGTATTGATATTTTTTTTCATAATATGCTTTCTTGAAAACAAATTTATAATGTCAAAAATAAATACTCGGCTTGATGCCGGAAAATAGCTAAAATCACCAAAAAAGTAAATGTTTGGCAGCGCTTTACAGGGAGGTGAGCAGGCTGATCAGCTATACATCGGTATGATGGGCAGCCTGATCGCCTTCCTGTGGAGCGCTGCCGAATATTTAATGTCAAAAAGTCGAAGGGATAAGGCGTAATGATGACTGATGCTGAATTCTCACTGCGTCCCCGTGAAGAATGCGGGGTTTGCGGGATCTTCGGACATCCTGACGCAGCCAAATTGACATATTTCGGTCTTTATGCCCTGCAGCACCGCGGCCAGGAGAGCGCCGGCATTGTGGCGAGTGACGGAAAAAAAATTACTCAACACAAGGCCATGGGACTGGTCTCCGAGGTATTTCGCGAAAAAACGATACAAGGGTTGACCGGCCATATTTCACTTGGGCACGTTCGATATTCCACCACCGGCGCCTCCATAGCACAGAACGTTCAGCCTTTTACCGCCGTTCATCAGGGCTGTTTTGTGGCAATCGCCCACAACGGCAACTTTGTCAATATACGCCCTCTGCGTGCCGAGTTGGAAAAAAGGGGTTCGATTTTTCAGTCCACTATGGACAGCGAGGTAGTGATTCACCTGCTCGCACGATACTGCGACCGGGAGATCGAAAAGGCAATTCTGGACACATTTCAAAAAATTCAGGGAGCCTATTCTCTTATTCTCATGACCAAGGACAAACTCATTGCAGTACGTGATCCCCTGGGATTCAGGCCGTTATGCCTGGGGAAACTTAACAGCGGTACCAACTCCTACATGGTGGCATCTGAAACATGCGCCCTGGATCTGGTCAGAGCTGAATACGTACGGGATATTGAGCCGGGCGAGATCCTGATCATAGACAAGGAGAACGGGCTGAAATCACTTTTCATGCCCCCGGAACCAAGGAAGAGTTTCTGTATATTCGAGCATGTCTATTTTGCCCGGCCCGACAGTGACATATTTGGGATCAATGTTTATAAATGCCGAAAAAGAATGGGCAATATTATGGCAAAAGAAACCAAAATTGATGCCGATTTTGTGATGCCGTTTCCGGATTCAGGCAATTACGCGGCCATCGGCTATTCCCAGACTTCCGGACTTCCGCTTGAAATGGGGGTTATCCGAAATCATTATGTCGGCCGCACGTTCATTCAGCCTACGCAGTCAATGCGGGACTTTGGCGTCAAAGTAAAATTAAACCCTGTCCGTTCCTTTCTCAAAGGCAAACGGGTAATCATCATCGAAGACTCAATTATCAGGGGAACAACAGGAAAAAGCAGGGTACGTTCCCTCCGGGATGCCGGGGTCAAAGAAGTGCACATGTGTGTAAGCTGTCCGCCTCACCGTTATCCCTGTTATTTCGGGATAGACTTTCCATCGGGCGGGGAATTGATAGCAGCCTCAAAATCAGTCGACAGTATCAGGGATTATCTTGGGCTTGACACCCTCTCCTACCTGAGCCTGGAAGGACTTGTGGAAGCAACCGGGCAGAACGCCGACACCTTCTGCCTGGCCTGTTTTAATGGTGATTACCCGATCCCCCCTGACACTGAATTTCACAAAATGGCCCTAGACAGTTACTGAGAATCTGATTCAATGTCAATTTCCCATGCAAAAAAAGTTTTAAAAATCGAAGCGGAAGGAATTCTTTCCCTTTTGGACAAGATAGGTCCTGATTTTTTAAAGGCAATTGACCTGATAATGGAATGTCGTGGCCGCGTGATCAATACGGGCATTGGAAAATCCGGACTGATCGGCCAAAAAATCACTGCCACTTTCAACAGCACAGGCACGCCGTCTCTCTTCCTTCATCCAGTGGAGGCCATGCACGGTGATCTTGGAATTGTAAATCCGGGTGATGTAGTTATTGCAATCTCTTACAGCGGAGAAACGGCTGAGATGAATGCCCTTATTCCCAACCTGAAAAAAAGGGGAGTGAAAATAATTGCAATAACAGGAGGCTTAAATTCCAGCCTGGCGGATTCCGCGGATGCCGTCTTAAACGTTGCTGTTCCAAGGGAAGCATGCTCACTTGGAGTTGTTCCCACAGCCAGCACAACCGCGACTCTGGCAATGGGGGATGCGCTTGCTGTTGTGCTTCTGGATAAAAAAAAGTTTGAACAGTGTGATTTCAGAAGAAATCACCCGGCCGGCAAATTAGGTGAACGTCTGAAAATCAGTGTGTCCGAGGTAATGCTCACAGATAAACAGATTCCCAGGGTACAGGCGGACGCCTCGCTGCTCGATGCGATCTCGGTCTTAAATGATATGAATATCGGAGCTGTCCTGATAATGAAAAACCAGGACAATGTAGCCGGAATACTCACGGACGGGGACATTCGCCGCATAGTCAACAATTCCAGTAATTTTGACACGTTAAATGCATCCGATGTAATGACTTCGGATCCAAAATCAATTGAAAAAGACCTGCTGGCTGCGGATGCATTGAGTATCATGCAGCGTCATGAAATCACGATCCTTCCGGTAAAAAACAGAAAAAACAAGCTGGTCGGGATACTCCACCTTCATGATCTCCTCGGAAAGGGAGAATTCCGGTTTCTTGTATAAGGTTAGTACCTTACTCCTGAAACCCTGTCAAAAAAAACAAGAAATTTTTTGGCGCACCCCGCTGACATAAGCTGAAAGCGAGGTGACACGGATTTACTGGACAAAGCAATTTTTAAAAATTTGGGTTGCGGGTATCACCCGCCTTAGTACCTTAGTGGTAATTTTCTTGTTTTTTATGGCAAGAAATCAAAAAGGTGAAATATTTTTAAATAGTTACACTCAACTGTTAAGGTACTTATCCAGGACCTTTAAAAATTTCCAGTTTATCTGGGTTAGGATATATTATACTTATGTACCTTGTAACGAAGAGATCGGAAGCTGATTTTTAATAGTTCGGCAGCCTTCATCTTGGATTGATTGGCCTCTTTTAAGGCATGCTCTATCATTCTTTTTTCTATTCTGGTTATGACTTTTTCAAGTCCCATTTCAAAAAGTTCCTCTTCACGACCCATCTCTTGAAAAATTTGTGAATTCGACGGTTTTTTATCCTTTCTCTGCCTGTGAACGGACAGAGTAAGACTTTCGGGAAGGATTATGTTTGAATTCTCGAGCGCCACTCCTCGCTCGATAATGTTTTCAAGTTCCCGAACATTGCCGGGGAAGTCATACTCCATGAGGACTTGAAGGGCATATGATGATACTGTATTGATTTCTTTGCCGAACATCCGCGAGTATTTTTCCAGAAAATGGTTTACCAAAAGGGGGACATCTCCTTTCCGGTCCCTGAGTGGTGGAATTCGGATAGGTACCACGGCGAGGCGGTAGTACAGGTCTTCCCGGAAGCGAGCCTGCATTATTTCCTCTTCAAGTTCCTTGTTGGTGGCTGAGATTATTCTTATATCGATTTTTATTGTGTCAGTCCCGCCGACTCTTTTGAATTCTCTTTCCTGGAGTACTCTCAAGAGCTTCGTCTGGATCAAAGGCGTAAGTTCGCCTAGTTCATCAAGGAATACGCTGCCGTTGTTTGCCGACTCGAAAAGACCGACCTTATCTGAAGTGGAACCGGTAAAGGCTCCCTTTACATGGCCGAAAACCTCGCTTTCGAACAGGCTCTCCGGGATTGCGCTGCATGTGATGGGTACAAAGGCCGCACTCGACACCTTACTCTGATTGTGAATGGCACGGGCAACCAGTTCTTTCCCTGTGCCTGACTCGCCATAGATCAGTACGTTTGCATGTGTAGGCGCGATCCGCTTAATAAAATCGAAGATTTTTAACATCTCCGGACTCTTTCCAATTATGCCGTGAAAGGGGGCTGCATCACTATCTTTCCGATCGGCACTGGAAGTGGAGCCGGCAATGGCTCCTCTGATGATTTTTTTAATCTCGTCGACCTTGAACGGTTTCGTGATATAGTCGTATGCTCCGTTTTTCATGGCCGAAACAGCGTCTTCCGGCGAGGCATAAGCGGTGATAAGAACTACAGGGATGTTGCTATTTGTATTTTTGATGTGTTCAAGCAGGGCGAGTCCGCCTGTTCCCGGCATTTTAATGTCGGAAATAACAAGATCAATGGGGTTTTTCCCAAGTAGTTCAAGGGCGTCATCTCCATTTGAGGCGGTAATTGTCGTAAAACCCTCTTTTTCAAAAAGGATTTTCAGGAACTCCCGCATACTTAATTCATCATCAACTACCAGGATGGAAGGCATTGTAGTCCTTAGTAAATGTTTACCAAACTAAAGTTCCGAAAAAAACAAAAGGCTGAGGATTAAAGGCTCGCCGCCTCGCTCTCTCCTTGCTTGAAT
Source organism: Thermodesulfobacteriota bacterium (assembly GCA_034659175.1). Taxonomy (GTDB): domain Bacteria; phylum Desulfobacterota; class Desulfobulbia; order Desulfobulbales; family DAOVYS01; genus DAOVYS01. The sequence goes on along the minus strand of JAYEGR010000108.1, from coordinate 5,129 downwards.
GATTACAGCAAATCAATTTTCCATTGATCAATGTTATTTTTTAGAGGACTCGCTGTGAACAATATATTTGTAAATATTCGGCTTGTATAGCAACATTACAAAAAACTCGGTCTGTAAATGTTTGGCAGCGCACCCCAAGGGCACTTCCTCCGGGGCGCTTCACAGGGTGGTGAGCAGGCTGATCAGCTATACTTATGTATGCTGGGCAGCCTGATCGCCTTCCTGTGGAGTGCTGCCGAATATTTACATTTATTTTTACAACAATTCTCAAATAACATCAAATTCAATTACACATACTTTGACCGAATGATCATCAGAGGATATAAGTACCTTAGAATTTCCGCCCGGATTTCCCGCTTGACAATAAAAAGAATATTAATGATGATTTAAATTGTCGGAAGGGGATCGGAGATAATTTTTTCTCCCTCCGAGCTGACCGTAAAAAATCAATTTCCTATCAACTTTGAAACCGTGGATACGGCTCTATGACTCCAATCAAATCAGGGCGTGCAATAATTTTTTTCTGCTCGGTAATTTTGAAAAAATTACGGGCCGCCTTTGCCGACCTGCTGCCTATCATTCTGGTCATTGCCTTTTTCCAGCTTGTTGTGCTGAGGCAACCATTGCCGCATCTGGGCGAGATCATTTTCGGCGCCCTTCTGGTGGTTGCCGGCCTGAGCATGTTTATCCAGGGGCTTGAAATGGGTCTGTTTCCGATCGGCGAGGCAATGGCCCGGTCCCTGGCGCGGAAAGGAAGCCTGTTCTGGCTCCTGTTTTTTGCCTTTGCATTGGGTTTTTCAACCACGGTGGCCGAACCCGCTCTCATTGCCGTGGCCTGGGAGGCCGCGGAAATAGCCGGCCAGGGAAACATCATAGACCCGGGCGAGAAATCCCTGCGTGCATATGCCCTGGGACTGAGGCTGTCAGTCGCGATTTCCGTCGGTTTGGCCATACTTATCGGGGTGCTGCGTATTCTTCGCGGATGGCCCATTCATTACCTTATTATCGGCGGCTATGTTATTATCATGCTTATGACTATAATAGCGCCGGAAGAGATTATCGGCATAGCCTATGATGCCGGCGGGGTCACCACCTCGACCGTGACCGTGCCCCTGGTCGCGGCACTCGGGGTAGGACTTGCTTCAGCCATCAAGGGCCGCAATCCATTGCTGGACGGTTTCGGTCTTATCGCCTTTGCCTCCCTGCTGCCGATGATATTCGTCATGGGCTACGGGATAATTATTTTTGCCTGAAACGTAATCATTCACAGGCGCCCCATCTGCACGCGCCCAACGGAAGTGCCCTTGGGGTACGATCAGTCCGGTTCACATAGGTTTACTATAGTTCGCCGGCCTGCTTGCGTGCATATGGGGCGCCTGTGAACGATTACATACAAAGGAGTCTGCTAAATAGGGGACTCCTTTGAAACGGTTACCCTGAAACAGGCCATTTGAAATGGAATTCCTTGTTGATTTCAGTAAAATTTTGCTTTCGACCCTTCGGGATGTGTCGCCTATCATCATCCTGATAACCTGTTTTCAATTGTTTGTATTGCGGCAGCCTATTCCGCATCTGCGCCGGGTTGTTGTGGGAGTGGCGTATGTGATTGTCGGACTGGCCCTGTTTCTTGCCGGTCTTGACAAGGCTTTGTTCCCGCTCGGCAAGATCATGGCAACCCAACTCTCCGACCCGGCCTTTATTTACGGACAGGACGCACCGGTTGACACGGTGGAATGGACCGCCTACGGCTGGATATATCTTTTTGCCGCCCTTATCGGCTTTGCCACAACCATTGCCGAGCCGTCTCTTATCGCTGTTGCCTTTAAGGCAAACGAGGTGTCGGCCGGCACCATTAAACAATGGGGCCTGCGGATTACGGTGGCATTCGGCGTTGCCGGCGGCATCGCGCTCGGCGCCTTCCGCATTGTCACCGGCACGCCGCTCTATATCTTTATCATAACGGGATACCTGGTGGTGGTCATCCAGACCATATACGCCCCTAAAAATATTATTCCACTGGCCTACGATTCGGGCGGGGTCACCACCTCGACCGTGACCGTTCCTCTGGTCGCCGCGCTCGGTCTGGGCCTGTCCGAATCAGTTCCAGGCCGCAATCCGGCCTTGGACGGATTCGGTCTTATTGCCTTTGCCAGCCTATTTCCTATTATTACCGTCATGGGTTACGCCCAGTTTACCCATTGGGCCGCAAAACGTTCGAAAACTAAGGAGGACTAACGATGCGATTTAAGCTTATCATGGCAAGTGTCAAATCGGATATTTCCGACCGGATTGTCGATGCCGCCAAAAAGGCCGGCGCCACCGGCGCAACGATCATTCCGGCAAGGGGTACCGGCGTTCATGAGGCAAAGACCTTTTTCGGACTTACCCTGGAGGCCCAGACCGATATCGTGGTTTTTCTTGTTGAAGAGCATATCGTCCAGAATATTCTGGATGCCATAGGCGTTGCAGGAGAATTCCACAAGCCCGGAACTGGTATTGCCTTTGTGCTGCCGGTGGAACATGTGATCGGGCTTGAAAGCCAGATGGAACGGTTTAAAGAAGAAGTGCGCGACCAATATTTTTAAAAAGGGAGAAATCTTATGGATTCGGCAACAACTTCGATTTTGCGGGCAAGAGACGTTATGCACAAGGAGATGATCTACATCGACGGCATGGCCACCGCCAAGGAGGCGGCCTCAAAAATGCGGGACAAAAAACTCTCCGCCCTGCTGGTGGAAAAAAGGCATCCGGACGATGCCTGGGGTTTGATAACAATTAAGGACATAATCAAGGGCGTCATAATGACAGGGAGGTCTTTTGAGGAAGTAAACGTCTATGAGATCATGAAAAAACCGATTATCACGGTGCCGGCGGACATGGATATCAGGTACGTTGCCCGTCTTATTTATCGCGCCGGTATTTGGAGAGCGCCGGTTGATGACAAGGGTGAACTTATCGGTATGATTTCACTTTCATCGTTGATCCTTGACAACGAAATGTTCTGAGACCTCGTTTTTTTAGACCATTCCATAACTCCGGCTTGCCGGAGTTATAAAAATATTATCAGAAGGGAATCGGAGACATTTTTTTCTCCCTCCGAGCCGGCCGTAAAAAAACAATTTCCTATCAACTTTCAAAGGGAAAAAAGGCCGGGTAAAGAGAGACGATGTCTTGATGGTAAGCAGGCTGGACGGGCTGGAGCCTGATGTTGTAAAGAGGATCATTGACCAGAGTATTGCTACAGAAAAAAAGGGACTTAAAGGCACGGCCTTTTTTGACGCAAGATGGCCCGACCCTGGAGAGAGACAATTATCGGCCTATCGGCTGTACGACCTGTCCATACATCGTGCGGCTGATGTAATAACAAGAAACAAGATCATGCCCGTGGTCAAGGATGACAAGGAAGAGTTCTTTCAGCCCGGAGACTGCCCGAACGCGGCCCTTTACTGCGGCTGGTACAGTCTTGCAAAATATGTGGATGCATTCAAATGGCAACCCGGTTCAGTAGGTTACCACATTGCAAGCGGGGAGTGAACGACACTTAAAAATCTGACAAGCAGCGTGTGGTGCAAAAGGATAATTGAAGAGGGGATTGCCGCAACCATAGGACCGACAGGGGAACCTTATATACAGGGCTTTCCACTTCCTGAGATATTCTTCAGGGGAAATAGGGAAATAGGGGACAGACCACGGTTTAAATAGGACGCGTCTTTTGAAGGCCATCGAAATCGTGGTCTGTCCCCTATTTCCCTACTATTTCCCTATTTTCCATTGTTGTGCCGTATTTCAGTGGGCAAGGACAATTTTAATGATATTTTTGAATCAAAATATCTGCGGGAATACCAAGCCCATCATGCAGTTTCCTCATCATAGATATGGTAAGGGGTCTAACTCGATTTAAGATTTCAGCTACCCTGCCTCTTTTACCAATAAATGGTTCAAGGTCTTTCCTACTTAAATTACGCTGTTCCATAATAAATTCTATGTAAGATATGGGGTCAGGTGCGGGAATTGGATGGTGTGTTTCTTCATAAGCAGCTATAAGTGTTATTAAAATATCAAGACGATCAGACTCTTCTTCCGTTAAATAATTGGATTCCATTAGATCAGCCGTAATATTGAGGGCTTCTTCGTAGTCTGATTCTGTTTTAATTAATTTAATGTCCATAATTATACCTCTGCCGCATTGATTTGGTCATATTCTTTATGGGTTCCAATAAACCGAATAAATATTACCTGCTTGTCCAATCTGACAATGCAGATCAGACGATATTTATTACCGCCAATGTTAAATACCACACGTGTGGCGTTAATTATACTGACATTCCGAAATCTTTCTTTGATTTCCGCCATATTTTTCCATTTTGCTGTTTGTGCTGCCTTATGCCAAGACAATAATGGTTGCTTAGCTGAAGGATTTTTCTCCCAAAATTGTCGTAATGTTCTTTTTGCAATCACTCTCATACAATCACTATATATCGATCCCGCCATGGGTGCAAGAAAATAAATTCAAATTGATTTCCACGGTATAATTTCAGAGTATCGAAACCTTTATTAGTTAAATTTCACCAAGGATAATTTTTACAAGAAAATTAAGCTATTACAGGGAATAGGGGGAATAGGGGGGAATAGGGGACAGACCACGGTTTAAACAAGACGCGCCTTTTGAAGGCCATCGAAACCGTGGTCTGTCCCCTATTTTCACAATTCTTTCATCCATTGGCGTAGATTAGTTGCGAAATAATCCTTAAGAAGTGCTTCATTTGCGGTTTTGTGCTTGATTGCTATGGCTAATTCTTCGAAGAAATTCAAGAAGTAAGCAACCTGCAGAGGGTCATTTTGTATTTCTTCTTCTTTGCGCATATTCAGTCTGCGGGTGATAAAACTTTCGTCAGAATATTGGTTGATCAACAACATAGCATGTCTGCGGGATTCCAATTGTATGTTGTTTTGTGAATCCTCCCTCATCCGCCTCAACTGGCTGTAAGCTAACAGGAATCCAAGGCACTGGTTCAGTTTAATTGGGGGATATAAGCATCTGATATTATTAGCATAACTTTTTTATTACTTGCAAAACGTTATTCTGAAAGCTTATCAAACTACACTCATAATTCCTTGAAATTGCACCC
>JAYEGR010000107.1:0-10747 GCA_034659175.1 Thermodesulfobacteriota bacterium | reverse complement strand
CTAATGGTCGGTTCACAACTATAATTTTTTGCAATATAATCATTTGGAAATAAAAAAAAACGGAGCATGGATAACGGATTGTCAAATGTGTAAACCTGACCCTTGCTTCCTTGCTTCTCTGTTGCTTCTCCTTGCAAGTTCTGCCCTTATTGTTTCCAGAAAAAGAAAAACAAACAATAGGTTTTTCATGTTATATTTTAATGAGTTCTTGGGTGTGTAAGGCAGAGCCTGGGAACGAGGAAAGTCAACAGCAGACTTGACCCCTCACTGCACCTGATCCCTCACATTACAACACTCCATCGCGTATAGGCTTAATCCGACTGATACGGTGCAGGGTCAATTATTCCGGCCTCGGAAAAGCCTTTAAGCCTGAGGCGGCAGGAATCGCATTTGCCGCATGCCCTGCCCGCCTTGTCCGGGTTGTAACAACTATGTGTTTCAGCATAATCCACGTCCAGAGACACTCCTTTAAGAATAATCTCTCTTTTAGTGAGATAAAGGAGCGGAGCATGGATCTTGAAACCGCGGCCACCCTCTACACCGGCCTTTGTCCCCAAATCGGCCATCTTTTCAAATGATTCAAGATACTCGGGCCTGCAGTCCGGATAGCCGCTGTAATCCACGATATTTGCGCCGATAAAAATATCCCTTGCCCCTAAAACCTCTGCCCAAGATAACGCGTAAGACAAAAATATTGAATTTCTTGCAGGCACATAGCTTGATGGTATGGATGACTTCATTTCATCAAAAGAACGACCGGTCGGCAACGGAAGATCTCCGGTCAGGGCGGAACCTCCGATCTTGTCAAGTTCAAGATTTAATACAAGATGCTTACAAACTCCCATACGTGCGGCCAAATCTTCAGCCTTTTCAACCTCGATATAATGCTGCTGGCCGTACAAAAAACTTATACAATTGCACTGATATCCTTTTGCCGTGGCTATGGCCAGCACTGTGGTCGAATCAAGTCCGCCACTGAAAAGAATAACCACATTCCGCCTGTTACCGCCAATTTCAGCCATTATGATCTTCCCTTTACCACAGCTTTCCAACGGGAATAGCTGCTTAATTAACGGATTATTTCATCCTGCCATAATTTCCGTAAAAAAACGCGCCAAGGCATGATAGCGTGGTCTTACCAGTCTTTCTCGGCCCCCACAAAAAAGCTGACTGATTGGCGGGAAAATCGATGGAAAGCAGTCTGTTTATCTTGTCCATTATGCTATTTACTCCAAAATAGTTAAACTAATTTGGAGTATAATCCATTCTGTCAGACAGTCAATACACTGCAAGATATATCACGCGACTTTTTGACTTAGTGGAATCTAGGGGATATCTGGGAACACAATACCGGAAAGGGAGAAAATGATTGCTTGAATTTCATCCTCTTGTACGATATATCTGCATTTTGCTGATTTCCATTCGTAAAGTGCAATTTACCGAAACGTACTGATATTATGACTGAAAAAACAGATTCCGGCAACAGGCATCCCAGGAAAAAAGCCGTTGCGCTGAGATATGATCGCGATAAAGATCCCGCCCCTATTGTCGTGGGCAAGGGAATTGGACTAGTTGCGGAAAAACTCATTGAACTGGCCAAAAAACATGACATCCCGATACACGAGGATGCCGACCTGATCGAAATTCTCTCCAGCCTGGACCTAAACAAGAAAATTCCCGCCTCAACTTATCTGGTTGTGGCTGAGATACTTGCCTTTATCTACCGGACAAACGAGAATTACTCCGTCCCGTCCGACAGCTAGGGGTAAACGATCACATACGCAAAAGTATATCCGCACGCGCTCAGATAACCGTAAAAAAGTATCCTGCGGGTTATCCTGAGTACACATTTACGCCCTTCAGGGTAAATCTACAGCGTTATAAACGCGCTTACAGGAGAACGAATTATGCAATATATCAAAATTATGAAAGTGATTCAAGAAGGCCGCACATACTTCGGCCATGCCAGGGACGGACTTTTTCATTCATACATCGGTCATCAGAATCCTGTAGTAGCCTGGGACATCTGTGGTTGTTTCGATTCCGAGTTGATACCGTTGAAAAAATCCGAGTGTTCGTTTGCTGACGAAATGGAGAAATCAATATACCACCTGTTCCAGAATTCAGAGATAATCTGGGCGGAAGAATCCACCACCTAACCGTTTATTATTCCGGCAGGTTCATCATTTGAGACCTGCTGCGCCCTCCTTGTTTAATCCTCTCACCTCACTCCCTGGCATATTAGTTGCATTAAAACTGACATAAACAGGAAATGAGGTGCATTATGTACATAAAAAACCGACTGGGCCTGATCGAAAGCGTTGAAACTCTCCTGGCCCAGGAACGTCGTATGGATCAGGTTTCAAACAACCTGGCAAACGTCGATACCAACGGTTTTAAAAAGGAAAATGTCACATTCTGGGAAATGCTTTACACGGCAAGCGACCAGCGTCAGCGAGTCGGCAAGGCCATGAAGGTCATTACTGATCATGCGCAGGGAACCATGGAATTGACAGGGAACCCCCTTGATCTTGCCATAAACGGCACAGGCTTTTTTAAAGTACAGACTCCTCAGGGCATCCGATATACACGGGCCGGAAATTTTTTCCGCAATGACCAGAATCAACTGGTTACTCCGAACGGACACCTGGTGATGGGCCAGGGTGGAGAAATTACGATCCAGGGCGATGAAGTCTGTATCGACCGTTACGGCAGCATCAACGTTGACGGCGAGGAGATGGGACAACTTGCGATAGTCACTTTTGCTGATCTCGATGTGCTTCAAAAAGAGGGGGAAAATAATTTCAGGCTTGTTGACAAAATGGCCCGGGAACTGACCCCTGAATTTTTAGAAGTCCGGCAGGGCTACCTTGAAACATCCAATGTCAGCACCGTGGTTGAAATGACTGAAATGATCGATCTGCACAGGGCCTATGAAGCTCAACAAAAAAGTGTGCACGCCATCGACAGCCTTAACGACAAGGCCGTGAACAGCGTCGGAAAATTGACATAGCAACAGGAGAACTACAATGATTCGCTCACTATATTCAGCACGAACCGGCCTGATCGGCCAGGAACTGCAACTTGATGTCATCTCTAATAACCTGGCCAATGTCAACACTACGGGCTTTAAAAAAAGCCGCGCCCACTTTGAGGATCTCTTCTATCAAACACTGCGCATGGCCGGTGTGGACACGGCAGGAGGGGGTCAGGTTCCCACAGGAATCCAGATCGGTCTGGGTGTGCGTCCCACTTCGGTACAGAAAATTTTCACCCAGGGGGATTATGCAGACACAGGCAATGAACTCGATTTTTCCATAGAGGGTCATGGTTTCTTCCAGATACTCCGCGACGGCGAGGAGTATTACACAAGGGCCGGGGATTTTAAAAGGGATGGTGACGGATATATAGTGACCGCAAACGGCAACCGGCTTCAACCTGAATTTGCCATCCCGGAAGGCACTACGGATATTGCCATCGACTCCGGAGGATTACTGGTTGCCCAGAACGCGAACATGGAAACCCTGGGCTCGATCCAGATCACCCTGCACAATTTTATAAATCCGGCAGGACTCAAAAGCATGGGCGGTAATCTTTTTGCTGTAACGGATGCATCAGGGCAGCCGGTCGAAGCCAACCCCGGAACAGATGGAATGGGCACAATCGCCCAGCGCTACCTGGAGACATCCAATGTGGACGTGACCGAAGAGATGGTAAACCTGATCATCACACAAAGGGCCTTTGAAGTAAATTCCAAGGCGATCACAACCGCAGATCAACTGCTTGAAATCGCCAACTCATTAAAACGTTAGGAGCAAATATTCGGCTTGATGCCGAAAAATAGCTAAAATCACCAAACTGTAAATGTTTGGCAGCGCTTCACAGGGAGGTGCTGACTAATATTTACAGTTAGGAGCAATGCTCATGAGAGCTGAAATTGCTTTTGTTTTTTTCCTTATTATTCTCACTCCTCCATTATTTTTCCTTTTGGTTCAAACCGGACAGGCATCCGACCGTGAATTTATATTGCTTACCCAGGAAGATCTGAAACCGATTTTTTCTAAAATTATAATGGAGAACGCGCCATGGCCTGAGGAAAATCTGGCAATCTCGGGTTTTTCAGCAAGACCAGCCACAATGACCGTCCCGACAGGTGACATCGAGTATCGCCTGGTTAACCGGACCCATTCCAATTACCTCGGCAGAAAGGCCATAACCGTGGCCGTAATGATCGATGGCAAAGAATACGGCCAGTTGAGAATGAACGGCGATCTCCAGCTCTATGGCGAGGTCCTGTGCACAACCAGGCGCATCAAACGTCATACGGTACTTGCCGAAAATGACATCAGAAGAATACGGCGAAACATCTCCATGCTGGATCCTGACTTTATAAAATCAGCCAAAATGGCCGTGGGCTTCAGGCTTAAATATTCGATCCGCGCCGGAGCCGTACTCTTTTCCCACCAGTTGGAAGCTCCTCCGCTTGTTAAACGAGGCGACATGGTCACTATTCAGGCAAAATCAGACAAAATCAGGGTCACGGTACCGGGCGAGGTACGGAACCCCGGCGCCTTTGGCGAACTCGTACGTGTCAAAAATCTGATGAGTAGAAAAGAAATACTTGCCAGGGTGCTTGATTCCGGCACAGTTGAAGTCAATTACTAGTAATCGTTCACAGGCGCTCCATCTGAACGCGCCCAACGGAAGTGCCCTTGGGGTGCGATCAGCCCGGCTCACATATATTACTTATATAGTGAGCCGAACTGCTGGCGCCCAAATGGAGCGCCTGAGAACGATTACATTCTTAAGGAGTCTACAAAATATGGGGTCTCTCTGAACGGTTACAATTACTAAAGGTAAAAAAAATGCAAACAGGTATCTATCGAATATTACTGACTCTGTTTCCGGCCTTGATTCTTGGCAACTGTGTGAGCGTCTCAACCGATATCGGCAAAGGCTCAACAGGCATGACGATTCCTGAAAGGAATCACCTGCCGACCGTGGTGACAGAAAAGGCCAAGTCGCAGGAGGGCGCCATATTTAATATCCAGTCATCAAAGAGTCTGTACCAGGACAGCCGGGCCCGCTCAATCGGCGACATCGTCCTTGTGAAAATCGTGGAAACGTCCTCAGGCTCCAAAAAGGCGGAAACCAAGACAGACCGCTCAAGCAAACTGTCCGCCAATATTTCGTCACTCCCCGGCGTTTATAACTTCCTCAGCAATAAAAACGATTTCCTTTCAACCAGCTCTCCGTCAGTGGATTTTAAAACTGAATTTGAAGGTACGGGAGAGACCTCCAGAAACAGCACGGTCACCGCAACCGTGTCATCCCGGGTCGTTGATGTGACACTGGACGGGAACCTGATCATCAGGGGGTTCAGAGAGGTATCCGTGAATAACGAGGCCCAGCATATCATACTGTCGGGCATCGTCCGCCCCAGTGATATTTCAGAAGATAATTCCATACTCTCATCCTATATAGCAGACGCGCGAATTGAATACAGCGGCATTGGAATGATAAGCGCTAAACAGCATCCAGGCTGGATTACCGGAATCCTGGACGTCGTCTGGCCGTTCTGAACATCGGCCCCCGCTCCTATCATCCTTGTAATCGTTCGGCTGACAGGAAAAATATTCCTTTGGTACGGGAACATTTTTTCCTATCAAAGGGCTACACAAATACTGCCTGGCCGCCTACGCTGAAAAACCAAGCCAAATGCCGGCATCCTTACATTTTAGCCTAACCCAGATAAACTGGAAATTTTTAAAGGTCCTGGATAAATACCTTCACGAAAATATTTTCTGCCAGAAACGCGCAGAAAATATTTTCTAAGGTACTAAAGCTATAATTTCATACCTCATCAATCAAGGGATGGCACAATGATTGCATCATGACACAAATAACAGGAAAATTTTTTCAATAAAATTAAACTTATCGTAACCGTTCACAGGCCCCATCTGCGCGCTAGCAGGCTGGCGAACTATAGTAAACCTATGTGAACCAGACTGATCGCGCGCAGATGGGGTCTGTGAACGGTTACGATTTATCAGGAACAGCGTTATGAATGGAACAGCACTGAAAAAAATGACCCGAATTATGTTCATCTGGTTGTTGCTTTTTGCCGTGTGGCCTCCGGAGCATGGTTACGCAGTTCGTCTCAAGGACCTCGCGTCGGTAAAAGGGGTGCGGCACAATCAGCTCATTGGATACGGTCTGGTAATCGGCCTGAACGGAACCGGAGACGGTAACAAGGTCTCCTTTACCACGCAGGGTCTTGTCAACATGCTGGAAAACATGGGGATACATATTAACAAGGAGAAAATCAAAGTCAAAAACGTGGCCGGCGTTTTAATCACGGCCCGGTTGCCGCCATTTGCCAAGCCAGGCCAGACAATCGATGTCACTCTCTCATCATTAGGTGATGCATCCTCCCTCCAGGGCGGAACACTCATTGCCACCCAGTTGAAAGGTCTTGACGGTAAAATTTACGCCATAGCCCAAGGGGCGGTCAGTATCGGAGGATTTGAGGTCACAGGCAGGACCATGATAGGCACCCAGAAAAACCACCTTACAGTAGCCCGTATCCCGAACGGAGCTACTGTGGAACAGGAAGTTCCCGTTTCCTTTTCCGGTAAGGAAAAGATCACCCTGAGCCTGAACAACCCTGATTTCACCACGGTTTACCGGATGGTCTCAGTCATTGACGACTTCCTGGAAGGCCCTTATGCCGCCGCAATGGACGGGGCCACCGTGGAAATCACAATCCCGGAACATTACAGCCATGAAGTAATTGCCCTGCTGGCGGAAATCGAAAACCTCGACATCACACCCGACTATCGCGCAAAAGTGGTGCTTGATGAGAGAACCGGCACAATAGTGATGGGACAAAACGTTCAGATAAACGAGCTGGCCCTGTCCCACGGCAACCTGAGTCTCCAGGTCAATGCCGGTCAAACCGCCCAGACCGGTCTAGGGCTCGTCAACCCGGTGTCCAATGATAATATAACAGCCCGCGAAAATGAGAAACGGCTGGTCGCACTCGACTCGGGTGCCACGCTCGGGGAGGTAGTACGCGCCCTTAACTTGGTAGGTGTTACGCCGAGAGACCTGATATCCATTTTTCAGGCCATCAAGGCATCCGGAGCGCTCCAGGCCGAATTGGAAATCATTTAGAGGAAATAAATACATGAATCTCACAACATCAACATCGATAGGCCTCAAGCAAACCGAGCTTTCAGCCGATAAGGCTAAAGAGGCGAAGCTTAAAAACGCGTGTGCGGATTTCGAGGCAATAATTTTGAGGCAGATGTTGTCAACCATGAGAAAAAGCGTACCCAAAACCGGGCTGTTTCACGGCGGCTATGCTGAAGACCTTTATCAGTCCATGCATGATGAAATGCTTACCGAAAAACTGGCACATGGAAAGGGTATGGGACTCGGCAAAGCGTTGTATCAGCAACTCTCCGGCAACATCCGGAAATCAACCGGGGAATAAAGGAGTAAATCATGAATAAACATCTCAGTCAGCCTCAAAATCCAATCCCTTACAGTCTGTTTGAAATCCTGGAACAGGAGACCGAACTCTCCCGGATCATCCTTGAAACACTGACGGACGAACGGACTGCAATTACAAAAATGGACATGCCGTCCCTGATTAGCCTGAGCAAAAAAAAGGAAAAACAGCTTACAAGGCTGCAGATGCTTGACAAATCACTACAGAAAACAATAAGAGGCATGGCTGACAATTCCGGCACCGCGCTTGGTGACGCCATCGGAGATCAGGCAGTGAATCTAGCGGCCCTGATTCCGGTTGCCACTGAAGAAGATGCACACATGCTTGTTATACACCGCGATTCCTTAAAAAAAATGCGTGAACAAATCAAGTCCGGAAACCATGTAAACAAGCGATTCGCGCAAAACGTTCAAGGTTATTTAAACGATGCCATTTCGCTGATCACCGGCTCGATCACTGATGACGAATTTTACGGCGCCCGGGGAGCTGCCAGAGCTTGCGCCGGCAGACCAGCCCTTATAAGCACAGAGGCATGAGAAAATGGCCGGCATATCGCACGTCCTGAACATAGCCAAAAATGCACTGCTTACGCACCAGGTCTCCCTCCAGGTCGCGGGACACAACGTGGCCAACGTGGACACGCCCGGCTACAACAGGCAGGAACTCACCCTGAACTCAGCCCTTTCCACTCCCATGAGCTACGGCAATATCGGGGGCGGCGTTGCGGCCGTGACAATCGGACAAAAATACGACAAGTTCATGACCGCAAGAATCATGAACCAGAACTCTACACTGGGCAACCTCAAGGCGCAGCAGGATTCCCTCCGGGTTGTCGAGACCATCTTCAACGAGACAAGGGGCCTTGCATTAAATGACCTGATGAGTCAATTCTGGGACAGTTGGCAGAATCTGTCTGACAACCCCGAACTAAGTTCTTCCAGACAGATTACAATCCAGAAGGCGCAGCTCCTCTCCACGTATTTTGAAAATTTAAACGCCGAGATTACCCAGGGAAAGTATGATATCGGAATCAGCCTTGATACTTCCATAAATGATATCAACTCCATGACTGAACAGATTGCCGAACTTAACGTGGACATCACCTCTACAGAGAGTAATCTGCACTCCGCCAACGATCTCCGGGACAAACGGGACCAAATTTTAAAGGACGTTTCCAAACTCATTGATATTGTATATTTTGAGACAAACACCGGCGCTTACACCATCCTTTTAAATGACGGCCATGCCCTTGTGGAAGGCTGCGAGCACTGGGATTTAAGTATGAAAAATAACGTCCTTTACTGGCATAGTGTCACTAGTGACGGACAAACGTTTGAAAAAGAACTTGGCAGCGGAGCTGAACTGGGCGGAAAGATAGGCGGTTTGCTGGAAGTCCGCGGCAACCTGCTTGAAAATAACCCTGATAACTATCTTGGCCGTTTAGACGCCCTGGCAAATGCATTTGTCAGGGAGGTCAACCAGCAGCATTCACAAGGTGTGGGTCTGGTCACCTTTTCAAAAACAACCACGTCCTCAGCGCAGGCTTATGATGCCGCCCGGCTGACGGGAACCGTGGACGCGACGTTAGCCACAACCGAAATTCCGGCAGACACGCTGATAATCAATAACCGCAAGGTAGGAGAAATAAAAGGCGGCTCAACCTCAAACGGCCTGGCCATGACCAAGGCGCATAATGCTGTGACCGCCATAAATGCCGCTGTGACAGGCGTGGATGCCAAGCTCACCACACTGGTTGCCGGAAGCGCTATAACTGCCGCGGCAGCCGGGGACGACGGGAATATAATTTCCTTTTCAATCAACAACGTAAGCATATCATACACTGTCGACTCAGTGGCTCCTCCGGCTCTCAACGATTCTGATCAGGCCACCTTTGCTACCCACCTCGTGTCAGCTATCAATACGGCAATAAACAATTATAATACCGACGCAACTAATCCCACGGACGTGACCATCACAGCCGTTGTGGGTGACACCACGAACGGAGGCGCCGCAAATTCCATTGTCCTGAAGAACACGAATGCGGGCGATGAATCAAATATCATCATTGCAGAAATCAATCTCGCCGATCAAATCGGACTCACCGACGGCACGTTTAACGCGGACAAAACGCATAACACGGGCGAGGTGACACTTTTTTCAGATCAGGAATTCACGGTTGAGGCAGGATCCGACGATAGGTATCTTTCGCATTTCGGCTGGGGCGGGGGCGGTATCGGAGCAAGTGACACGGCTAATGACGGGAAATTTACCTACAATTACGATGACGGCGGAGTGGCTTCCGCCATGCAGGGATATAAATATGCCGATGAGCTTGTGACTGACGGCGCCGGTTTTGATATCTGGCTTTACAACGATGACGGAACACTTGCTTTGCCGAATGTTGTAACAGTCTCTATTGACAGGGCCTACACACTCCAGGATGTGGCCGACTCCATAAACACATCACTCACAAACGCAGGTGCCGCAGGGAGCTGGCTTATGGCCAACGTAAGCAACAACCAGCTCGTTTTCACTCCCGACACAACCCACGAATTCGCCTTTGCAAACGACACATCAAATTTCCTGCAGGTAGCTGAACTCAACACCTTTTTCACAGGTCACAGCTCAGGAACAATTAATGTAAATTCAATCCTGGAAAACGATCTGGACCGTATAGCCGCGGGCCAGGTCAACGCCAACGGTCTGATTTTTAATGGCGACAATTCAAACGCCCTGTTAATGACCAATATCCAGCGAGATGAAAACATTACGTTCACGGGCGGATCGATTGATACCCTGGACGGCTTTTACAACACATTGATAGCAGAAATCGGATTAACTGCCAAAACAGTAAATCAGGACTATGAATTTAACAACCTGGTTATCACCGAGATGAACAAAATGCGTGATTCCGTTTCCGGCGTTTCCCTGGACGAGGAAATGGCAAACCTGATTAAATATCAACATGCTTACGCATCAGCCGCAAAACTTATCTCAATGGCCGATGAAATGATGGAAACCCTGCTGAACGTGATTAGATAAGGTTGAAGGTTGAAGGTTGAAGGTTGAAGGCTGAAGGCTGAAGGTTTAAGGCTGAGATACAAACTATTAGTACCTTACTCCTGAAACCCTGTCAAAAAAAACAAGAAATTTTTTGGCGCACCCCGCTGACATAAGCTGAAAGCGAGGTGACACGGATTTACTGGACAAAGCAATTTTTAAAAATTTGGG
>JAYEGR010000106.1:0-10836 GCA_034659175.1 Thermodesulfobacteriota bacterium | reverse complement strand
CACTATACTCAGCAGTTTGGTCATTCTAAAAGGTTAATACTTTATCCGCTTCTTTTGAAATTTCATATAAATCGTCCATCCAACCAATGGGGCAGGTGCTTGATCCCTCCAGACCGTGGGATTTCATACAAACGCCTCACACATAGAA
This sequence comes from Thermodesulfobacteriota bacterium, assembly GCA_034659175.1. GTDB lineage: Bacteria > Desulfobacterota > Desulfobulbia > Desulfobulbales > DAOVYS01 > DAOVYS01. The sequence goes on along the minus strand of JAYEGR010000106.1, from coordinate 10,688 downwards.
ATCACCATCGAATTGATTAATTTGTTCCATAACATCAAATTGCTCTGTGTCTGCTTTTTCAAATAATACTCCTTTCCCAAGCATAAAAACACTTACGTCGTCTCCTTTTTTTACCCCCATATTTGCTAAGCGCATTGCATTATAGATGCTCTCACCATCGTTTGTGGTAATTATGAAAAGTATATTCATATTCTATCTCCCCTTTCCTTTGGCTGCGTCACTGTAGTTAAACGATCTTTACGTGATACGCCTACTTCCTTTACCAAAAAAGGCTAGTTTAATCAAGTGGTTTGCTATGATGACAAAACAACTTCACAGGTTGGAGTTTTTTGTCTTGACATTGGGGCAGGTCTCCCTTAGGCTTTTTTCAAAGCATCAATATCCGGTCAGGACCGGTTTTATAAAAGGAACAGCAGAACTATGCCCGCGCACCCTATTGATTTTCAGATAAGTTCAGATGTGTTCAGTACGCCGGAGTTGGTACAGGTTTTTGATGAAAAGACGAGATATCAACGATGGCTTGATTTTGAAGCGGCTCTTGCAAAGGTTCAGGGGGAGATGGGGGTGATACCCCTGGAGGCCGCAGAGGAGATCTGCCGCAAGGCAAAGACCGAGTATTTAGATATGGACATGGTTCATGAGGGTTACCTGCAGAGCCGCAATTCTCTTATGCCTTTGATAAAGGGGCTCCGCATGGTCTGTGAAAAAGGCTGCGGGGAATATGTTCACTATGGCGCCACTACCCAGGACGTTCTGGACACCTCTGAAATCCTTGAATTGCAAGAGACCGTGACTATAGTATTCCGGGATTTGCGGGAGCTGGAAGCTATCTGTCTTGACCTGGCCGCAAAGCACCGGTCAACGCCCATGGCGGCTCGCACGCACGGTCAACAGGCCCTGCCGACTACCTTTGGTCTGAAAGTGGTGATATGGCTGACCGAGATCCGTCGTCATATTGAACGTCTGAAATGCGTATCTGAAAAGATTGTTGCCGGTCAATTGGGCGGAGCGGTCGGTACTATGGCCGCGCTCGGTCCCAAGGCCATGGAAATCGCCGGACGCACAATGGGCATCCTCGGTCTTAAACATTCCTGTGTGGCCTGGCATAACTCCCGGGATAATACAGGTGAACTGGCATCTGTTTTTTCTCTGCTCGTTACAACCCTTGCAAAGATAGCAAATGAGGTCTTTCAGCTTCAGAAGACGGAAATCAACGAGTTGGCGGAACCTGCCCCCAAAGGCGCCGTAGCAAGCAGCACAATGCCCCACAAGAGAAATCCGGTTATCTGTCAGCGGATTATTGTGCTGTCCAGGCATGTACGATATCTTACAGGCACGGTTGTGGAAAGCATGGCCCATGAACATGAGCGGGATGCCCGCTGCCTCTGGTCGGAGTGGTTGGCAATGCCCCAGCTTTGCATCTATACAGGCACGGCCCTGCGGTATATGCTTAATGTAATGTCCGGCCTGGAGGTGCGGGCCGATCGCATGCTGGAAAATCTCTATCTTCATAAGGCCCTGATTGGTTCGGAATGGCTCCTCTTTCGTCTGAGCGGCCGGATAGGCAAGATGAAATCCCTTGAAAAACTCCATGAACTTTCAAACAAGGCCTCGGATGCCGGGATTTCGTTTGCAGATGCTGTGATGGATGACCCTGAGATCGGCTCCGTTATGACCCGTGAAGAGATGGCATATCTTGATTACCCGGAAAGATACATAGGACATGCCGTGCAGATAGTGGACCAGGCAATAGAAGAGACAGAGAAAAAAAGAAAATCGGATCCTGAAAATATCTATGAACAGTTGCAAACTTCACAGCCACATTGTTGATTCACGATTCTATGGCAACGGCTATACAACTGACGAAGCCGGACAGATCTTCTGCGACAAATACCGGTACCAGCGCTGGATAAAAATAGAGGCTGCTCTGGCCTCGGCCCAGGCCGATCTTGGAATTATACCTGACTGGGCAGCCAAGGCCATCAATAATAAGGCGCACCTTTGTCATATTGACCTGAACGTTGTATGCAAAGGCATCAAAGAAACGTCTCATTCTCTTATCCCATTGATCGAGGCATGGCAGCGGGTATGTGAGAAGGGCGCAGGCCAATTCATTCACTTCGGAGCCACTACGCAGGACATACAAGACACCGGCCAGGTATTGGAGATTCGCGACGTGCTGGCTGTTGTAAAACGGGATATCGAGATCATTTTGCGGCTTTTAATAGGGATGGCCGAACGTTACATGGATGTTGTAACCATCGGGCGCACCCACGCGCAACATGCCTTGCCCATGACACTCGGATTAAAGATAGCGGTGTGGCTGGATGAAATGTGGAGGAACCATGAACGATTGACGGCCTGCAAAGAGCGGGTTCTTGTGAGTCAGCTCTTTGGCGGGGTCGGCACCATGGATGCGTTTGGAGAAAAGGGCCTTGATCTGTTGTATCGGTTTTCAAAAAAACTCGGGCTTAAGACAGCCCTTACCGCCTGGCACTCGTCCAGGGACAGGGGCGCTGAATTCCTCACCGCAATGGCCATGATTTCGGCCACGTCGGCCAAAATCGCCGATGAAATCAGGAGCCTCTCCCGAAGTGAGACCTGGGAGGTGGAAGAGCCTTTTCAGATGGGAAAAATAGGCAGCAGCACCATGCCCCACAAGAGAAATCCTGAGATGTGCGAACAGGTCGTGGTCCTGGCAAGGCTGATAAAGGCCAATGCCGGTTTGGGATTTGAAGGGATGATCAACGAACATGAACGGGACTACCGTGCCGTGAGACTCGAATGGGTGACTATCACAGATACTTCCCTTTTTGTCTGCGGGCTTTTGTCCCTGACAAAGGGGATACTGAAGGACCTTATTGTCCATGAAGACCAAATCCGCAAAAATGTTGACAGGGCGTCAATCTCTATTTCAACCGAGGCCCTGATGTTTTATGTGGGAAAAAGCATAGGCAAACAGACCGCACACAGGGTCATCTATGAGACGTGTATGGAGGCCATTGAAACAGGCAGGCCCTTGATTGATCTCTTGATGAATCACGATCGGATATCGCAGAAATTCAAACGAGAAGACCTTTTAAAGGCTATTGATCCGATGAACCATATCGGGGTCTCTCAGACGTTGACACAGAGGGTAATCGACCACGTCAAAGGAAAACTAACAAGCGCCGGGTCGTCATCTATGGAAAAAACAAGGGTCTGCCCTCTGATGGATCAAAATGGCGTTTGCATGGTGGGGGATGGATGTGCCGGATCTTGACTTAAGGCGTTATAAAAGACAGATATGCCTTTCCGACTGGGGCATCGAGGGCCAGAAGAGGTTGAAACGTTCCAGGGTTTTTGTCGCCGGGGCCGGGGGCCTTGGATGCCCTGTCGCCCTGAACCTTGCCCTGGCGGGTGTCGGGCACATAAGGATCTGCGATTTTGATACCGTGGAGACAAGTAATCTTAACAGACAGTTTCTTCATTCAGAGCAAAACATTGGTGTCAACAAGGCCGAGTCTGCCCGGGAGGCCCTTTTGTCTGTTAATCCCGAGACTGACGTTGAACCCATTTCTGATGAGATTACTATTCATAATGTCGACGATCTTGTAGCGGATGCCGAAGTTGTCGTCGATTGTCTCGATAATTTCCGCGCCCGCCATATCCTGAATCTATGTGCTGTCACAAAGGGTATTCCAATGGTTCATGGGGCAATATGGGGGCTGGAAGGACGTGTCATCTTTCTTCACCCCCCGGAAACCCCTTGCCTTGCATGCATTTTTTCCAGGGCTCCGTCCAAAGAGAACTCTCCCGCAATGGGCGCGGTCTCTTGCGCCATTGGCAGCATGCAGGCATTAGAGACGATAAAGTACCTGACCAATATGGGCAGCCTTTTGACCGGCCGGATGCTGGTATTAGACTTTTCAACCATGAAATTCCAGGAACTCGAAGTGATCGAAGATCCCCGGTGCCCTGTCTGCAGTCAGTTGCGCTGAAGGCTCGCGGGCATTCACTATCTTAACAGCTTAACAACTCAACAACTCAACAGCTCGCCCGAAGAGCACTAAATTCATGGGATTACTTGAAGCAGCTTTTGAAATAACTGCGGCAAACAATTGCCCGCTTTACAAAAAGGGCGACGAATTCACTCTATCCGGCTCTGGTTTGAGATCTCCGGCAGAAAAGCCTGTTTGTCTTTTTCTTGCAACCGAAATCAGCAAACTTATAGTCTGCCGGATTAACACCGAGTTTAACACTGAAGCCTCATTTGCCGGAAGCTCCTTCAACTGCGGCGGATGTTCCGGATTGGCACAGTTCAAACATGTTTCCCAAAAAAAATATCAGACCATTCAGATGCAATTGCTGGCTGCTGCAAAAGAAAAAGAAGAGGCTCGAAAAATTACCGGGACTGCCGGACTACTGAGTAAATTCCCTATGTTTCAGGCCTTTAGTGAAAACAACCTGAAGGATATCGTCTCCAGCCTGACCATGAAGAAATATAACCCGGGCAAATTTATTCTGTATAAGAGGCAACCCGGGAAACATTTATACATCATCGTTTCGGGCAATGTGAGCGTTATTGATGACGACGGCAATATTATCGCCAACCTGGGAGAGGGGGAAATATTCGGCGAGATGAGCCTGTTGAGCGGCAAACCCGTAAGCGCTTCAATTAAAACCGTGGATCACGTCAAGGCGCTCCTGTTGCACGGTACGGATTTCAGCCGCGTTATGATGAGACACCCGTTTCTGCAGATGGCCTTCAGCCGCATGCTGGTACAACGCCTTTTAGACGCCAACATGAAATTGACCGGAAATTCTGATTCTGATATGGCAGGCAAATTGATGAAAATACCCCCTGTCGAACTGTTCCAGATGTTTCACGAAAACATGAAAACAGGAAACTTCAAGCTGGAACTTGCCGGAGGCCCGGCAAGGGTAATTTTCAGCAAAGGTGAAATCGTCAGTACCTCATATCGCGACAAAACCGGCATTGATGCCTTTTACGACATACTGAGAGAAAGAAAAGGCAGGTTCAATTTTATTTCAAACATATCTTCCGAGGATGAGAAGGCAGAGCCCATCGGGGGGTTCATGAAACTCATGATGGAAGGACTTCAGCGGATTGACGAAGAAAATGCATCAGGCGTTAGGGATGTGGAAATAAATAACCATTGGGCCAATGCTTAGAATTCTGTTAAAATCTTAAACAAATTGCAATCTATTTTTCATGTTCGACCCTGAACCCTGAATGTGGAACCGCAATCAACGGATCTTATCGGGATTTTATTAATACTCAGGCATCTACAAAAAACAATTGTCGGAGAGCACTGGTAAACGCATATGCGGTCTCCGGAATTTTTAAGGAGGGGCAACATGAGAGTACTGATTGTTGAAGATGACCTTATATCACGTCAGATGCTGGACAACATCCTTGCGACCTATGGTGACTGCGACATGGTCGCAGACGGGTATGAAGCGGTCAAATCATTTCAAGAAGCGCTGAAAATCGACACTCCATACGATCTGATTCTTATGGACATAATGATGCCCAAGATGAATGGGCAGGAGGCTTTAAAACAAATTCGCAGAATGGAAGTATTACAAGGAACAGCCCCTGCCGACGAAGTGAAGGTCATCATGACAACAGCGGTAAATGACCCTAAAAATATTGTTGAGGCCTTTTACAAGGGCGGAGCGACTTCATACATCATCAAGCCGATTGATGGGGAAAAACTGATTAACGAAATTCGAAATTTCGGACTGATTGAATAAAATTCAACTCATGGAAAGTAAATATTCGGCAGCGCACCCCAAGGGCACTTTCTGTGGAGTGCTGCCGAATATTTAGAATTGAAAGGTATCCCAAAACACACTATGAGAGTTTTGTTTTCCTGGCGTCTGGTTCCATTGCTGATCGCCAATCTTTTTTCAATTTTGCTTTTCAGTTCATTGTTTTTTGAGCCTGGTCATTCCTTTTGGACGTATTGGGATAATATTTTTTTCTGGAGGGTCAATCAGAGTCTTGCATGGGGTGAAAGCTGGTGTTGGTTCTGGGCGATTACAAACAATCGACTATTTGACGTGCTGTCTGCAGGTTTCATCGGGTTTCTTTACCTCCATAATACGCTGCGAACCAGGGAAAGCGACTGGGCCTTACACCTGACGCGATTTTTGGTAATCGCCATGTTGGCATTGTTGATGGTGCAACTGGGCAAAGCTCTCCCAATCGAAAAATTGAGCCCCACAAGTCTTTACCCGGAGGCTCTGCGCCTGTCTGAACTGGTCCGGGAAATTGCGACTAAGGACAGTTCCGGAGACAGTTTTCCTGGGGATCACGGAGTAGCGCTGTTCATTTTCGCGGGGGGAGCTTGTATCTATCTCCCTGCAGGTCAACGTATTGCGGTTGTTTTGGCAAGTCTTTTTTTTGCCATGCCCAGATTGGTCAGCGGCGCCCATTGGCTGTCCGATGTGCTGGTTGGCGCAGTCTCCCTTGGTGTGCTTGGGTTGGCCTGGTTTTTGTTTACCCCGATTCGCTCTTTGACGGACCTGCGATTTGTGCCGCTGCTGGCTCACTGGATACAACGACTAACTTCGGGTGCAACACAAAAAAAGTGATGGAAGTCTCTGTCCATTTGTGAGATACGAAATAAAGCTGAGGCGTATAGGCGCAAAAACAGGCTACCAACGTAAGGCGGGACAGCCTGTAAATTCAATCAGTTAGCAACTCCTCAAATTTTGCTTGATTTTGGAATTGCCATAGAGCCAAAATGGCGGAAAGTGTCCCCGCTTTAAGTTGGTAGCCCAAAAACAGAGTCGCCATAACCGGCCTTTTGCCCATCTCAATGCTCAATAGGCTTTGTCCAGTCTTGCAATGTTAAATGGTGTTTCACGTTATAGAATGCCTGATCGTTGGTTATCAGCACAGCGCCCACAGCAACGGAATGAGCTGCAATCAGCATATCCATAGCGCCCAATGGCTTGCCTTCGTTTTCACAGGCTGTTCGCAATTGAGCATAGGCATTTGCAGCATCCGAATCCCAAGGCAAAATTTCCACCCGTAGTAAAAATTCTTTAACTGCTAGAGGCAGACGTTTAGCCTCTGGTTTCCTGGCTACACCACGCAACAGTTCCGCTTCCGTAATTGCTGAAATGCATACAGCTGCAATAGGTACATTTCGCAGGTGATCTCTTACCACAAGAGGTTCCCCTTTATGGATGTACTTGTCGTTGGACTAAGAAAAAGAAACTATCCAAGGACCAGAGGCTGCAAAATCTGATCGATACAATTAAACAATCTCTGCTTGCCCCAAAATGTGAAATGGCAAAACCGGTACGTTTATGATAACCTAACCCGGATAAACCGGAATTCTTTAAAAGTCCTGGACTATTTTCAGTACCCCTTTGAGTTATTTAGTACCTTAGAAAATATTTTCTAAGGTACTAAATAATCAATATAAAGATACCAGAGCATCAGGTCATCATACCAAGGTGTCATTGCGCACAGAATCGTGTCGAATATCCAGATGACAATTAATGAATCTGCAAAAATTACAAAACACGGTACTCAGAAATGGTGTTTGTCGGTAGGAAAAGGGAATTAAAGGCGCTTGAATGTGCTTACCAGTCTCCAAACAGCACTTTTATACCAGTTTACGGCAGAAGGCGGGTTGGTAAAAGTGAGTTGATTAAGCATTTTATCCAGAACAAACAAGCGTTGTATTTCCTTGGCAAACAGGCTCCTGCCAGATTGCAATTAAAGGAATTTTTGCGTAATGGCGCTTCAGCGCTAAACCAACCACTTCTCGAACAGGCCTCGGTTGCTGATTGGCAGAAAGCGATTTCTCTAATTCTTGAACAGGCTCCTGCCGGGGAAAAATTAATCCTGGTCATGGATGAGTTTCAATGGACAGCCGAGGCCTGTCCCGAGCTTCCTTCCGTGCTACAGTCATTCATTGATGACGATTGGGGCGGCAGAAGCAAGGTGTTTCTGATTCTTTGCGGTTCTTACATGGGCTTTATGGAAAAAAAGGTGCTGGGTGAAAAAAGCCCTCTCTTTGGTCGCCGTTCGGGACAGATATTACTAAAACCGTTTTCATATCTTGAAGCCGGGGAATTTCATCCTGGCTGGTCTATGACGGACAAGGCAAAAGTTTTTTCTATCTGCGGCGGCATCCCCTATTATTTAAAATTTTTTTCCCGTTCGGATTCAGTTGACATGAATATCCGCAAGAATTTCCTCAACGAATTCTCGGCACTGGCAAGGGAGCCGGAATTTTTGCTGCGTGAGGAATTAAAAGAGCTTAAAAAATACTTCGGTATTTTGACAGCGCTTTCAACAGGTGCTGTGACCAACCGTGAAATGGCAAAGATAACCGGCATTGAGGAAAAAACTTTGTTTTATTACCTGAACAACCTCAAGGAACTTGGTTACATTGCCAGGCATTATCCATTAACCGGTGCAAAACAAAATCCTAAACAGGTTCGCTACAAACTACAAGACCCTCTTCTTAGTTTCTGGTTCCGCTTTATTTATCCTAATGGGTCGGCCATTTACCAGATGGAGGGAAAAAACGCCTTTATGAACCTGATCAAGCCCCATTTGGAGTCATATTTCGGCCATGGCTTTGAAACTTTATGTAGAGACGCCATCGGCCGTTTGTATCAAAAAGAAGAACAGACCTGCTCATACGAAATTGGGGAGTATTGGGCCAAGGACGTACAAATAGATATTGTCGGATACCGACGGGATGGAGTTGTCGATATTTGTGAATGCAAATGGGGGAAAATACCGTCAATGCCACAACTGCTTAAAGAACTGAAATCGAAAATCGCCTGTTACCCCAATAAAGAAAATAAAATGATTAATGGGCGCCTGTTCCTTCGATCCAGACTAAAATTGCCCACCAACAGCAACATTCAGGCCTATTCGCTTGATGACCTTTATTCTCTAACCTAGCAGGGAGGCAGGGCAAGTTGCCGGTTAATACAGGATTTGAATCTATTTCCAATCACCAAATTTACGAAAAAAGAGCCCTGCAGTGCGTATAGGCAAAAACAGAATCGCCATAACCGGCCTTGGTATAATCTCCTGCCTTGGCCTGGACCGGAACACGGTGCAGCAGAGCTTGCAGGATCAACGTTGCGGCATTAAACTGCTTAAAAGCCGAAAGAACCTCGGCTTTCAAAGCGGTCTCAGCGGAGTGATCAATGGTTTTGACGACAAATCGGTTCTGAACCGTAAACAGCGCAAATCCTTGCCCGAGCATGGCCTCTGGGCCTGGGCCGCAGTGGAGCAGGCCCTTGAACAGGCCGGGATCGATCGGGAAGATTTACGAGAAGACGCGCAGACCGGCCTTATATTTGGAAACGACACCTCGGCAGCCACTGCGGTGGAACAGGTTGACATTCTCCGCAAGGCAGGCGAGACCCGCACTATTGGAAGCGGCCATATCTTCCGGTTGCTTAACAGCTCAATAACGCTGAATATCAGTACTATTCTCGGTATCCGCGGGCATTCCTGGACAATCTCCAGCGCCTGTGCCGGCGGCGTGATGGCAATCGGTCAAGCTGCCGAACTTATTGCAACAGGCCGTCAACAGCGCGTCATCTGCGGCGGGGCCCAGGAAATCAACTGGCAATCGATGTGCAGCTTTGACGCCTTGGGCGCGTTTTCACGGCGGGAATGGGCGCCGCAACATGCCTCCCGCCCTTTTGATCTGGATCGCGACGGTCTGGTGCCAAGCGGGGGAGCTGCCGCCTTAATCCTGGAAGAACGGCAGATCGCGGTCAACCGAGATGCTGTAATCCTCGGCGAAGTTCTCGGCTACGGTAATACGTCGGACGGCTACCATATCGTCACACCAAGCGGCGAAGGATTGCTCAGGGCCATGGAGATGGCGTTGTCCGACGCAGGTCTGACAACCGCTGATCTTGATCTTGTCCTGGCACATGCCACATCCACCCTGGCCGGTGATAAGGCCGAGGCTGTTGCTCTTTGCTCCTTGTTTCAGGCCGGCGACGGTCGTGACACCCCACCGGTTACAGCGCTGAAGGCTCTAACCGGCCACGAATTCTGGATGGCCGGCGCTGCCCAGGTGGTTTACGGTCTGCTCATGGGGCGCGGCGGTTTTATCACAGGCAACCCGAACCTCAAAAATCCGGACCCGGCGGCCAGGGGCCTGCATTTTATCCGCAGGACCGTTAAACAAAATTTTTCAATAATGTTGTGTAATGCCGCCGGATTCGGCGGAACCAACGGCTGCCTGATTGTCCGTAATTGCCGGGCCGGGATGGAATCAGACTGATTGTGCAACACCTTAAAACCGATATCGTGGTCATCGGCAGCGGAATCAGCGGCCTTACTGCGGCGGCCCTGCTGGCCAGGCATGGAAAATCCGTTATTGTTCTGGAGCAGAACAGTGAACCCGGCGGCGCCCTGAAACGATTCAAACGGCAGGGCATTCCCTTTGATACAGGCTTTCATTACACCGGCGGCCTGGGCAAGGGCCAAATCCTGCGTCTCCTCTGGGATTATCTGGGCCTCTCCTCCCGGCCGACTGCCGTATCTTTTGGCCCGGACGGTCATGACCGTATTTTAATCAGGGAAAGCGGCCGTGAGGTTCGATCCTATTTTTCATACAAAAGGCTCACCGATGAATTGAACCGCCATTTTCCGGACGACCGCCAAGGAATCGAGACCT
>JAYEGR010000105.1:0-10841 GCA_034659175.1 Thermodesulfobacteriota bacterium | reverse complement strand
TTTGGCGCACCCCGCTGACATAAGCTGAAAGCGAGGTGACACGGATTTACTGGACAAAGCAATTTTTAAAAATTTGGGTTGCGGGTATCACCCGCCTTAGCGCATTCTTGACTGCCAATACCACGGTTTTCTATGCATATGAGCGATAGCCCAAACAATGATTCTTTTTTTGTTTAATGTATACAGAATCTTATAAGGAAATTTGGGAATATATGCTTTGTAAATATTTTCCGCTTCTATTAAAAACCAATCTGGATTTTGCTTAATCTTTTTGAGTTGATTTGTCACAGATTTCTTAAATCGTTTTCCTAATCCTTTTGATTGGAGTTCATACCATTCTATTGCTTCCTCAAATTCTTGTGCAGCTAATTCATGGATCTTAATCTTCATTATATAATCCTTCAAAATCCAATAATTTCGCCTTACCTTCATTAACGGCATTCATACGATTTTTAACTTCAGCAATCCATGCCTGGCGAATTCCATCTTCCTCGTAATCAATGCTGGAAAGAATTAACTCTGCAAGTGCCACTCTTTCGTTAGGTGGCATCTCTAATGCCTTTGCTAAAAGTGTATTGTCCATAATACATCTCCCTTTTCGTATATTTGGTTATGTTTCATTCATTAATTGAAAGGGGTTGGTTTTAACTTCGGCCATTTTAGCCCGGTAGGGTGCGTTCCATGCACCATTGACAAAATTTGTTTGGGCGACTGGTTGGCTTGAGTCGATGACATGGGAATTTGCTGGAATTAAAATGGTGCGTAAAACCAATACCTTCGCCAATTTCCATTTTAGTGTTTTTTTGCATTAAAACGCACAACATATTGTGTACAGAAGTAAATTATGGGCACTATATATTGTGTGCTGTTAAGCAAAAAAAACAAATTTTTAATTTTGGCGAAGGTATTGTAAAACGCACCCTACATTGTTGAACTGACCCCCCAAACCTCTACCCCCCTGAACCCAAAACCTCTGAACCTATAAAAACATCATATCTCAGGAATTTCCGGTATATTTATCCTCTGTTCAAGGTTATACGCCGCCCTTAGTAATTTTTCCTCCTCAAAATGAGAGGCCTGAAGCTGGATTCCGATGGGCAGGCCGGCCTTACTTACCCCGCAGGGAACCGATATTCCGGGAATTCCCGCAAGGTTTGCGGAAAGTGTCAGGATATCGGACAGATACATGCCGAGCGGATCATCAGACATTTCGCCGATCCGCCAGGCCGGCGCCGGTGTTACAGGTGAAGCCAGGATGTCGCATTTCTGAAAGGCATTGTGAAAGTCTTTTATTATCAATGTTCTTACCTGTGAAGCCTTTTTGTAATAGGCATCATAATATCCTGATGAAAGGGCGTATGTGCCGATGATAATCCTACGTTTAACCTCGGCACCAAATCCTTTGTACCTTGTTTTCTCATACATCTCGACCAGGGATTTCGCATCCTTGTCCCGGAAACCGTATTTGACTCCGTCGTATCTGGCCAGGTTGGAGCTGGCCTCTGCCGGCGCGATTATGTAATAGGCTGCAACGGCGTAGCCGGTATGGGGCAGGGAGATCTCGATCGTTTCCGCGCCCGCTTTTTTCAACGCGTTAATCCCCTCCAACACCGTCTGTTCTACTTCATGATCAAGTCCTTCACCGAAATATTCTTTTGGAATACCGACTTTCATTCCTTTGAGACCGTTGGTCAGTTTACCCAGGTAATCCGGCGTGTCGCGATTGACCGATGTGGAGTCCCTGTTGTCATAACCGCAGATCGCGTTCATCATGTGAGCGCAGTCTGTAACGTTTCTGGTAAAGGGACCGATCTGATCAAGGGATGAGGCAAAGGCTATAAGTCCAAATCGGGACACGCGGCCGTAAGTAGGTTTCATTCCCACAACACCGCAATGTGACGCGGGTTGCCGGATCGATCCTCCAGTGTCGGAACCCAGGGAGGCTATACATTCACATGCCGCCACGGATGCGGCAGACCCTCCGCTGGACCCTCCGCAGATGTAATCCTGGTTCCACGGATTTTTAGGAATTCCGTATGCACAGTTTTCAGAGGTAGAGCCCATGGCAAATTCATCCATTGCAACTTTTCCTACAATGACTGCGCCGGCTTTTTGAAGTTTTTCAACAACAGTTGCATTATAGGGCGGGATAAAAAGTTCAAGCATGCTCGACCCTGCTGTTGTGCGTATTCCTTTGGTGCACAAAACGTCCTTTAAAGAGACCGGGATGCCGCATAAAGGGCCCCCATTATTTTCACTTAAAAGTAGGTCGGCCTCTTCAGCCTGTTTTAAGGCATTGTCTCGGTTCACCGTGATAAAGGCATTAATTTTGTCTTCCACTTTGTCAATACGGTCAAGAACGGAACGGGTGACCTCAACCGCCGATGCCTTGCGTCCGGCAAGAATATTTTTTAACTCATGAATCGATAATGAATAGAGTTCCATGTTTGCTCTCACTGACTTGTAAGTTAGGGATGGGCCTAGGGGATGGGGAGAAGTGAAAAAAAATACTAAATAACTTTCGGGACCTCAAAAAATTCGCCGTTTTGCACGGGGCCGTTGGCAAGGGCGGCTTTCTGATTCAGAGACTTACTGATTTCGTCACCGCGAAATGCATTGGTGATGGAAATGGCATGGGTGGTCGGTTCGACTCCCAGGGTCTCAGCCTCATTTAGTTTTTCTATATAGTTCAGAATTTTATCCAGTTGTTCCGTAAGAGGTTCTACTTCTTCCTCCGCCAGCTCTAAACGGGCCAGTTTGGCTACATTTTTTACTTCTTCCGTGGTTATTTTCATTTGAGTATTATTTCCACATCCCTTAGGAACAGGGCGTAAATAAATTGAACAAAATTCCATCTCAGCTTCAGGCCATCTTAGGCCGGCTCTCAATCACAAAATCCTCAACGTAGCCCTGCTACGCCTGCGGTTTTGTTCAATCGAGCCGACCAAATCTAACCTAAAGCTGAGCGTAATTTTGCTCAATTTATTTCCTCTCTGTTCCTTAGTGGATTTTTTTGATGTTTATATCCTTGATGATCTTTTTAAAAACAACCACTATTTTTTCGTCGAATTGTTTGTTGGCGCATCTTGTGAGTTCATCAAGCGCTTCCTGTTTGCCGAAGTTGACCCTGTAACTCCGCGTGGAGGTCATGGCGTCAAAACTGTCTGCCACGGCAAGGATCCTGGACAGGATATCGATTTCATCCCCTTTCAGGCCGTCAGGGTAGCCGGAGCCGTCTATCCGTTCGTGGTGATGTTTGATAACGATACCTTCACGGGCCAGGAAGGTCAGCGGTTTTATAATGGATTGCCCGACATCAGGATGTTTTTTTATAATCTGCCATTCTTTATAGTTAAGCCGGCCTGGTTTTTGTATGCAACTGACATCAATAATGAGTTTGCCGATGTCGTGCAACTGACACGACCGTTCAAGAACTATCAAGTCCTCCTGTGGTAGATTCATGGCCTTGCCGATCATAAGGGAATATCGGGTCACACGATTTGTGTGACCCGATGTGTACCGGTCTTTCTGCTCAAGGGCGTTCTGCAGTGTATGGATCGCGTTAACTGCCGCGATCTCAAGTTGATCGCTGTATTGCCTTAAAAGAATGTTTTTTTCCGCAAGTTCCCTGGTTTTTGCCTGTATCTCTTTTTCAAGGTTTGTTTTATAAGCCCTTTCCTGGAGTACGTACCTTCTTTTTTCAATTGCACGCTTGATTTTAACATCAAATAAATCAAGATCCCCGATCGGCTTGGTGATAAAATCGTAAGCTCCCAGGTTAATCGCCTTGACCGCAAACTCCATGGACCCTGCGCCCGTCAGGAACAGAACAGGTATTCCAAGATATCTTTCGTTGATCGCCCGCATGGTCTCAAAGCCATCCATGCCCGGCATGTTGATATCCAGAATAATGACGTCGAATTTTTCATTTAAGACATCCAGAACTCCCTGGCCGTTGTCAACGTCCGTGACTTCATGGCCGAACATTTCAAGGATCTTTATTACCGCATCCCTGACCAGGTCGTCATCATCCGCTATTAAAATTTTTGCCATGTTATAGTCGTTTGAAGGTTCGGAAGGGCAGGAATCCATGGGGATCGGCAAAAAATCGGATTCCCGCCCCACAGAAATGTTAAAACAGCATGTTAACACAACACGCGGAAAATTGAGTAAAAATCATTTTACAAGGTCCAGTAATTTTTTGCAATGTTTCGTGTTTGTTCAAGAATGGAAGCAAACATACCATCCTGGTTGTCGATGTGAGTGTTTTTGAAAGCCCTGGTTGTTTCATCATCCAGGATGGATGTGCCTGCCATTTCCCAAAGGACCGCCATTACACCGTCGCGCAGCCCGTTCAGGTCATACCCGCCTTCAAGTGTGGCCAGAAGCCGGCCGCCACAGATTTCATCGCTAAGATCCTGAAGGACCCCGGTCATGTAGGCAAAGCCTTTCTCGGTTACTGCCATTCCTCCCAGAGGGTCGGCTGTGTAAATGTCGAATCCGGCGGAGATCATTATCAAATCAGGTTTGTATTGCCTGGCAATCGGGGAGAGGATGTCGTTGAATATTGAAGCAAAGGCAAAGTCGTCCTGTCCTCCGGGCAGCGGCACATTGATCGTAAACCCTTCTCCCCTGCCCTCACCGACCTCGGAAAGGCTGCCGGTTCCCGGATAGTACGGGTATTGATGGGTTGAAAAATAGAGTACCTTGTCCGTGTCGTAAAAGGAATGCTGGGTGCCGTTACCGTGATGCAGATCCCAGTCAACGATCATGACCCGGTCAAGGTTCAACTTCCGTATGGCATAATGGGCTCCAATGGCAATATTGTTGAAAAGGCAGAATCCCATTCCTTCACCGGCCTCGGCGTGATGGCCCGGGGGCCGGACAAGTGCAAAGCAGTTGTCTATTTCCCCTGCCGTCAGAAGCCGGGTTCCCTCGACAACGGCGCCCGCGGCCAGGCATGCCGCATCATAGGAGCGGGCGGATGTCATGGTGTCAGGATCCAGGGAGTCAAACGGCTTGCCCCCGGTTGAGGCAACCCTGTTGACATGATCCGGAGTGTGATTCATTTGGAGTATTTTCCGTGAAGCCGGTCCAAACGCTGGAAAATGGAATGTTTTAATAATTTCCGGGGCCGCAAGCCGTTCATGGATCACTTCCAGCCGTTCCGGGGATTCGACGTGGGTTTGTCCGGGGTTATGTTCCAGAAACAGGTCGTTTTTAAATATGGCTGTCTTTCTCATGAAATTTGTCCGTTGGTGAAGGTTTATTTTTCGCAATTCGTAATCCCTTTTTCAGTGACCAGATAATGAAGGCGCTGGTCATGGGGGAGAAGAGGTACCTCGGGAACCACCTGGAGTTGAAACGCGATAGCGATGCGGACCGCCTGGGGTGCCTTGTTATTCAGAAAACGGTCGTAATATCCGCCTCCGTAACCGAGCCGGCCACCCTGCCTGTCAAAAACCGATCCGGGAAGAATAACCGTGTCTATTTCGTTGGGTTCCACAGTTGATAATCGTCGCGGGTCAGGCTCGGGAATGGAGCAATATCCGGGGACCAGGTCCTGATCAGGATTTGTTACCCGGTATGGTATCAGTCCGGACTCATCAGGCAGCGTCAGCGGCACGGTTACACGCATTCCTTTGTCCAGGCATTGGCTGATAAGGGACAGGGTCTCCACCTCGCTTCGAAAGTTCACGTAAACAAACAAGGTCTTTGTACTGGAAAAATCATCAATGCGCCAGAGATGTTCTATCACGGAACTGCTTTTTTGAGCGCGGTCATGGGGTAAAAGGCTGTCCCGCTGGGCAAGAATTTTTTTTCTTAGATCATTTCGTTTCATCGGGGTCTGTGCAGATGCAGTGCGGGTGAACGATAACAACATTAGTACCTTAGAAAATATTTTCGTGAAGGTACTTATACCTCTCAAGGGTGTACTGAAAATAGTCCAGGACCTTTAAAGAATTCCAGTTTATCCGGGTTAGGGCATGACGAAATCGGTGGGAGCGCCCTGGAAAATTTTAATCTCTGAAATCAGTTCGAGCTTACCATTTTTTAAAAAAATTGTACCGAAATTTGGCTTTTCGTGCTTAATTCAGGCATAATTTTAAGTAAGCCCTGAACCATAGACCAAATAAAGGTGGGAAATTCATGATTGCTTTTCCAAATATTGATCCTGTTATTTTTAATTTAGGTCCTCTGCAGGTCCGCTGGTATGGGCTGATGTATATTTTGGCGTTTATTGCAACCTATGTTCTGGTAAAATATCAGATCAGAAAATTTAATTTAAAAAAACTTGAATCTCATTTTGAGAACCTGAATTTTGTCCTGATTATCTGCCTGGTGGTCGGCGCAAGGCTTGGATATGTTTTTTTCTACAACTTCAGCTATTACTGGGAGCATCCTCTTGAGATTGCTGCGACCTGGCAGGGCGGCATGTCCTTTCACGGCGGCTTGTTGGGCATGGTACTCGGCGCAATCTGGTTCTGCCGGAAGAAAGGGCTTAATTTTTTAGATACAGCAGACATCTATTGCGTGACTTTTCCGATAGGGTTGGGGCTGGGGCGTATGGGAAATTTTATTAACGGCGAGCTGTTCGGCAGAGTATCCGATATGCCGTGGGCAATGGTTTTTCCAGACGGCGGACCGGCAGCCAGGCATCCATCTCAACTTTATGAATTTTTGCTTGAAGGGGTTGTTCTGTTTGTGATCCTGTGGACAGTGAAGAACAGGAGGCCGCCTGGAGGCGTCATGCTTGGATATTGTTGGGTGTTTTACGGCCTTTTCCGGTGTTTTGTAGAATTTTTTCGGCAGCCGGACCCAAACCTTGGTCTTTTATTCGGATTTATAACCATGGGGCAGGTACTGAGCGGTTTAATGATCCCGGCAGGTCTTTTTCTTGTTTTAAGGAACAGAGAAAAATTAATACCTTAGAAAATATTTTCGTGAAGGTACTTATACCCCTCTGGGGGGTACTGAAAATAGTCCGGGACTTTTAAAAAATTCCGGTTTATCCGGGTCGGGTTATTCATAATTTTCTTTGCTTGGTTTTCCAACATAAATTTATTAAGATAAATGTTTTTGAATTTTCGACAAAAACTTGAAACCAACATATAACCCCTGCTTGGCAGACTCCCCGTATGTGAACGGATTAGATACCAACAATAAAGGGTTTCTGATGAATAACAAGACGCTTTGCATTTTTTTTTCATTCTTTATAACATTTGCCGTGACTACCATGACTGACAATCCAATACAGGCTACCGAGCTGTCACCGTATCTTTATAAAAAAATCCTTAATAACGGCACAACCGTTCTGGTTAAGGAGACCCCCGGCGCTAAAGTGGCGACCGTGCAGTTGTGGGTCAAGGCCGGTAGTGTTTATGAAGGGCCGGATGAGGCGGGAATCACTCATCTCATTGAACATATGATTTTCAAGGGCACACCGACTCGAGGGCCGGGTGAACTTGCCATGGCCATCGAGGAACTGGGCGGTTCTATTAACGCCTATACCTCTTATGAACACACGGTCTATCATGCGACCCTGTCATCGCGTCATTGGGCCACGGCAACCGAGGTCCTGACCGATGCCCTATTGAACTCCCTTTTTGATCAGCAAGAGCTTGAACGTGAGAAAAAGGTTGTGCTCGAGGAAATCAGGATGCGAAACGACAGTCCTCCCGTCAAGTTGATCCAGAAACTCATGGAAGAGTCTTATTCAACTCATCCATACAGACTTCCTGTTATAGGCACGGTTGAAAGCGTTTCCGGATTTTCAAGAGACGACATCCTGGATTATATAAAAACACATTATGTTCCTGAAAATTTTACCGTGGTGGTTGTGGGCGATGTGAAATTCATCAAGGTCTTGGAAAAAGTGGAGGAGCTTTTCAGCAAACTGCCTGAGGCAGGTTACGTTCAGCCCTCTCTTCCACAAGAACCGGAACAGAAATCGCCCAGGCTTTTTAAAATAGAAGAGGATGTCAAGCAGACGAATATGGCGATCGCATTTCCCATTGCTTCGTTTAATCATCCCGACACCCCGGTTCTTGATGTAATTGCGGCTATTCTGGGTCAGGGCGAGGCATCAAGGCTTTATCATGAACTTCGAAACGAAAAAGGTCTGGTTTATAAGATCAGCGGGGCAGCGTTTACGCCTCTGGATTCAGGCCTTTTGGAGATTATGGCCACACTGGATGCAGACAAGATTGTCCCGGCGCTTGAGGCGGCAATGGAACAGGTATTTAAACTGAAATATTTACCTGTAAGTGACAGGGAGCTGGAAAGGGTCAAGCGCAACCTGGAAAGCGATTTCGTCTTTAATCTGGAACGTGTTGAAGGTCAGGCCAAGGTGTTGGGATTATTCGAATTTCTTGCCGGCGACCCGAGAGAAGACAAGTATCTGGACAAGATTCGGGCAGTGACACAGGAAGACATTTTACAGGTCGCGGCCAGATATTTTGACCGGAAACGGGTGACCGCCGGATTTATCGTTCCAACGGGAACCGAGGTTGATCTTGACGAGGAGACACTTGGAACTCTTTGTGCGCGTGCTGAAAATATGGCCAGGCACGGTATTCCGACCTCAATGCTTACAAATGCCTTTTTCTCCAATCTTCATTTGTTCAAGCTGCCGAACGGCATGAAAATTCTGGTACGGGAAGATCACAAGGTGCCGACCGTGGCGATTCGCGTTGTCTTTCCAGGGGGGCTGAAAGGGGAGACCCCGGCAACCAATGGTTCATTTGCGTTTATAAGTGAACTAGTGCCGAAGTCCACGGAAAAGCTGCCGCCCCGGGAATTGACCTTGACCATTGCCGACATGGCCGGAGACATTTCCGGTTTTAACGGAAAAAACACCTTTGGCATCAAGGCTGAATTTCTTGCCAGGTTTTTTGATAAGGGTATGGAACTTGTCAGAGATGTAGTGAGAACACCGGCATTTGACCAGGATGAGGCGGAAAAAATCAGGGCTGAACTTCTTGCCCACCTTAAACAGCAGGAAGACTCCCTGCCGTCCCTCGCCTTCCGGGAGTTGAACCGGTTGCTTTTCCAGGGGCATCCTTACGGGTTGAACATAGCGGGTTCGGAGTCGGCTATCCAGGGATTCACAACCGCTGATCTTTCATCAATTTACCGAGAATTTGCAAGACCTGACAAGATGGTGCTCACTGTTTCCGGGGATGTGGAGGCGGCAAAGGTCAGGGATCTGGCGGAAACGCTTTTCGGCGACTGGACCGTTCAGGGCGGAGCGGAAATCGGAATCGAAGAAGAACTCACTCTTCCTCCGATCCCACCCGCAGCCCCTGAAATATTCAACCTTTCGCGAGAAAGGGAGCAGGTCCATATTATTATTGGATTTTTAGGTTCCACGCTTAATAATGAAGATCGTTTCGCCCTGGAGGTGCTGGACACTATCTTAAGCGGGCAGAGTGGCCGGCTGTTCATGGAACTGCGCGACAAAATGAGCCTGGCATACAGTCTTTCCTCATTTTCTTTTCTTGGTATTGACACGGGTTCAGTGGGCATTTATATCGGAACCAGCCCGGACAAACGGGATGATGCCATCAAGGCGGCATGGAACCAGATCTACATGGTCAGGCAGGAGTTGGTCGGCGAAGAAGAACTTAAGCGGGCCCGGAACACACTCATCGGCCATTATGAACTGGGTCTTCAGACCCATGGGGCACAGGCCATGGAAATAGCCCTGTCCGAGATCTACGACCTGGGTCAGGATTTCGGAAAACGCTTTATTGATGAAATCGGCAAGGTGACCCCTGAAATGATTCAGGAAGCGGCACGGAAATATTTTCAGCCGGACCATTACGTAATGGTGACTGTGGGAGCCGGGAAGTAAAAGAAAAATTGGCATTGTTAATTTAAATGTAGAGGCGAACCTTGTGTTCGCCCTAAAACCGGCGAACAATCACTGGGCGAACACAAGGTTCGCTCCTACGGCGCAGTCGGCTGGATTTCAGGAATATAAAATGCAAAAACACATGATAGCTCCTTCGATTCTGTCTGCTGATTTTACCCGATTGGGTGAAGATATAGGAGACGTTGTAAAGGCCGGCGCGGATATTATCCATGTGGATGTTATGGATGGTCACTTTGTGCCCAATATTACAATCGGTCCGCTGGTTGTTTCCGCTGTGCGGAAGATCACGGATGTCTCTCTTGACGTACATCTGATGATAGAAAATCCTGATCAGTACCTGGAAAATTTTGCGGAAGCGGGCGCAGACTGGATCACCGTACATGTCGAGGCCTGCCGCCATCTTCACAGGACTATCCACAGAATCAAGGAGCTTGGGAAAAAGGCCGGCGCGGTCTTAAATCCCGCCACGCCGATCGAGACACTTGATTACATTCTTGAAGACGTGGACCTGGTGATGCTCATGAGCGTCAATCCAGGGTTTGGCGGGCAGACCTTTATCCGGTCAAGCCTTGACAAGACCAGGGCGCTGAAAAAGATGATCAAGGAACGGGGCCTTAATACGGGTATTGAAATAGACGGTGGTGTCTGCGCTGAGAATATTGGTGAAATAGCAGAGGCCGGCGTAAATATATTCGTGGCAGGCTCTGCGATTTTTGGAAAACACGATTATACGACCATAATATCCGAACTTAAAGAAATTATTCACCAGCGTCACATCCGTACACGCCCAGGGTGACCGGGAGTTGGTCTCCCCGCCCCCCTTGCCCTGCCCCCTGTTTAGGAACAGGTCGTAAATAAATTGAACAAAATTCCATCTCATCTTCAGGCCATCTTCGGCCGGCTCTCAATCACAAAATCCTCAACGTAGCCCTGCTACGCCTGCGGTTTTGTTTAATCGAGCCGA
>JAYEGR010000104.1:0-11030 GCA_034659175.1 Thermodesulfobacteriota bacterium | reverse complement strand
ACCTTCCGTCAGAACTACGGCGTGTCCCATATGCTGATCGGCCGCGACCATGCAGGCGTTGGTGACTTCTACGGCATGTTTGAAGCTCAGGATATTTTTGACACGATTCCCCAGCCGGATGATCCAGCCAAGCGTCTGCTCACCGAGCCTTTGAAGATTGACTGGACCTTCTATTGCTTCAAGTGCGACGGTATGGCATCCCTCAGGACCTGCCCGCATGAGAAGGCGGACCGCGTAATCCTGAGCGGCACCATGTTGCGTAAGGGCCTGTCCGAAGGTACTGAAATTCCGGATCACTTCGGACGTGAAGAAGTACTGGTAATTCTTCGTGAGTACTATGCCGGCCTTAAGGACAAAGTCGAGATCAAGACTCATGGCGCAGCAACAGGTTAATTTTACATAAACAACAGTTTCCGGTTTTCAAATATGAGGCCGGCGGCTTGATTTGACAAAAAAAGGGAGATGTGCTGATCGCATCTCCCTTTTTTTTATTTCCACATCCCTTAAGGTTAAAAGGACAGCTTAAATGAAACAGATACAGGTTGGACTGGGAGACCGGGCTTATGATATTCTGATCAGTGAAGGGCTTATCCCAGGGATAGGCCCTGATGTTGAGACACGCGCAGTAGCAAAACGCTATGCAGTCATTTCTGATGATCATGTGGCCGGGCTTTTTGGGAACCGGTTGATGGATTCCCTTAAAAAAGCCGGTGTTATTGCAGACCTTATCACGTTTCCGGAAGGTGAGGCGAGTAAAAACCTCTCAACCATATCCAGCCTGGCGAGCAGGCTTGCCCGGATGGGATTTGACAGAAAAGACGGCCTGATAGCGCTGGGCGGGGGCGTGACCGGCGATATCACCGGATTTCTTGCGGCAGTATACATGCGAGGCATCCCGTTTATCCAGGTCGCCACTACGCTTCTGGCCCAGGTGGACAGTTCCGTGGGCGGAAAAACCGGTGTGGATATCCCGGAAGGAAAAAATTTAGTGGGCGCCTTTTACCAGCCGGCCTGTGTCTATATAGACAGCAGCGCCCTTGTCTCGCTGCCCAGGTCCGAACTCTTAAACGGCATGGCGGAGGTCATCAAGTACGGAGTAATTTACGACGCGGATTTTTTTCAGTTTCTGGAGCAAAACAGGGAGGCGATTTTAAGGCTTGATCTGAAGGTAATGGAGGATGTGATTCAAAGATGCTGCGCCATCAAAGCGCGTGTTGTGGAAGCGGATGAAAGGGAGTCCGACATCAGACGAATCCTCAATTTCGGCCACACCATCGGCCATGCCGTGGAGGCGGCGTCTGATTATTCCATGGCACACGGTCTTTGCGTGGCTATGGGCATGGCAGCCGCGGGTGAACTGGCAGTTGCAAAATCTATATTTTCAAGCGAGGAAGCAGAACGGCTCAGTAATCTTATAACCGGATTCGGGCTCAGCGTAACTATCCCAAAAGAGCTTGACCGCGCCAGGATCAGGGAATATCTGAAAACCGACAAAAAGGCAGTGTCCGGCAAACCTTTTTTTATCCTCCCGACCACAATAGGAGAGGTCATCATCACAGACAACGTTTCCGAAGCACTGATTAATCAAGTAATAAGGTAATGTAACAGATTACACTGCACATCGGAATCCGATTGTATTTGACCAATAATTCTCTCTTTCCAGCATACGGCAGCAGGCTGTAATTGTTCCGGTTGATGTCCAACATCCTCCCTTGAGAACAAAAATGTTTTTTTCGGTCTGCGAGGTTGAAACAGTTTTGTGTATGGTTGAGGTCCACTCAAAAATGTTACCCAGCAGTTCGTATACACCAAAGGGGCTGGCCGAGGAAGCTGGGTTCCGATTTACAGGCGCCGTATCGCCCAAAAAAGATGCCTCAAAATTCCCAAGACCGGTAATCCACGTATTGCCCCAGGGAAACAGTCTGCCGTCCCCGCCCCTGGCCGCGGCCTCCCATTCCTCCTCGGTGGGCAACCGTTTTCCGGCCCATGCCGCAAAAGCCAATGCATCCCCGCGGCTGACCTGAACCACGGGATGATTATGTTTGTTTTTTATTGAACTCTCTGGGCCGGAAGGCCGCCTCCAGTTCGCCCCTTCCACACTAAGCGCGGTTGTTCCCCTGGAAATGGTAAAGACCTCCCGACCGGTGTTTGTGTCTGTTTTATTTACATGCCTGCCTTTAAATACTTGTCCGAATCCGGTTTTTTCAGCATCAGTCTGATAACCGGTCTCTCTGATAAACAGATCAAACAGGTCGTTGGTAACAGGGATCTGCCCGACAAAAAAAGATTCAAGCTCGACCTCTCTCTCCGTCTGCTCAAAGGATTTGGGGTGACTGCTTCCGACAATGTATTTTCCTTGCGGAATCTTGATAAATTTTGGTGTGAATCGTTCCAGTATCTGGTTTAAATATTCTTCTTGAGATTCCAGAAGGGTTTCCATCTTTTTATCATTCAGTGCCTCGCCGGGTTCAAGATATTTAGAAAGAACTTCAAGCATTTTGGGCCTGGGAGGCCTTTCATCAAATTCATCGATTTCTACAATCTCATCCTCTGAAATCTCTTCGACTTCTTCCACCTCATCTACTTCATCAAACTCCTCAATCTCCTCCCCTTCCACCTCATCTACTTCATCAAACTCCTCAATCTCCTCCCCTTCCACTTCATCTACTTCATCAAACTCCTCAGCTTCATCAAATTCCTCAACCTCGGCTGTCGCAGAATTTTCAGAGATTTCAGGCTCAGCGGCATGTTCAGGGATTGCTCCCTTTGCTTCCGTAAGCTGCGCTGAAAGGTCATCAACCATTTTTTTGGCGTTTTCGAGTTCAGACAGAATATCTTTGAGTTCTCCGACGCCTTCGTGTTTTAACAGTCCAGATAAGAGTTCCTTAAAAGTGGAAAATACATCATTCAGTGATCTGTCCGAGCCGGCCAGCGAGCCCAGTTGATCAAGGATATTAGATTTTTGTTCCTCCGAGATAATGAAAATGTTGTCACGACCAAGGATGACACCTTCATCATTTTTGCCGTCCTTTGTGAGTTTCTTGAGGTCTTTGTTGATGCCGGATTTAATGCTGCTCAGATTTTTCCGCTTGGCGCGAATTTCATCCGGGTCGTCTATTTTCCAGATTTTTCCGACCAGTTGCTCGGCCGGAATAGATGTGAGGTCCCGCAGGTCGCTATCCGTGGAGATGCGAGACCTGACAGCCTTAATATAGCGGGCCTTGAGTGTGTTGGGTTTAAGGGATAAATGGGCTATGGCCTCATCTACCCCCTTCAGTGATATAAAGGAAGGCATATTAGCAGTATATCAATATTATCGGGCAAAGTCTCTTGTGGAAAAATTGTGGGTCGACATCAAGGGAAATTTTCTATCATGGGCTAAGAAATGTTGATACATCCATAAAAAGCTAGTAAAACAAAAAAAAATCAATAATCCTATTATAAATGTATAGGAAAAACAAAGTTTCGCTTATTCGTACAAAATTTGGATCTGTGTTTTTGCCCAAGGGCATCATGTTTGTCAGGAGTCAGTTCATGGGAAAACCGCTGGTAATTGTTGATTCGGAAATTAAGGCAGCCACGCTTGGTGCGCAGTATGAAGGCGACATTGACACCCTTACGGTTCTTTCACAGCCGCTCAGGATCTCATTAAAGCCGTCAAAGGGTAAACAAGATAAAGATGAGTCACCTTTCCAATTCACTCCGGCGCCCGAGGCAAAACCATTTATTGACGCGCTGTTGAAATGGTGTGATCGGGATATCTATCTTGGTTTTGATTATGATCAGGGAGGCGAATATCTTTCCTGGGCCATCAGTGAACACCTTAAATCCGTCACCAAAGGAGGCAATATCCCCAGGCGCTTACACCTGTTGGGCATGGGCGCCGACGAACTCCGCGAATCCTTTATGTTTGTAAAATTCGTGGATGCCAAAAAAGCCTCCACCTATTACATGCGGAGCCTTTTCAATTCATACCTGATCAAACATGTAACTCGTCTTCTGGGCACTTCCCTGGGCCCGGCCGACCTGCCCCTGAGCCACAACAGCCTCACAACCCTGATGCTCCTTGCAGAGAGAGATATGGAGATCCAGTCCTACAAACCTGCTTTGAAATGGGAGATAAAGGTCGTGCTTTCCGGGCCGGACGGCCGGTTTGATGCCCGTCTTGCAGAGGCTTACGAGATAAGCGATGACGGTTTTCTAAATGATCCGGCAGAGGGGCGGAAAGTTGTGGACATGTTCAAGGACAAACCCTTTAAAGTTGAAAAGGTTGTCCGCAAGCATGAGGCTGTTTCGCCGCCCGCACCGTACCGCATGATCGAACTTATTCATGACGCCTATCTCCTTTTTGGAATATCACCACTTAAGACAATGGATGCGGCAATCAGGATGTTTAGCGGGATTAAATTCAAGGGCTCTTTTGCGGGGCTGATATCTACTATTGTCCCCCTTGAAAACACTTCCATGTCCACTCTGGCTGAAAAGACAAAAAAATATGTGATCAATGACTTGGGTGTGGAGGCAGAAGAGGGAAAGGTGGAGTTTGACAGCAGCATGATTTTTCCGCTTATTCCGGAAGTCACTCCTGAGGATCTCAGCGATGCGCTTGATAAGGACGAGCGTAACCTCTACGGATTGATCCGTAACCGCGCCATTGCCGGCATGATGCGCGGACCTGATGTTGAAAATATTGAGGTCGAGCTGAGGGCGGGCACAGGCTGTCTTTTCAGGAAAAGCATGAGATCGGTAAAATCACAGGGATTCTTAGCAATATATCAAAGATGTGATGACAGGGATCTGATGGAACCGTGTCCTCTGGCAAATCTTGAGCAAGGCATGACCGTTGAGAACCTGCAGATTGTTCCGGAGCAGTCCAGCGCATTCCCGCCGGAATACTACACCATGGAAACTTTGTTTACGGATCTGGCGGACTTTTCCATATCAGTTGACCGTTCTTCCGTTTCCATGGCGCAATCCATGCTGGACAGAGGTTACATCACGATTACACAGGAAGGGGACCTCCGCTGCAATGACAATGTAATCAAGGTGGTATCCGCCATTAATCGGGCCTTTCCCTCCATGACCGGGCTCAATTTTTCCGCCTATTTTGAACAGACCGTGTCAGAAGCGGAAACAGGGCGAAAGCCCCTTGATATTGCGCTGAAACAGTTTGACCAGGCCCTGATGATGCATGGAACAGTACTGGTCAAAACAAAGGTTCCAACCAATATTACATTAAGGCACAGGAAGAGATCATCGAGTATTATTAAGACCTATGCCGTGCCTGAGTCCGAAAAAAATCCCCTTAAGGAAGTTGCATACGCGGCTCCTTCTTGTATGGAGGAAATCCCTGACCCTGAAGCTGTCGAGCCGGAGGATGAAAGCCCGGTTTCCGAGGATGCTGGTATTTCAGAGGTTGTTGAATCAGAGGAGGTTGATGTTTCAGAGTCTGTTGAGCCGGAGGTCTCTGAATCCGTGCCAAACTCTGTTCCTGAACAGAAAGAGACGCCTGCTGAAGAACCGTTTCCCAAACCTGAGCCAGAACCAGAACCCGAAGATGAGGAGATAGCCGAGACTCCCGCGGAAGAGGCCCGGGATGTATTTGATCATCCTTCCGGAGAACCCGCTCCTGATGTCGGCAGTGGAGCCGACCCTTTGGGGAAATTGGTTAAGATTGACAAACAGGTTCCCAAAAAAGATTGCCCGCTTTGTGGCCGTCCGATGCTTATGAAAAAGGACGAATACGGCAAATTCTGGTCATGTTCCGGGTTTCCTGCCTGCCGTCATGCAGAGTCATACCAGGGAAAAAAAGGTCTGGAGATGATCTGCCCGCTGTGCAACGAAAAGCACGTTATTTCTAAACGCACGCCGACAGGCAGGACCTTTTATGTGTGTCCGGACCAAAAATGCGAATTCATGGCCTGGTCAAAACCACACATTCAGCCGTGTAAGGTCTGCAATTCACCGTTTCTTGTAGAAAAACGGACTGTAACCGGCAAGACGGTACTGCGCTGTCCGAGAGCAGGGTGTAATTATATGGAGCCCATGCCGGGCGACGACGACATGGACCTGGTGGATGCCCGGATTCAGGATGATCCTGAGTTTGTCGATACGCCGATCAAAGACATCGGCTCACCGGTTGAGGCCGCCCCTGCGCCAAAGAAGAAAAAAATCAGGGTCAGACGTTCAAGCAAGGGTTCATCAAGCGTCTCGTCATCCGGCAAAAAAAAGGTACGGATTGTGAGACGAAAGTGATGGTTAACTCAGAAAATTACGTTTAAGGAGTAAGGGCTCGCCCAAAAATAACTTCACATTTTCATGCGTCGATCCATCCCGCATGGCTGCGTTGCTCGTCGGTTAAATAGCCCTGCTATTCGCCCTCCTCGCGCCTTGCCATGCGGACGCCTCAACACCTGAAAATGTAAATTTATTTTTGGGCGAACCCTGAGACGATTTTATGCCTATTTATGAATTTTTTTGCAAAGACTGCAACACGATTTTTAATTTTTTTTCCAGCAGGGTCAACACGACCAGGCAGCCCATGTGCCCGAAATGCAACCGTGTCCGCTTGAAACGACAGATGTCCGTTTTTGCCGCCATTGGCCGTGCAAAAGAGGGAGGAGACGACCTTGGGCCTGACCTTGACGAGTCCAGGATGGAACAGGCCATGGAAGGGCTTGCCAGGGAGGCTGAGCACTTAAACGAGGAAGACCCCAGGCAGATGGCCGGACTGATGAGAAAATTTTCCGAACAGACCGGAATACACCTTGGAAACGGCATGGAAGAGGCCATGGCCCGCATGGAAGCAGGCGAAGACCCGGAAAAAATAGAACAGGAAATGGGAGACGTCCTGGAAAATGAAGATCCATTTCTTATGCCGGGAAAACCTGGGGAAAAATTGCCCCGCCGCCCCGGACCGGTACATGATGAAACTTTGTATGTGTTATAAGGTTCAGGGGGTGCAGGGTTCAGAGGTCCATATATCGAAAAAACAAAGTTTCTGTCCATTTGCCCGGTAAATATTTACTTTGCCCGGTAGCCTGGTAGGGTGCATTTCATGCACCATTAACAAGATTCATGCATACGACTAGTGCATCGTCAAAGCTGAAAGTTAGGGTTGAGTATCGGATAACGTATTAAAGCACATGCAAATCCAACTCTGTTTGCCATAAAATTAAGAAATGACAATGCGCTAGTTGGGACATACAGATAAAATATCATATTAATTGATTGAAAAGATCTCATTTGTTATTTTTTATAAATTGGAGGCTGTTATTATGAAAAAAGAACAATTGCTTGAACGAATCGTACTGAACCCAAAAGTCATGGTAGGTAAACCTGTCATACGTGGGACTCGTTTAACTGTCGATTTCATACTTAATCTCTTGGCGAACGGGACTACAGAGAATGAGATTTTGAATGAATATAAAGGCCTCACCATTGAAGACATATATGCTTGCTTCCTCTTCGCCACCAAGTCCCTCAAGAACACTGAATTTATGCCGCTGATGGCGGAGTATTCCTAATGCGATTCCTCGTGGATGAATGTACAGGCCCAGATGTTGCAGAGTGGTTGCGCGATCAAAAGCACGAAGTATTTTCGGTTTTTGAAGAGGCAAGAGGAATGGATGATGATGACATAATCCTGAAGGCACTTGAAGAAAATTGGATTTTGATCACAAATGATAAGGATTTCGGAGAAAAAGTATATCGAGATAGCCGACTTCATAGAGGTATCATCTTACTTCGACTTGAAGATGAACGTTCTCCATCAAAAATTCAAGTACTATCCCGCCTTCTCAGGACATACCCAGATCGACTGACAAACACATTTGTCGTAGTCACGGAAAAGCAAATTCGTTTTGCCAGAAGGTAGATTAGGAACAGAGAGGAAATAAATTGAGCAAAATTACGCTCAGCTTTAGGTTGGATTTGGCTGGCTCGATTGAACAAAACCGCAGGCGTAGCAGGGCTACGTTGAGGATTTTGTGATTGAGAGCCGGCCGAAGCCGGCCTGAAGATGAGATGGAATTTTGTTCAATTTATTTACGACCTGTTCCTTAACAAGGAAACGTCCCAACCATCTGCTGCACTTGACCACAGAAGCCGAGCCGATTAAGAACATTTGTAGTTTTGCGGCAACTTATCACTTTTTTGATAGTTTTTCGGATAACGTCTGCGGCAAGTGAGCAGTACGTTGACTTGAATCGATGACACGGGAATTTGCTGAAATTGAAATGGTGCGTAAATCGCACTCTACATAGTTAAAGGATGCTGATTCGCATATGATGAAGCCTGAACCTCTGAATCCTGCAACCCCTACTTGCGAATCGTTTTCATATACCCGATCAATTTTTGGGCCAGGGTTTTGTTGTCGATCAGCAGAGAGAATTCGTGGTTGTAGGCCAGGGCCGAGTGGGTAAAGTTATGGCTCCCGACAAATGAATAGCGGCTGTCTATAACCACAAGCTTTGTGTGCGTCGTGATGTCCGGGGAGTCAAAGGAGACGGCAATGCGGTGTTTTTTCAGTTTTTTCGCCACCCGCCTATTTTCAAGGTTCAGTTTGTCGTCATAGCCTGACTTTTCAAGTATTACCCGGATGCGGACTCCTCTTTTTCCGGCAGCGATCAATTCCTTTAGAACAAGGGCCGGTCTGTTTTTCGGTGAATCCGTTATCTTGAAGATAAACATGGACATGTGAATGGTCTTTTCGGCTTTTTTAATATATTGGATAAGATTGTCGTAATATTTTTTATCAGGAAGGATTACAATCTCCCCAGGCCTGCTCATGATTATTGTTCGAATTTCGGCAGTGGATCGAGGGGATGCCTTATCTTCTGCAATCGTGATTTTTCCGGACAGCCTTAAATAGGGCTTAATGGCCTCAAAGGTTTTCTGGCCGATGTCGGAACTCTTTACAACGTCCTCAAGTGACTTAAACGGGCCATGAGTATTGCGGTAATCCACAATTGCCTCGGCCCTGGCCTTTCCGATAAACGGGAGTTTCTGAAGTTCCTTTGTTGACGCGGTATTCAGATTCAATTGCCCTTCAAGTGCAAAAGCGTTTTCCGGTTGAAAAAAAACAGGCAAAGCACTGAATAAAATGACCGACAAGAGTAAGGCAGGCTGTAAATAATACCGGTTAATTATCGAATTAAGTTTCATAGCAGCGGTAGTTCCTTAATCACTTGATGAAGAATATTGATATGGTTGTCCAGGTGTGACTGGATCAGGAAATAGTCCTCTGTTTTTTCCTGTTTGTAAGGTTCCAGTATGGATTGGTAGAACATTCTTATATCGTCCGTGGTAAGAGATTTTAAAAAATCCGGCAGGTCGTTGACAGAGCCTAAATGATATTTCTCCTTTGCCTCTATAATCCTTAAACCCTCAAAAAAACCCTGTACCACGGCATCCACCGAGTAATCGTCAACCCAGGCCGCCTCTCCCACTCCGTCCATCCGGTCAAGCCGCATACTCACGGTAAGATCCAGGAAAAAATGAATGATTGCGCCGAACCCGGCTGCCGGATCATCAGGCGGCAGTTCCATTATCGGGCCGTAATGCCTGACCGTGGTAAGTCTGATGTCAACAGCGCCTGGGTCGGTTTTTACAATAAAGTCCCCGGCCGCATGGTGCCAGGGATATATCCGGCTTGAGTCCCTGGTGTCATAATAAAGGGTGAGGATCTTTGAAGATTGTTTGAGTATCTCAAAGCACTCCTTATCCGTGGCAAAACGGTTTCCAAGGGCCGTGTCCCATATCCGGATTCCGCTGATTCCTTTTTCTTTGTCTTTGGATAAGTGCCACTCATAATAATTTTCAAACCAGTCTCCAAGAAACATTGAGAGAGACTGCCTCATCTCGCCTCTCCCGGTCCGGCGTTCGATTTTTCCTTTAAAATATGTCTGCGGCAGATATGGAAAATCGTGGGCCCGGTTCAGGCGGCCCAGGATATTAAATTCGTTTTCAAGGCATGCATTGCCTTGATCCGTAAGGGCCGTACTCACGCAAAATTTTACAGTATTATCCTTTAGAACTATCTCAACGCTCGCAAGATGGTAGAACGCACCGTGGGCAACACTTAAGATGCGGATTTCGGAAATATCTTCAAACCTGACATCCCTGTGTATGGAGTTCAGCGTTGAAAGCAGGTTATCTCCATTATTTTTCAGGACAAATTCCCGTATGGCCCCAAAATAGTCACCCAGTGTCAGGAAAGGATGGCTTTCAGATGGACTCACCAGAAAGGGCCTTGACATCTCGTCGGGACCTGCCGGTATATCTCCCCCTGGTGAAGAAAAAAAGAAGTTTACATTTATATGTTTCAAGGCATTGATTCCGGTCATTTCAGGTTTGCTCAGAAATAAATGGTTTATCGCGGATTGCTGGAGCAATCCATTTAAAATAGCTATTAACGCTTAGTCTGGTGCGGGATGAATCGGCGCAGAACATAGTGCCCTATGGGCAAAGACACAGAACAATCAATTTTTTCGTCATTCCGGCATGTAGTTAGCCGGAATGACGATGGTTCATACTGTGCGAATCAGCGAAACTTTGTTTTTCCGATACATCTAAAAGCCTTCTACCTTCAGCCTATTCATCTAACTAGTTACAATAATTGTATGTTTGCCCGATGCCGCACCCCTTGCCGACAGACATGATACCTATAGCGACTCTCTATTCGGGTGTCAAAGAAAAAATGAACTTTCCGGTTTGTTGATTTTTTGTTGACAAACATAATATTGATAACTATGATGCACGCCTTATTTGGTTAAATGTTTATTTAACTGGGGCATTTGAACTGAATAATTCCTGAAAACGACAGCCCTGAAATAAATAGGTATCCAAAAAAATACAGATTCCCGCATTAAGGCAATGGAATTCACATTGTAAGGGAGTCTTATGTGTATTGGGCAGTAATTGCGCAGACAAACTGTGAATTCTGGTAATTTTAATTAAATGTAAGGAGGAAAAAGAATGCCGAAGCATG
The DNA here is from genome assembly GCA_034659175.1 of Thermodesulfobacteriota bacterium. GTDB lineage: Bacteria > Desulfobacterota > Desulfobulbia > Desulfobulbales > DAOVYS01 > DAOVYS01. Next base: position 40 of record JAYEGR010000104.1, on the reverse strand, counting down.
ACACACCCTTACTGGACGAGCTTGAGAGCGGTCCATGGCC
>JAYEGR010000103.1:8960-11116 GCA_034659175.1 Thermodesulfobacteriota bacterium | reverse complement strand
TATGTGGACAAACCAAAGGCCGAGGAAAACTTGGACCGTCCGGCAAAATGAGTGTTCCCATTAAAGATGTTTGGGTGTATCCTCTCGACAAGAAGTTCAGGAGCATTTTGAAAAATTGACTCATGAAAAAACAACTCTAATATTTACTTATATATTTTATTTACTCTTTTATCCTTCTATGGTTGCGCCGTCCCTTCCTCTCAACTTGTTTCCGGAAAAGAACATGATGCGCCAATAGTGCCGGCAGGGGTGTATGCTGTTGAGGGTCAGTATATCTGGGATAGCTGGATAGTGGAAGATCAAGGGATTCTTCATCGTTACGCTCTTTCAGCTCCGTCAGACAAACTGACCCCCAATGAGCGGCACCAGCACGCATTTGTCCGCCATGCTATTTCAGAAAATGGCGGGGTCACATGGACTGACAAGGGGCCGGCCATTCAGCCAAGCGGCATAAAAGGTGTCTGGCCGGATAAGGTAATCTGGACAAGCAGCGTTATGATAAGGGAAGAAAATGGAGAAAAAACATTTCTGATGTTTATCACCGGCCGTAATCAGGAAGACAATGATGAAATGAACCAAGAGATCGGCATTACAACCTCTAAAGACGGGCAGCACTTTACGCGCCCCCGCAGATTATTTTACAACCCACCAAGCATGCTCGTGAACTCGGTTACGACATTACGAATGATGACGGCATCGATATGGCATGGCGAGACCCTTTTGTTATCCAAGATCCAGCCACCCAAAAGTGGCATATGTTCTTCTCCGCCAAATCAAAAGATGCTTGCGGTACAATCCGGCCAACCGTCGGTCATGCCATTGCCACTGACAACACATTGATGAACTGGCACCTCCGGGCGCCGTTAAAGCTTCCCCAGAATTATCGCCAGCTGGAAGTCCCATACATGATCGCCAGAAAAGGGAAATACTATCTCTTCGTTTCAACACAGAATAATCCGACAATGAACAACAACAGAGATAAGGAGGCGGCATTCAGGGGGTTCGTGTCACATGATACAATCACCGGCGACTGGGAATTGTTATATAAGGTCAATAAAGGACAAGAGACGGACAAAATATTTGGTCATCAAATCTATGCGCCCACTATTTTTGAAACAAAGCGTGGCAGCGGAGAATACGGGGCGGTAACCTTTTTTTCTTTGAACACCATATGTCCCCTGACGGGTTCTCCTCTTGTTGAAATTCGCTGGGAGAACGATACGCCTGAATTTATGTTCAATAAGGACCTCGGCTGCTGCCTTCCATATAACTGCCTGAAGTAAGGAAATTTCAAATGAGCGACTACGGCATTATGCTGGACTTGGTCAACGAAGATGACAAAGTGATCGGCAAGAAAGAAAGTGAAGAAGTTCATAAGATGGGGCTGCTTCACAGATCCGTCCATATTGTGGTCGTCAACAGTGAAGGAAAAATCTATGTAAGAAAAAGGAGCGCCGCACTCGAACTCTATCCCGGGGTCTGGACCACCTCTGTGGGTGAACATGTAAAGATTGGACAACAATATGAGGAAGCCGCAAAAAATGCCCTCGAAGAGTTTCTTGGCCTGGACACAGCCCTTGCTCAGGTCGGCAAAACAAGGGTTAAAGATGAGATAGAGAACGAAATGGTTATGGTGTACAAAACATTTGCTGACAAAATACCTCATTTGAACCTGGAACATAGTGAACAAGGTGAATTTCTCACCACAAAAGACCTGGATGATCTCTTCCAAAAGGGAGTGACCACACCCCATTTAGCCGCGGCAATAAAGTTATATTTACAACAGAAACAGGAAGGCAAATAAATAGCAGGATAAGGGTACTACGAACATATAAGAACTCATTAACAATCTTGATGAAAAATCGATGGGGATTCATCTGACAGAAGGCTCAAGGTATTTGAACTGAAATTCCTTGTTTTACCTTTTTGCGGCGTTGGTCAAAAATACCCGTATTGGAAGAATGAGGATACATCGTGAATTCTTATTCGCATTTAATGTGAGCCCGACCCTATTCTTATTGTCATTTATTGTGAGCCCAGAATGATCATTATTGCGAGTCCGGGCGTTTATGATTGCGAGCCGCTACACTTAGCCACAAAAATCACAAAACCCGCATCATCATGCATTCCCTTGCAGGAAGATTCCATCTCATTTA
>JAYEGR010000103.1:0-8860 GCA_034659175.1 Thermodesulfobacteriota bacterium | reverse complement strand
TGTGAGCCCAGAATGATCATTATTGCGAGTCCGGGCGTTTATGATTGCGAGCCGCTACACTTAGCCACAAAAATCACAAAACCCGCATCATCATGCATTCCCTTGCAGGAAGATTCCATCTCATTTAATGAATCAGGCGGCTGGAACAGGGTGGACCGGGTTTCAACGATTTTAAAACCCGCATCCTGAAGCATTGATCTCACATCCCTTAAATTGTAGAAACGGGCGTGTCGGTAAAAGAGATGATTTTCTTTCTGTTTGGCAATAAGCAGCCCGCCCCATGCGCTGGTTGCCGGAATTGTGCCCAATATCAGATGTCCGTCGGTTTTAAGTGCCCTGTAACATTCCGACAGGGTTTTATCCGGATGTTCAAGAAAGCAGAGCGTGAATAATATAAAAATAGAGCCCAGGCTTTTTTCTTTTACAGGCAGTATTTCTCCGATTGCCTGACATGCGGCCACACCCCGCTTCCTTGCCAGTTCAAGCGGGGCAAATGCGGGATCCAGACCTGTTTTTACGGAAAGGGCCTCGGCAAATCTCCCCGGCCCGACCCCTATTTCAAACCCGGGCTCGACATGTAAGGTCTTTAAATCGCGTAATGCTGCAAGTTCAATGTCAAATAAGAGACTGTCATTGAACCATTTGTCATACTCAGAGGCCTTTTCATGAAAGACTCCGGCAGCCTTTTTCCATAATTTTTCAGATTTTGTGGTCATGACCGGGTTTTATCCAGGGAAAGCAGTTTTGAAATCCGCTCCGGCAGCGGGGGATGGCTGTAATGAAAAGCGGCATACAAGGGATGAGGGTGAAGATTGGAAAGGTTGTCACGGCCCAGCTTGATAAGGGCGGTTGCCAGGGCACCCGGGTTATTGGTTAATTGGACTGCAAAATCGTCGGCCTCACGTTCCTGGCGACGGGAAAGCATGTTGGTAAGAGGTGTAAACGGAAAAAGAAGAAGCGACCCAAGAAATCCTGCCAGGAAAAGTTTGACGTAAAGGTCGGGGTGATTGAGTTGGAACAATGTGGCAAGCATGTCGCTCTGGACGATTTTAAATATCAGGAACATACCTGCCAGCGCCAATGTTTCCATTACAACAAGCCTTTTTAGAATGTGCTTTTTCTTCCAGTGTCCTGCCTCGTGTGCCAGAACGGCAATGATTTCCTCATCCGTGGTGTTCTCAAGCAGAGTGTCAAACAGGATAATGCGTTTCACATGGCCGATTCCGTTAAAATATGCATTGCTGTGACGGCTTCTGCTGGACGCATCCATTTTGAACACACGTGAAATGGAAAGTCCGGCCCGCTTCATCACGCGTTTAATTTGTTCTTCCAGAGATGTATTTGTAATAGGAGTGAATTTATTAAAAAGCGGTTCAATCACGTAAGGTGATATATAGATAATAAAGATGGAGAACAAGAGGAGAAACAGCCAGAGCACGAACCACCAGTAATCCGGCGCCATCCGGATGAGCTGGAAGGCGCACAAAAGCAGTATTGAATAGAGAAGTGTAACTATAATCAGGGTCTTTATCTGATCCACAAACCATAACCGCAAGGTCTGCGTGTTAAAACCGAATTTTTGTTCAATGTGAAATGTATTGAACAGATTAAACGGGATTTTGATGAGCATATCCGCGTATGCCAGAAACAGGAAAAACAGGGCGCCCGAAAGAACAAAGGGCCAATTATGTGATATGATCCAGTTGTTATACCAATTCAAAATGCCGCGGAACAGAAAAAGATAGGTGACGCAGATGGTTACAAAAGTCTCCGTAAAATCAACCCGGCTGCGGGCAAGGGTGTAATCACGCATTTTTTCAAGGTCTTGTGCGTCAATATAGCCGGCAAATCCATGGGGAACCTCGGCGCCGTGAACGGCCAGATGCCTTAAGTTGATAAAACTGATCAGGTTTTCAACAAATTGAACAGCCAGATATGCAATAAGAATGAAAAACAACAATGGTTCCAAATGGTTCGGATTCGGCGGCATATAGTTACTCACGATTACATATGGAGGAGTCTGCTAAATAGGGAGACTCCCTATGAACGGTTACAAGTTGAGAGATATTGAGGTGTTATGTATTATCAGACCTTGTAGCGAAAATGACATTATAACTCTTGACTGTCGAGTCGGGAAAAAAACCAGGAACAGTCAATAAACATAACATAGGCCCCCAATTCCTCACAACTACTTTTCAAGCCTAATGGCTCGCTTAAAAATAACGCTATTGAACCTCCTGTCGCAAAGAGCCCATTCAATAAGAAAACACGTTCCCTCCTGGAAAACCAACTGATAAAATACCTGATTTGTTGAGGATTCCCGGAAGCACAGGGTCTATCCACCCTGGATCGCAACCTGTTATTGCAGGGTTGATAGACTTTGTGCTGTTTCGGGATATTGTCGATCGACACAGGGTCACAAACATTGGTGTTTTAAAAAAGCTGACCACGCGCCTTGTCAGGAATACAGCTTCAAAATTTACGGTTAAACAATACCCTCGTTGGATATTTGAGGCGAAAAAACGTTTTGGCCTCCGAATACTTGATTACATTATCATCGGGCTTGTTGCCGCCTGCCCTGGAATGGACCAAGGTTAAACATAACCGATCACGGGGTAGCAAAAGCCCTGCCGGATTGCAACCCTCTTGCCCTGTGAACGTTTACGCTTAAACGACTGTCAAATGCATATAGCCTACTGAAAAACGTCCGCTCTCCGGAATGAAGCAGAACAGGGTGTCGCCCTGTTTGAGTCTGCCTGAATTAAAAAGCTCTTCCATGACAATATAGATAGCCGCCGATCCTGTGTTGCCCTTTGTGGACAGGTTGGTAAACCAGCGGGCAAATGGTATTTCCAGCCCTGTATCTCTAAGGCTGTCATAGAGCCTCTGACGAAAATATTTGGAAGAGTAGTGGGGCAGAAACCAGGTGATCGCCTTTGGCTTCAGGTTGTATTTGCTGATCAGCAGGGGCAGACTGCGTCCAACCAGTACCGGTAGAACCGCGTCGTTGAGCAGTTTGGCGTCCTGTTTTACAGGAAAGGCTTCAGCTGATACTGCTTCGTTCAGACTGTTGAATTGACGCCAGCCCTTAAGGGAGCCGTCGCTATGTTTGACAGCTCCGGCAAACATGCAAGGTTCCATGGAATGGGCGTGAGATATATTGTTGATCCAGTCAATGCGCAAACTTGGTCTGTCCGGGGATGGTTTATGACTCAAAAAAACAGCGCCGGCCCCATCGGAAAGCATCCATCGTAAAAAATCCGCCTCAAAACTCAAACCGGGTTGTTTCTCAAGTTTTTTAGCCCGTTCAGGACTGACAGGACCACAGATACGAGCGTGCAGGTAACTTGATGCCAGCTCGGAACCGGTGGCCACCCCGTTTTTCGTTTCCCCCAGGGCAACACTCATGGCGGCATACTTGAGGGCTGTGATTCCGGATAAACAGATGCCGGCTGTGGATACCGCCTCTAAAGGACCGCCTTTGATTTCACCATGCACCATGGAAGCATGGCCGGGCATCAATTGGTCCGGGGAGGATGTCCCGCAGCACAGGATCTGTATGTGAGATGGCGTAAAATTATCGTATGGCTTAAGGCGTTTGACCGCTTCCGCTGCAAGCTGAGCATTGGTATGGGTGATTTCCCCTGAGACAGGGTCTATGGCGTAATAGCGCTTTCTGATCCCGTTGTTTCTTGAAATGATTTTTCTGGTGCGGGACGGCACCTGGTTGATCATGCCCAGAACTGATTCCAGCAGATCATTGTCCAGGGGGGTATTGGGAAGAAAAGATGCGATATCAGTAATATAGGCATCCATTACAGTTTTGCCCCCGTATGTCCTTTTTTGATAAGCTCGGAGTAGCGCCGGTAAAATCGTTGTTCCGGAAGTCCGGTAGGTATGACTGCATTGGTGAGGGTGTAATAATCGAGGTTGCTTTCACTGATGTTGTCCTTGTAACGGTTATAGAGATCAGTCCCTGGTAATGGCGTTAAGATGGTTGCCATGGGCAGATCAATGCGGTTGGATTCAATGTAGTTTTCCAGTCTGTCAAAATCGGTTTCATCGTATTCCGGAGATATAATGAAATCGCCCACAATAGTGACGCCCATATCGTGTAGTATCTTGATAGCTTCACCGTTGGTTGCAACATTGTTGGCTTTTTTGAACCGGGAGAGCCTCTTATCGCTGATCTCCTCAAAGCCGATAATTACTGCCCGTAATCCTGCGTCCTTCCATTGTTTAAGTATTTCCGGATGGTTGACGACTGTATCGGATCGGACATCAGCCAAAAAATGTTTGCGGATATTCGCCTGCTGGATAGCTGTAGCCAGGGCGGCTGCATGGCCGGCATCAGCGAATGTGTTGGCGTCGAGGAGCCGGATTACAGGCAGATCGGACAGCAGCTCTATATCGCGTATGATCGTTTTAATTGAATGGGTCAGATATCGGCCGTCCGTTACGTTCTTAATGCAGCAAAATGAGCAGCGGAATGGACAGCCGAATGCCGTGGCCACAAATCCCATATCCAGTTTCAGACTGGTTAAAGTATAGTGGCTCCGGTATCGTTCCACCAGTTCATAAGCCGGTGGCTGCTCATTAACCAGATCAGCTTTACTGTATTTTCTGACCCTGTATTTTAAAGAGCTGCCCGGCCGGGTTCCGATTACACCTGGAATGTCGTCAGTCGCTCTTTTATTGTCAAGAGCGGTGACAAACTCCCGGAAACTCGCCTTGCCCAGGCCGATAAAAATAAAATCAACCTCCGACCGGTTGAAAAAATCCGGGTCAATTGAGGCATGGATGCCGCCTACAACTACTAAAGCCCGGCTGTTCTCTTTTACCTGGAGCGCCAACCGCAGCATGGTATTGGCTTCACACGTCATGCCGGTCAGGCCGACAATATCGGGTTGAAAGGCGGTCAGTGCGTCGGCAAGGCCGTCAGACTCAACCTTGAGGTCGACAATATGGACCTCATGATCACGCAGGTTGCCTGCAAGCGCCTCAATAGAAAGGGGTTCTCCCCGGAATATCTGTTTGATGGAATCAATCCCATACCGCTCTTCCGGTATGGAACGGCCGCAGTTAGGCGGGTTGACCAGCAGGATATTCATAATGCGTCACACATTTTTTGTAACCGTTCAGAGGCGCCCCTATTTAGCAGACTCCTCCATATGTAATCGTTCACTGGATGTACACCCTGAAGGGCATAAACTCAAGCAGGCCTGGCGAGGCTATAGTAAACCTATGTGAACCGGACTGATCGCACCCCAAGGGCACTTCCGTTGGGCGCGTACGGATGGGGTGAACGATTACTATTCTCTGTTTGTTGATGGAACATAATGCCCTTCGGGCAAAAAAGCAAAAGCTAAACCATTCGGCTATCCATTTCTGGGGATATGTCTGCCTTTTAAAAAATACCACGGTGAATCACTACCCTGTTTTAAAAATTAATCTCCTTAGAACAATTTGACATCACCCTGCTTTTCCTTTACATATCTATACCCCTTCATCCAGATAAAACCTGATAAAACCAAATTCTCTGTAATCAACACGTAAGGTGTCAAAGTATGGACGACCGGTGGCTCTCTGTCTATGAAATAGCGGAATATCTTGGCATCAAACGCGATACCGCCTACAAGTGGATAAGCGAAAAACACATGCCTGCCCACAAGGTCGGCCGCCTCTGGAAATTTAAGAAAAAAGAGATCGACGAAGGGGTCAAAAGCGGCAGCGCCGGGAAGACCGACGACCATTGAGAAGTTACTTGAGGGGGCATTCTGATATTTATTTCCACATTCCTTAAAACCATGGTGAACAGTTCTGAATTATCTTTTTATAGAAACATACTGTATAGGTTCGCATTCACTTTTTGTAAATGGACTGTCAGCACATTCCTCGCATCATGTTGATATTATGGCCATGCCTGGCGAAAACTGGCGTTGGCGTATGCTTGGAGCGGCGCTTCATATTGCGGACAACATCCCCAGGCTTGAAAAATATGACGGTATTATTGTGACCGATTTTTTTAACTTGGCTGACTTTAAGGCGCTTGTTGGTTCACTGTGCCCGCCTGTTCTGGCGTATTTTCATGAAAACCAGATGACTTATCCGCAGCCGCCGGGAGACAAAGGAGCGTTTCAGTTGGGGATAATAAACATCACTACCGCACTTGTGGCTGACATGGTTGTGTTTAATTCAAAAATGCATAAAAATGCTTTTTTAAATGGAGTGCCGGAGTTTCTGAAAAGGGGGCGTGACTGCGGACCCAAAGGAATTGCAGATAAAATTCGTGAAAAAGCAGAGGTGCTTTACCCCGGCATAACTCTGCCGTTTGACAGGTATGTTGATGTTGAAAAACAGACAGATCCTCCTCTTATTGTATGGAATCACAGGTGGGGGTTTGACAAAAACTGTAAGATGTTTTTCAGCGCTCTTGAAGAGATAGATAACATGGGGCTTGATTTTAATCTGGCGCTTATGGGAGAAAATTTCGGCAAGATTCCTGAAGAGTTTAAAGAGGCGGAAAGGAGGTTTAAGGACAGAATATTTCAGTTCGGATATGTTCCTTTAAGGGAGGAGTATGAAAAATGGCTTAAACGGGGTGCAATTGTTATAAGCACTGCAATACAGGAAAATTTCGGCATTTCCGTGACAGAAGCAATACTGATGGGATGTGTTCCACTCCTGCCTGACAGGCTTTCATATCCCGAAATACTTCCTGAAGAATTTCATGAATGCTTTCTGTATAAAAACAGACGGGATCTTGTTAAAAAACTTTTACTGATTATTTTAGATTATAAGCGGTATGAAGAAATTCAGAGCAGGCTGGCAAATAAAATGACGTCCTTTTTATGGAAAAATGTTATCAACGGGTATGACAGAGCGCTCGAACGGCTTGCAGGATCTTAGTAAATATTCGTCAGCACTCCATCTGTTCACGATCAGGTCTTCCAGCATACTTATGTATAGCTGAAAGACCTGATCGTGAACACCTGGAGCGCCCTGCAGGAAGTGCCCTTGGGGTGTACTGTCAAACATTTACAGGCCGAGGTTTTTTGTAATATTGCCACACAAGCCGAATATTTACGAATTTTAAAATATAAAACACAGGATATAAAGGGGATAAACAAAGAAAAATTTATGGATAGTTTTAATCAAAAAGAGATTAACCTGAGACGAACATTCGGAATTATCAGTCATCCCGACGCAGGCAAAACCACGCTGACGGAAAAGCTTCTCCTTTTTGGCGGGGCGATCCAGCAGGCCGGGGCTGTTAAGGCAAGGAAGGCAGCCAGACACGCTACCAGTGACTGGATGTCGATTGAAAAGGAAAGAGGTATTTCAGTTACAACTTCCGTAATGAAGTTTAATTACAGGGATTTTGAGATTAATCTGCTCGACACACCAGGCCACCAGGACTTTTCAGAAGACACATACAGGGTGTTGACTGCCGTGGACAGCGCCCTGATGGTGATTGACAATGCCAAGGGTGTGGAAACTCAGACCGAAAAACTCATGGAGGTCTGCAGGATGCGCAACACCCCGATCATTACATTTATAAACAAGCTTGATCGTGAAGGCATGTCGCCTCTTGATATCCTTGATGATATTGAGAATAAACTGCAGATCGAATGTGCTCCGCTTTCCTGGCCTATTGGTATGGGTAAACGCTTTAAAGGTGTATATAATATTTTTCACAAACAACTGCATATTTTTAAACAAGGCCAAAAAACCCTTGGTCGGGAAGGGATCGTTATTAATGATCTGTCTGATCCTGTTTTGGATGAACTTTTAAACAAACAGGCCGATGAATTGCGTGAAGACATTGAGCTGCTTGAAGGCGCCGCCGATCCGTTTGAGCGCCGACATTTTTTAAAAGGAAGCCAGACGCCGGTTTTTTTCGGAAGCGCGATTAATAATTTCGGTGTTAAAGAGATGCTGGATGCATTTCTGGAACTGTCCCCCCATCCAGGTGTGAGACAGGCCGTTTCCCGTGAGGTTTCGCCATATGAAAAAGAATTTTCAGGTTTTGCTTTTAAAATACAGGCCAATATGAACCCTGCCCACCGAGACAGGATTGCATTTGTCAGGATCTGTTCAGGGAAATTTACAAGAGGAATGAAAGTCGTTCACCACAGGATCGGAAAAGATGTAACCTTTGCCAATGCAACCATATTTAAAGCACAGGAAAGGGAGAATGTGGAGGAGGCTTTTCCAGGGGATATTATTGGTATCTATAACCACGGAACCATCAAGATAGGCGATACATTTACCGAAAACGAACCTTTGAAATTCAGCGGAATCCCCAATTTTGCACCTGAATATTTCAGGCGTGTGCTTCTGAAAAATCCGTTAAAGGCCAAGCATCTTCAGAAAGGATTGGTCCAGCTTGCAGAGGAAGGGGCTATCCAGGTTTTTATGCCTGCTATAGGAAAAGACTATATTCTGGGGGCGGTTGGTGTCCTCCAGTTTGATGTGACCATGGCCCGTCTCAAGGCGGAATATGGTGTGGATGCCATATATGAACCTGTGAATTATAATGTGGCACGCTGGGTCAGGTGTGATGATCGCAAAAAAATGGCTGAATTTGAGAAAAAATATATAGCCAATATGGCTAAGGATGCTGAAGGCTGCCTCTCCTTTCTGACAACCAGTGAATGGCAGCTCAGCTATTATATGGAAGAGTGGTCGGAGATAGAGTTTTTTAAAACACGGGAGGTTAACTGATGCAGGGCGTGACCCGGCAGGAAACGACGCGCGCTTTTTGCACGTGCCCTGGCCAGGCAGCCGGATATTCTTCTGTAGGACGAGCCGACCAACCATCTTGACAAGGTAACCAGTAGGGGGGGGGGGGGGGTGT
>JAYEGR010000102.1:0-11141 GCA_034659175.1 Thermodesulfobacteriota bacterium | reverse complement strand
GCGCCTCAGCGTCAGTATTGGTCCAGAAAGTCGCCTTCGCCACAGGTGTTCCTCCCGATCTCTACGAATTTCACCTCTACACCGGGAATTCCACTTTCCCCTCCCATACTCAAGCCATACAGTTTCAGATGCTCTTCCACGGTTGAGCCGTGGGCTTTCACACCCGACTTACATAGCCGCCTACGCGCCCTTTACGCCCAGTAATTCCGAACAACGCTCGCACCCTCCGTATTACCGCGGCTGCTGGCACGGAGTTAGCCGGTGCTTCCTCTAGTGGTACCGTCAAACATATATGCTCTTAACTTATATGCACTTCTTCCCACTTGACAGGGCTTTACGACCCGAAAGCCTTCATCACCCACGCGGCGTCGCTGCGTCAGGGTTTCCCCCATTGCGCAATATTCCTCACTGCTGCCTCCCGTAGGAGTCTGGTCCGTGTTCCAGTTCCAGTGTGGCGGATCATCCTCTCAGACCCGCTAACCATCGTTGCCTTGGTAGGCCGTTACCCCACCAACAAGCTAATGGTACGCAGGCTCATCCTTATACGATAACTTATATCAGTGGTTACCTTTCCTTATTCTTACTCGCGTATAAATAAGCGTATCCGGTATTAGCAGACCTTTCGGTATGTTATCCCAAATATAAGGGTAGATTACCTACGCGTTACTCACCCGTGCGCCACTCTACTTGTACCACCGAAGCGGTACTTTCGCGTTCGACTTGCATGTGTTAAGCACGCCGCCAGCGTTCGTTCTGAGCCAGGATCAAACTCTCCAGTTTAATCTCTGTTTGTTCTCAAACTAAAAAAAATCTACTCAGGCCCATTTGCTTCGCTATTCAGTTTTCAAAGATCAGTTGCTACATAAAAATAATGTACTTATAAATGCATATTTAACAGATTTCCGAAAAAAACAAAACCGTTTTTATTACCTCTTGAAAAATAAATTTTTTAAGAGGTAACCCGTTGTTCTCAAGTACGGAACAAAAAATATTAACAAAATTTCAGATTAATGTCAATGACAAACTTTTTATGGCTCGCTCAAAAACAACTTCACATTTTGATGCTCCGATCCATCCTGCATGGCTGCATTGTTCGGCGTATTCGCCCTCATCGTGCCTTGCGCGGGACGCATCAAATCTAGATCAGGCCGTTAGAGAGAGGGCTTCCTGGTAAAGATCCAGATATTTGTCCATTACAATGTTCCAATTGTAATGGTTGTAAATTCGTTTTAATGCGTTGAGTTGCATTTTTGCGATCTTGTCCGGGGAGTTGCGAAACATGTGCATGGCTTTTTGTATGGTATTTATGAGCGCCTGACTGCTGTGTTCCTGGTAGGCAAATCCTGTTTCATTATCAATAACCTTTACCAGCCCTCCGGTGTGATGGACAATTGGGATATTTCCGAACAACTGCGCAATAAAGTCCGTGAGGCCGCATGGTTCATATCTGGACGGGATGAGAAAAAAATCGCCTGCTGCATAGATCCGGTTGGCAAAAACAGAGTCAAAACCGCGAAGCAGACAGATTCTTCCGCTGTTTTCCCGATTTTCAGTCAGGCAAAGAAGGCTTTCTTCAATCTCCTTAGCGCCGGTTCCAAGTATAACTGTCTGGAAATCGCGGTCCCGGGACAATAAAACCTCAAGCGCCGTCACCAGAATATCCATCCCTTTCTGTGGCGTAAATCTGCCTATCCAGGTAAAGAGAGGTTGATCAGGATGAAAATCAAGGCTTCCGTCCTTTCTAATGCCGCCCAGTTTATTGTCGGCAATGATATTCACCAGAAATTCCAGGCATTTTTTTTTGTCGGGCAGATATACTCCCCCCTTTTGAGCTGTTTTTTTACGCCGGGCCTGCCGACTTACAGTTGATGTACAGGAGTTGATTTCAGGCGAAATTTGAACTGCGGCACCTTTGGGAAGGCCCAGTTTTTCAGGAGAAGATAGGTCGAAATGGTCGGGGTTTATCCCGTTTGTTATTCCCTGGAGGCTGAAACCGCGCGCCACAAGCCTATGGCCGAGCCAGCCGGTCAATTCGTCGTCATCGGTCTCGGTCAACTCTCTTGCATAATTTTCACTGACCGTATTGAGCACTGCATAAGATGACGCTGCCAGGAAAGGATTAAACATTCCGTCTAAAAGGTTATTCTTAATGGTACGGGAACCAATGGCGCAGATTGCTTTGGCAAAGGCGTGGTCGCCTACATCCTGATGATAGCCGCGGCCGGCATTGTGGATTGTAACTACTGCGCCGCTTTTTCTGAAATAGTGTCTATATCCTTCGATTTCGCGCATCATTGCCGGCAGAATGGCTGTATGACCGTCCTGGCAGTGAATTATGTCAGGTTTTTCAGAAAGAAGTACCATGAGGGCCAGGGCAGACTTCTGCAACAGCACATTCATTGCAAAATAATCATGGTGTCCGGCGCCCTGGCAGTGATCAGGATTTTCCTCCTCTTCCTCGACAGTGTATGTATAAACACGTTTTTTGTCTCGAAATCGAGGAGAATCAATAAAATAGATCGTTACATCTTTCTTTTTTTCCCCCTCTTTTTTTAAAGCCGGCCCTGGCAAGCCGTTTCCGCAGGCCGTATTAATAGAGGCGTGGTGCTTTATTGACCAGATCCTGACAGGTTCGTGACGTTCGATTGTCACATAATTCATGTCAACAAAAAAGGATATGTCCAAAGGATCGAGGTTTAGTTCGGCCGGATCCATGAATCCGTATAAAGGAAGAACCACGCTGACCTTTCTTCCCGATCCGGCAAGGGCTCCGGCAAGCTGCCTGGATACGTCCTTTACACCGCCAACCCCGGCCAGCCGGCTGTATTCTCTGGTAATTAACCAGATATTCTTTATTGATCCTTTGTTGCGTTTTTTGCTCATAATATTTTGGTTCCAAGCCGGACTGGGAAATGGAAGATGTGGGGCCAAAACAACAAATTGTTGGAATTTTTCACGGGATGGAGTGTGATAGGCTGGTGATAATAATAATTAAAACATGGGAAAAGAGCAAGTAAGAAGGTAAATTTTGCGTGTGTATGCAGTGCTGGTAAACGTTTACGATATTGCCTTCTGACGCATCAGATGATCTGCCAGAGTCAAGGCGACCATTGCCTCACAAACCGGTATAATTCTGGGAATGGCGGAAATATCGTGACGTCCGCCGATTTTTATCTTGACGGGCTTATTGTCAAGGTCAACGGTCTCCTGCTCCATGGCGATCGAAGGAATGGGTTTCACGGCAACACGGGCAACAATATCGTCGCCGTTTGAAATACCGGCCAGTATTCCGCCGGAACGGTTGGACTTGAACCCTTTTGGTGTCAGAAGGTCATTGTTCCGGGAGCCGGTAAGGACGGCTGCCTCAAAGCCTGCCCCGATTTCCACGCCCTTGACTGCTCCGATTGACATGAGGGCTCGGGCAAGTTCTGCATCCAGTTTGTCAAAAACCGGTTCTCCAAGGCCGGCCGGGCAACCTCTGGTCAAAATTTCCACAATTCCGCCCAGCGTGTCCTTTGCGTTGCGGACTATATTAATTTTTTCTTCCATCATGGCAGCTGTGGCCGTGTCAGGGCAGAAGAGGCGATTTTCGGTAATTTCGTCAAGCGCTCTCTTTCCGACTTCGATGCCGCCGAGTGCCACGGTGTATGCAAGGATTTGCACGCCATCCCGGCCAAGAAGTTTCTTTGCCACCGCGCCGGCTGCTACCCTAGCGGCGGTTTCCCTTGCCGAGGCCCTGCCGCCGCCCCGGTGGTCCCGGATGCCGTATTTTTTAAAATAAGTAATGTCGCCGTGTCCCGGCCTGAAAATATTCTTAATATGTTCGTAGGATTTGCTGTGGGCGTCTTTGTTGTAAATCAGAAGGGAAATCGGAGTGCCTGTTGTGATGCCTTCATAGGTCCCTGACAGGATTTCGACCTTGTCAGGTTCTTTGCGCGGACTTGCTCCTCCACCGGCGCCGGGTCTTCGCCGGTCCATATCCTTTTGGATATCCTCATGGGATAACTCTAATCCCGGCGGGCAGCCGTCAATAGTTGCGCCAACGGCTGTGCCGTGGGATTCTCCCCATGTAGTTACCCTAAATACCTTTCCAAATGTGTTGCCGGCCATTTGTTTAGTATCCCTTAAATTTCTACCATCCCCAGAGCAGGTCTCTCTTAATCCACCCGGTCAAACCGTTTTCGTGCTTGACATTAGCCCACCCGCTTTTTATTTCAAAGGTCCTAAAGACTACCCCATAGTTGGCCTTGCCGATAATCTTACCGTTTCTTCCAGGGTTGTTTCTGATGTTAACCCTTTTCTTTTTAACAATGAAATGGCGTTTATCCACTATCAGTTTTTTGTATACCCAACCCGTGTCCTTTTCAAAATCAATAACTTTCAGCCAGTTGCCTTTAGAAGCCACGACCTGGAGCGGAAATCCTTTCCCGAGTTCCCAGAGGACGCTATACTTTTTGCCGGGGCCGGAACGCAAATTTACTTTTTTATTGGCAATGCTGACCATCCTGGAATGGCAGACGGATGCTGAAAACAGAATAATAAAGATTCCAACCAACAGACGCTTCATCATCACTCAAATTCTCCTACCTGACCCAGATAAACTGGAATTTTTTAATTTTTCAAAGTCTAGCCTTAACAGACGCAACTTTTGTCCCTATAACAACTTGTTTGTCTCTTCTGTCGTCAATGACAATCTGAGTCACGACCCGCTTAACGCCTTTTTGAAAAGGCAGTTCGGAGATTTTGGCCGCAAGCGCCAGGAGATCATGGGTCTCTCCCTGTATAACCGTGCCCATGTCATTAAGTTTGAAATTCGCATTTTCCCGTCCCAATACCTTTTGAATATCCGCTACATATTCGCCAAGGCCGGCGCTGCCGACGCCTAATGGAATGACTGTAATCTGCATTAAGGCCATGGGTATACACCTCTAAACATATTTTGTTTTTTTTGACGACATTAATAATCGCTGTCCAAATATTCCTCTAACCCGTTGTTATCATACAGGTCATCATCTTCATCGCAAAATATGTCATCAAGCAGACCGTTATCCTCGAGTTTTTTCATGGGCAGTTCATCCACCATTTTGTCATCAAAAATGTCGGCTTCTTCGTGATCCACAGCGTTTATATAAACAACATTTTTAAGATGATGAAAATTGTCAAGGTCCTGATCAAAAAATTGGATTGCGCTACCTTTTTCCTCTACCCTAACAACCTCTCCCTTCATTTTCAATACAAGATCGCAATGAAGGGTCACTTCGCATTCATCACCTACCTGTTTATCTTTCATGTTAAGCACAAATGTCCCGTTTATGCTTAAATCGCGCGTAATCAACCCGTTTTGTGTACCGTCCTTAAATTGCAGGTCGGCCTGAGTCTTGAATGCAATCCTTGGATTATAGCGTCTTTCATGACCCTTGGATGTTTTCACGGTCGGACTCGTTGTCATTTTGCCAATCAGTTCAACGTCCTTGGTTGTAGCGTCAGGAACAGGAACATGGGCTTTCCGAGTCTTCTTTTTTCTTACAGGGGATTTCCCGGAAGTTTTGCGGGTTGTTTTTTGTTTTTTTGGGGTCACCATAGCATGTATTACCTCTATACATTACCCAGCGCCCATCCGGAAATCCAGAATTTCCAAAGGGAGCTATTACTCTATGACAATTGTCAGTTAATCCCCAAAATCGTCAGGGATATCGTCGGAGATCTGCCCCGGAAATTCATTTTCTATTTTATCCGCATCTTCCGTGTTGTAATAAACGATATTCCGCAGATGGAAAAAACTGTCCAGGTCAATCTCGAAAAAATGAAGTGCAATGCAGTCTTCCTCAACTCGAACAACCTCGCCCTTCATGGCGAGGCATAAGTCACTACTCGTACCGCTGAGATGCAGACTGACTTCGCATTGATCGCCTGATTCCGGGCCTTTTATACCCCAAACGGCTATTCCTTTAACACTTAAGTCCTGAGTTTCACAATCCATAAACTCCTGGTCTGAAAATTTCAGGTCGGCCGTTGTCTGAAAAATGACACGGGTGTTTTTGCGCCTGTCCTGTTCGTTCATAGCGATAAGTCCCTCCGAAAGTTCGTAAATGCTCACCACGTGTAAAAAAGGGTTAAAACACTCTGCCGGTGACCTCTACATTCAATACAGTTTGACTGAACTTTTTATTACATTTTTCATGCATTTGCCCTGCATGGTCAGGACATCAATAAAAAAACCCTCTCTTTTGAGAATAGATATAACATTTGGCTACCAACTTAAGGCGGGACACTTTCCGCCATTTTGGCTCTATGGCAATTCCAAAATCAAGCAAAATTTGAGGAGTTGCTAACTGGTTGAATTTACAGGCTGTCCCGCCTTACGTTGGTAGCCTAACATTTAGAAAGGAAATCTCATCACCGCTGTCCAGAAAACCTGTTCCAGAGATATCCCCATTTTTTTCCTTCCGGAACCTGACTATGATTTTGGGAGCAGCGTATACGTCTGAACATAAAATTACACCATGCCATTGGTCGTTGCTGACAACCACAAGAGAGGTTGCGTTTTCATCAGGCGTATCCGGAAGGCCGAGACCGCGTGGAACCATTAATGGAAAGGAGAGTTTTTTCAGCCTGTAGTTTTTCCAGCAGTTGTTGGATAGTTATACCTAATCCGTCCATTCTTTCAAGGGAGGTCTTGAGTTCATGGATTAATTTTTCAACTTCTCTCTTATTTTCAAGAACCGCATCAGCCATTTTAAGAGATGCAATCAACATTTCCTGAGCCTGAAGCCAGGCGCCTCCTGTCTCGTTTGCTGCCTGCGCAATGGTTGTTTCCTCGGCCGCGGCCTTCACCGGCAGAGGATGCGAAACAGGCGCTGTTTCCGGTTCGATTGATCTTTTTTTTTCCTCCTTGATCTTGGTTCTCAGCGTTGTGAAACGTGAGTAAACGGTCTGGAAAACCTTTTCCTCGCTCGCCGGATTAAAGTCGGATTCTTCATAAAGGTTGACCACATGGGCCATGGCCTCTTTTATAAAATCAATGGCATCAGGAAGAGAGTTTTCTTTTTTTTTCTTGATATAATCAAGCGCTGACTCGGCCATGACCAGTATGGCGTGGGTTCCCTTCCTGGTCTTGAACCGTTGCTTTAGAGAGAAGAAGGCTGTATCCAGAAGTTCTACTCTTTTCTGACTCAGGCTCCAGTCCTGAGATAATATTTCTGCTTTCAGTCTCTGAATGGACTCATCAATGGATAGAATCACTAAAAATTCTTACCCCCGAACATAGCGCTCTAGTGGCGAGCTATTGAGCTATAATTATATTGTTTTTTTTCGTAGGGGCGATCCTTGTGATCGCCCTAATCAGGGCGAATACAAGATTCGTCCCTACATTGTGCTGATAATTTCTAACAAATGGACAGAAATTTTGTCTTTCCGATACATGGACATTATAATTTCATAAAAACGGCAGTGAATTGTAACATATCGTAACCACCCGAAAATACCAACTCTTTTCCTGGATGGAATCCATGAGAAAGATGCAAAATGCAGAACAAGGTAGTATACTGCCACCTTAGGGTCTGGAAAAAAATAACTTGGCTTTTCCGTTTCCGAACTGTATCACACCTTTAGTCGGTTTGACATCCCCGAAATCCTCACCGTAGCCCTGCTACGCTTGCGGTTTCGTGAATATCAAACCGACTAAATCTGCAACACATTTCGGATCGGAATTACCCAAGTTATTTCTTTCCAGACCCTTAATACAATAAGGCTACAATAAAGATACCTTTTTTTTTCACATTTAGGAATGGAAAATAAATGATGATTTCGCAAAAAAGTCGCGATTCATATTCATAAATGCAGTAAATCGGACTTTTTATGATACCATCAAACACAAAAAAGATTAACCTCCATGGCAGATAATTTTATTCAGGTGTTTGTTTTCGTTTTTGGGGCGGTTGTCGGCAGTTTTCTGAATGTCGTGATCCTCAGGCTGCCTTCCGAGGAAGAGTCCATTGTTTTTCCTCCATCCCGATGTCCGGAATGCGGGAAAAAGCTCAAGTGGTATGACAATATCCCGATCGTCAGCTTTATTTTGCTTATGGCCAGGTGCCGCTATTGCAAACAGCCCGTTTCCTGGCAGTATCCGATCGTGGAACTGGCCATGGGCCTTCTATCCCTGGCACTGTTCAATAAATTTTTCATATCCGTCTCTTTTTTTGGATACTTTGTTTTATGCGCAGCTTTGCTGGTAATTATCTTTATTGATGTATACCATCAGATCATTCCTGACGTGATAAGCATTCCGGGAATTGTTCTGGGCTTTGGTTTTTCATTTTTTACCGATTTTGTTACATGGAAGGATTCGGGCATTGGTCTTCTTGCAGGAGGCGGGACCCTTTACGCAGTCGCAACGGGCTATTACCTGCTTACCAAAAGGGAGGGCATGGGCGGAGGCGACATCAAACTCCTTGGCATGCTTGGGGCGTTTCTGGGTTGGCAGTCCTTGCCGTTTGTGCTTCTCGGCAGTTCATTGACAGGTACGGTTGTGGGAATCGGAGCTATGGTGAAACAGGGAAAAGGGGGAAAATCGGTTATTCCGTTTGGTCCCTTTCTCGCTCTTGCCGGTATGACCTACCTGTTTTTCAAAGAAGAGATATGGTATTTGTTTTTTATATATTCAATGCCGTCGTGAATCCGGGATGGAAGTTGTTTCCTCCCCATCCCTAAGGAACAGAGAGGTTGAAAACACTCTGCCGTGGAGGATTCCTTTGTGAGTAGGTTGTGGAGGCTATGAAGCTTGGGGCCTCTGATTTTATTTTCAAACCCTTTCAGTCGGAAGATGAAATACTTCATCGTAAAGATCCTTGATCAGACTGGGGGAAACAAGACCAGGGCCGCCTCCCTTCTTGAGATCAGAGTGCCTATAATCCTGTACAAGATGAAGGAGTTAGGGCTGGGCAAGAGCGAATAGGTTTTTTTTGATAGGCCGTCAAGGTTTCGTTGCGTGGTCGATGGCCTCGGTTCGCTGTTCGCCAAGGCCCCTGGTTGCGCGGGCCTTATCTATGGGAGTGCGGATTTCTTTAACAGCCTTTTGCGCTGCTTTATCCGTGATTTTATCGATGGTTCCTTTTTCCTTCTCCTGTTTAATATCCCCGTCTGACGAACAGGCTGTAAAGCCGATTCCAAAAAACAGCGTGGCTGCGGCAGCTAAAACAGATACTTTTTTCATGGTTGTCATTCCTTAATTTTATCAATCCTGGATGTTTTTCAAGTTTGCCTTGAATTTACCACACGTTGTAATATCAGGGGTTGTTTCCAGTTTCCGCCATTACCGATTAAACCTGCAACAGTTTGTAACTATGCGTAATTAGTTGTGTGTGACATTATTCGATATTATCATGGACAAATTACATTCGTCGAGCACTTTTTTGTCAAACCCCGCGATTTTAAACGGAAAGCTAAATGCATTAGGTTAAATATTCGGCTTGATGCCGGAAAATAGAAGGAGAAATATATTATGGATATCTCGCAGACAATTGCCAGGATGAAGGAAAATCCGGATTTTGGCTGCAAAGTGGGTATGATCCTGGTACATAATGGGGTAGTGCGTGGTTGGTCCAGGAAGGACGGCGGTCAGGTTGAATGGCTTGAGGTAACATGCGATCATGCAAAAATCGAGGCGTTGCGCCAGGAATACCTGAACATGGATGGAATTTTCGATATAGTCATTGATGCGAAGTCCGGGCGGCTTCACGTTGGTGACGACCTGATGTTTATTTTTGTTTCCGGGGACATACGTGAAAACGTAATTCCCGCGCTTTCCGGACTACTGGACCGAATCAAGACCGAGGCGATCGACAAGAAAGAAGTTAAGCGTTGACTACTAAGGGCTCGGGATGTCCCGGCTTAAACCGGTAGCCGCGCGTGTATCTTCTCAATTTACTGTAAATTTGTAGAGATGTTTAAAAAAATTTTGTTTTTTTGACATATTTTAAAAAGTAAAACACTAATAAATAAATTGGAGAATCGCCATGTACAATGCATCTGATTTACGAAAAGGTCTCAAAATTCAGCTTGATGGAGACCCATATATTGTCACGTATTTTGAATTTTCCAAACCCGGCAAAGGGCAGGCCCTTTACCGTACCAGGGTTCGCAACATGCTTAATGGTAATGCTTTTGAACGGACCTTCCGTTCCAGTGACAAGTTTGAAAAGGCCCACCTGGAGGAGCGGGCCATGCAGTTCCTTTACACCCACGGCAATGAATACAATTTTATGGATACAAAGACATATGAGCAGATTGTTATACAAAAGGAACAGCTTGGTGAAAACACCATGTACCTGATTGACAACATGGAGGTGCAGGTACTGCTTTACAACAACAACCCTATTGACGTGACACTGCCGAATTTTGTAGATCTCGAGGTTACAACGGCCGACCCATGGGCAAAGGGAGATACCAGCAGCAGCGATACAAAGCCCGTCACAGTTGAGACGGGTTGCATTATACAGGTGCCGCCGTTTGTTGAAAAAGGGGATAAGATCCAGGTGGATACCCGTTCCGGAGCATATATTACAAG
Source organism: Thermodesulfobacteriota bacterium (assembly GCA_034659175.1). Lineage (GTDB taxonomy): Bacteria > Desulfobacterota > Desulfobulbia > Desulfobulbales > DAOVYS01 > DAOVYS01. The sequence goes on along the minus strand of JAYEGR010000102.1, from coordinate 577 downwards.
GGTTAAGGAATAAAAATCTGCGTATGTTGGCAGCTCGGGGTAAATATTCGGCAGCACTCCACAGGAAGGCGATCAGACTGCCCAGCATACCTAAATCGAAGTCTGCGCTTATCTGCTTATCAGCCTGCTCATCTCCCTGTGAAGCGCCCCGCAGGAAGTGCCCTTGGGGTGCGCTGCCAAACATTTACTCAATATTAGAAAGCCACGCCCTCTGGGCGTGGTCAGAGTTCAACGGCTCTGCCAGTTGAACAAACACAGCTCATAAATTACTCTTTTGCAAGGTTGTCCCCACAACTTTACACAAAGGAGCAAAATATGAGCCGATTCAGGAAATTATCACATACGATCTGGCATTGCCAATTATGTGCACCAAAATATTATGTGCAGTCAGCGAGCTAATGGCTTGATATCAGTGATATCCGAATTGATTTACAGCACATAATATTCAAGGGGTGCATTCGCAATTTCTGACAGAACAGGAATTCAAAAAACCATATGCTCCTTTTTGGATAGAATCAGCGCTCGGTGACAGTAAAAACACCAGAAATTTTAAGTCACAAGCAAAATTTTTTCATTT
>JAYEGR010000101.1:0-11218 GCA_034659175.1 Thermodesulfobacteriota bacterium | reverse complement strand
TAAAAAAGGAGGTAATTTAATGTTCAAAAAAATCATTTTGGCTGGGGTATCGGCTTTTTGCCTGTTTTTCACGAATCAGGCATTTGCCCACACGCCGCTCTGCTCCTGCTACGATAATGGAGACGGCACAATAACCTGCGAAGGCGGATTTTCCGACGGGTCGTCCGCAGCCGGCGTGGAGATAAGAGTGGAAGACAAAAACGGAACGGTTTTAATCAAAGGCAAAATGGATGAGGACAGCGAATTTACTATTGACAAGCCTTTAGTCCCATACAAGGTTGTGCTTGACGCCGGGCCGGGACATGTCGTGGAGACCGATGGAAAAGAGATTATCGAGTAAAGCCTGCTGGTCGATGACATTTGATTTTATCAATGTCATAGGTTCAGGGTTCAAAGATTTATTTGATCGGAATTTTTCCCTATTCAACATTAAACCCTGAACCGCAATCAACCACAAAACAATTGTCATAGCATTTCTACTGGATTTTCAAAGAAAAAAATTAATCAAAAAAGGAGTTGTATTGATGAAAAAGGTTATTTATATTTTTACAGGTTTACTGGTAATAACAATGGCCTTGCCCGCTTTGGCCCATTTTCAGATGATTTATACGCCCGAAGCGGCGCTGAATGAAGGAAAGACAATAGATCTCAAGCTGGTCTTTACCCATCCCTTTGAAGCCGGGCATACCATGGACATGGGAAAGCCGGAACAGTTTTTTGTAGTGCGCAAGGGAAAGAAAAAGGACCTGCTCGACACCCTGAAACCGATAACCTGGACAAGCCTGACAAACAGCGGCAAGGCATACGAGACTTCCTATAAGCTACGGGGAATGGGCGACAATGTCTTCTGCCTGGTACCCTCTCCTTATCTTGAGAAGGAAGAAAATTGCTATATTCAGCAGATCACAAAGGTGATTATCAATACAGGCGGATTTCCCTCTGACTGGGATGCTGAGATCGGCCTTCCGGCAGAAATCATCCCTCTGGACAAACCCTATTCCCTCTGGACAGGCAATGTCTTCAGGGGAATCGTGAATGGTGCCGGCAAACCCGTCCCTTTTGCTGAAATAGAGGTGGAGTATATGAACCACCAACCGATTTTAGACAAGAACGGGTTTGCCAAGGATGCTGAGGTGGAGGCCCCCCAGGATTCCTTTGTCACCATGACAATCAAGGCCAATGCGGATGGTGAGTTTACCTTCGGCATTCCCCGTGCCGGATGGTGGGGCTTTTGCGCCCTGGGCGCAGGACCTGTGGACAAACATGACGGCAAGGAACTGTCCCAGGACGCGGTGATCTGGGTACAGGCCAAGGATATGAAATAGGGGCTCAGAGGTTCAGGGTTCAGAGGTTAAAACTTGCCACATGGTTGTATTAAAAAAGTAAAGCAGTTAACCCTGAGCTGTCACACTATTTTTTTCTCGTTGTTTTTCATCATTTATCATTCATATTTCATCATTCCAGAAGTTAAGGAGGGCCAAGAAATGAAAATAGCGGTCGCAACCGATGATAACAAAAGCATTGCCGAGCATTTCGGGGGAAGCGCTTTTTTTCTTGTGGCCTCTGTGGAAGATGGAAAGGTCGTCAACAAGGAAAAAAGAGAAAATATCGGGCATTCCGTTCTCGCTGAGGGTGAACATCATCATAAGCCAAATGAAAAAGGAAGACACGGCTTTAGCCCTGGATCCGACCGGAGGCACGGAAAAATGTTCGACTGTTTCAAGGATTGTGAGGTCTTGATCGTGAACATGATCGGAACAGGGGCATACAATTATTTTTTAAGATCAGGAGTCATGGTCATTGCTACTGATGTAAAAAATATTGATGAAGCGGTTGATCTATATATAAAAGGTAATCTCAATCATGTTAGAACTCTGTTGGATTAGGATTGGAAGCCATTGATCAGGGAGTTGAAAAAAATTGTCGGTCCGGCAAATGTGACCACTGCCCCGGAGGATCTTCTTTGCTATTCCTATGACGGAACAGCGCTGGAATATCAGCCCGAGGCCGTGGTGTTTCCCGGTTCCGTGGAAGAAGTCAGCCTTGTTATGCAACTGGCTTATAAAAATTCAATTCCCGTGGTGCCCAGGGGGGCCGGCACAGGGATGACCGGAGGTTCTCTACCCGTGGCCGGGGGGCTGGTAATGGCCATGAGCCGGTTTGACCGGATTTTGGAAATTGACAGTGAAAACCAGATTGCCATAGTGGAACCAGGGGTAATCACCGGTCAATTCCAGGAAGAGGTTAAACGTAAGGGCCTTTTTTATCCCCCTGACCCGGCCAGCAAAGGATTCTGCACAATCGGCGGCAACGTGGCCGAATGCGCGGGAGGCCCAAGCGCCGTCAAATACGGGGTTACCCGGGATTATATCCTGGGCCTTGAGGTGGTCCTTCCAAACGGCGGGATAATGGCCACAGGAGTAAGGACCGCCAAAGGCGTGGTCGGTTACGACCTGACCCGGCTTTTTGTCGGGTCTGAAGGCACGCTTGGCGTGATCACGAAAATCATCCTGAAACTCCTGGCCTGTCCCACGGATAAAAGGACTTTCCTTGTATTGTGTCCCAGTCTGCAAAGGGCCGTTGCCCTTGTTTCCGAGATCCTGTCCGAGCATCTGCCGTGTACTCTGGAATACATGGACAGGACTGCGATCAAGATCGTTTCGCTAGGTCTCCCTTATGAGCTTACACCGGGAACCGAGGCCATGCTTCTTATCGAACTGGATGGAGACAGCGAGTCTGTTAAAAGCCAGACAAAAAAACTATCCGGTTTTCTTGGCAAGCAGACTGATCTCCTGGCCGTAAAACAGGCGGAGAGTCAGGCCGAGGCTGATTCCCTGATGGAAGCGAGGAGATCCATATCACCTGCCGCCTTTCAATTGAAACCCCACAAGATGAGTGAAGATGTGGTTGTGCCGCGCACCAGGATTCCGGACCTGGTTAATTTCATTGAGCGGCTCGGCAAGGAACTGGATATTACGATTTTTACATTTGGTCATGCCGGAGACGGCAATATCCACGTAAATATCATGCTTGACAGGGAAGATCCTGAAGAGGTCAAGCAATGCGAAATTGCAAAAAAACGGTTGTTTGAACACGTGATACAGCTTTCCGGCACACTGTCGGGCGAGCATGGAATTGGAATCACCAAGGCCGGTTACCTGCCCCTGGAACTTGATGAAAACAGCCTGAAAATAATGCGGCAGATAAAAAATCTTTTTGACCCGAAAAATATCATGAATCCGGGCAAGATCTTTCTCCAGGATGATGTGCAGGAAAAAAACGATTGACAGAACCAGGCATGATGAATTATAGAAATTGTTTGTCCTGATATACTGCAAACGCAATAAGCATGCAAAAACGGTTTTTGCGGGATCGACAGTGTTAAACTTTGCCTTTTGAGCGAGCCCTTAGGTGCAGGCTGAACTGGAGATAATATGATTGAAGTAGAAGTAAAAGGTGATATTGAGCATGCCATTCGACTGCTGAAGAAAAAGCTTCAGATGGATGGGATCAAGAAGGAGTTGAAACGGCGTGAATATTATGAAAAACCCAGCGTGAAGCGACGCCGGAAGCAGGCGGAAGCCAAGCGTAAACTAAGAAAATTTATGCATAGATTGGCAAGGGATTATTAAAGGTTCATATACCGACAGGCCTGATACTATCACGGCGTAATCGTTCACAGGCGCCCCATCTGCACGCGATCAGTCTGGTTCACATAGGTTTACTATAGTTCTCCAGCCTGCTTGCGTACATATGGGGCGCCTGTGAACGATTATACACTGAGGAATCTGCCTAAATAGGGGGCGTCTCTGAACGGTTACATCACGGCGGGTGAGTTGCTGGATGATTTTCAGGATTTTTTTCTCCACTATCTGGCGGCGGAACGTAGACTGGCCGCAAATACCATTCAATCTTATCATTCCGATCTTGTATCATTCCATAACTTTATTGAAAAGTCGGGAGTCAGGGACTGGCGCGATGTTACGATCGGACATATCCGTGCCTATCTGACCAGATGCCTCAGGAACGGCATATCCACCCGAAGTAACGCCAGAAGGGTCTCAACGCTTCGTTCTTTTTTTCGCTTTCTTGTTTCCGAAGATCTGATTCCGGTCGATCCTACATCCATAATCGATCTGCCGAAATCAGGGCGGTATCTCCCTAAAGTGCTTTCCGTTTCCGAGGTTACCGAACTCCTTGAGGTGATAGACGGCACAGACCCGTTGTCACTCCGCAATGCGGCCATGCTTTACCTTTTGTATGCCACAGGGCTCAGGGTGACGGAACTCGTGAGTCTGCCGGTTGCTGTTCTAAATATGAATGCAGGTTTTCTCCGCGTTCTTGGAAAGGGTTCCAAGGAACGGCTTGTGCCGTTTGGTGATGCGGCCAGGGAAAAGATAGAGGCGTATCTCAAACCGGCGCGTTCGAAAATCCTCAAAGGAAAAGTAAGCGATTTTCTTTTTGTCACCCACAGGGGAACTGCCATGACAAGGATGCGTTTCTGGCGGATTATCCGGGAAACGGCCATTGCCGCGGGAATAAAGAAGAAAATCAGCCCCCACATGCTAAGGCACTCTTTTGCCACACATCTGCTGGAGCATGGAGCGGATCTCAGATCTGTTCAGATCATGCTCGGACATTCCGATATAGTAACTACCCAGATCTACACCCATGTGGACAAGGACAGACTCAAGTCTATTCATCAAAAATATCACCCCAGAGGTTAAATCTCTGATCCTTTAACCTTCCGGCATGTCTTCAGGCCGGTTTACATTGTAGAACGTGTTGGATTTCCGTGTTACCGAGAAAATTTCATCGCCTGTGACTCGCCTTACGCGCAGGTCGTCAAACAACAGCCTCACTTTTTTTTCATGTTTGATCAATTTTTCCTCCACCACGGGAAATATGTCCTTGCTATACACAGCGAATAACGGCTCGGGTCCTGAATCCGGCCATGGGAGAACAACATCCCATTCCCCAGGCAAATCGCACAGGTATCGGATTAAGTCCGCATCTGGAAACGGCATGTCGCAGGCTGTTATAAATGCCCGGCGTGTTTGGATCTGTTTTAATGCGGCATGAATGCCTGCCAGCGGACCGGCTCCCACAAACGTATCCTCAATCTCCGGCCAGCCGAGAAATTCGTAAACATCCGGGGTGGTTGTGACCAGGAGGCGATTGTAAAAAAGCTGGTTCAGTGTTTTTGCGGTATGTTCAATCAGGGTACGCCCGTTCAGTTCGGCCAGGGCCTTATTTGAACCGAACCGGGTACAAAGACCTCCGGCCAGGATCACTCCGGTTACACCGGTTATTAAATATTTTTTACCGAACAGGCCTTTATGCCGGTCCCGGTCAATGGATTGTTCATTCACCATAGTGAATAGTGATGGTTATCTCTTTTGGATTCGGGCAGCCCTTGAGCGAGCCGGTCATGCCCTTGACGGACTGCCCTATGAACCTCTGAACAAATGAATTCAAGGGGATATTTTTCCCATTTACAAACAGCGCAGTCTTTGTTTCAGGGGCCGGCTTTATAAATCTTTCGACCAGGAAGGCGGCCAGAGCGGAAACATCTTCCAGGCCGAAACAGGGCAGATCCCGTCCCGGATCCACATCGCTTACCATGGCTATCCAGGTATGGTCAGGATTTTCAATCGGTTTATTGTGGGCCTTGCTTCTGAACAGCTCAATCTTGGGTATGTCAGCCCTTTTGTATCCTTCCGTAATTACGATGTCCACATCCATAAAATATCCGGCAACAAGCTCCGACACATCACAATCCCGGTCTGTGTCCCGGATTACGCCAAGACCCGAGGGAGATGATAGAGCCGTGACCCTGGCCCCGGCCCGCTTGTGGCGCCAGGTGTCTTTGCCCGGGGTATCCATCTCAAATTCGTGAACATGATGCTTGATGGTCCCCACCTGGTATCCGAGACCATTCAGTTCAGGAATAAGTTTTTCAAGTAGCGTGGTTTTGCCGCTGTTCGACTTACCGACAAGTGACACTACAGGCGGCATGACTTTCTCCTTTGTTGTTTAATAGAAAAAATCAACCCGGAGGCCATGTGAGCGGACGACCGCCAAGGAGATGCAGGTGTAAATGAAACACGGTTTGCCCGGCCTGTTCGCCGTTGTTCAGGACCAATCGGTAATGGTCAATCCCGTTTTTTTTTGCCACCTCACACCCTGCCCTGAACATTTTCCCAATCAAGGCATCATCTTCCTCCAGGGCTGCGGCAGGCCCTGATATGTGTTTTTTGGGAATAACCAAAAAATGGGTCGGGGCCTGAGGACTGATATCATTAAATGCCAGAACATCATCATCTTCATACAACTTCTCGGCTGGTATCTCGCCCTTGATAATCTTGCAGAATAAGCAGTTATCGTCCATATTACGCCTCCTTAGAATTTTATCAGTGAATTTGGTTCGCTTTGCTCACAATTGAAAGTAACAAGTATGAGAAAAACCTCGCATAAAAATATTTAGTTTTGTAAAATTTCTGCTGATAATAAAAAAATTTCTTTGATTAAATTTATTGGTTTAAAACCAACCCCTATTTATTAACAGGACTATTAAGAAATATGAGTCGCCCTTCTTTTTTTCATAAAAATAAAACAAAAAAACTCGGAGATTTGCTGATTGACATGGGTAAAATCCGGCAGAATCAGCTTGAAAGAGCCCTTTCTCACAAGTCTAATGTCCCTCATCACTTAGGCGATATCCTGATTTCCCTTGGCTTTATCAATGATGCGGACCTGATAAATGCATTATCTGAACAGCTTTCCCTTCCGGTATACGTGCCTGACCCTGACGACATATTTCCGCCCTTTGAAATTTCTAAAATGTTCCACCGCGAACATCCCTTTGCCCTTGTAAAAAGGGATGAAGACAAATATTTGCTCCTTGTCAATAACCCATTTGACGAGGATATCTTCGCAGCTGTTGATATCATAATGGACTTTCCATACGAAATCCAGATAATGACGGAATCTCGTATTCGAAAAATATTGGATGAACATTATGACCTGTCGCTTGATGAACTTCCTGAAGAAGAATTTTCCGGAGAAGACTCGGATATTGACAAATTAAAGGATATGGCATCCGAGGCCCCTGTTATCAAGTATGTAAACAACCTTATAGATACGGCCGTTAATCAGCGGGCCAGCGATATCCATATGGAGCCTTTTGAGGATGGCCTGCGCATCCGTTTCCGGATAGACGGCATCCTCTATGACTACGAGATCCCGCCCATTTCCATGCAGGCTGCGATAATCTCAAGGACAAAGCTTTTGGCCGCCTTGGATATTGCGGAACGGAGAGTGCCCCAGGACGGAAAGATTTCGATCCGTATTTCAGGTAAAGAGATTGATTTAAGGGTTTCAACCCTGCCGACTGTTCACGGCGAAGGAGTGGTTATACGAATCCTAGAGCAGGCAAGCATTATTATTGAGATGTCCCAGTTGGGCATGAAAGCGGACCTAGAAAAACAATTCAAAAAAATTATCTCGCTTTCTGATGGAATCATGCTGGTTACAGGCCCGACAGGAAGCGGCAAGACAACTACTCTCTATTGTGCTCTTAATTTCATCAATTCCGAAAGTAATAAGATAATTACGGTAGAAGACCCGGTGGAATATCAGTTGCACGGGATAAATCAGATTCAGGTACGATCGGAAATCAGCCTCACCTTTGCCGCGGGTCTGCGTTCCATTGTCCGGCAGGACCCGGATATAATCATGATTGGAGAAATTCGCGATCTTGAAACAGCAGAGATAGCCGTCCAATCCTCCCTGACCGGACATCTTGTTTTCAGCACCCTGCACACTAACGATGCCGTATCCGCAGTCATGCGACTGATCGACATCGGCGTGGAGAGCTTTCTGATCTCCTCATCTCTCCGGGGAATTCTTGCCCAGCGGCTTGTGCGGCGCATCTGCCCGAACTGCAGGGAGACTCGCGGTAATGTTTCGGAATTCCTGGGCCACAAGCCTGACGGAGAGGATTTTCAGCTTTTTGAGGGAAGGGGCTGTCAAAAATGTTCAAAGACCGGATATTCAGGCCGCATTGGTATTTATGAACTTTTAAGTGTTTCCGAGGCTGTGAGCAGGGGGATATCCAAGGGACTTGATCTGATCGATCTGAAAAAAATAACCGAGCTGGAAGGCATGAAAACCATGTTTGCCGACGGGCTTGAAAAGGTCAAAAAGGGGGACACCACGTTTTCCGAATTAATTCGGGTGACCAGGGGATTGGAAGATGGGGCTCTATGATTACACGGCTGTGGACGCTGGAAATCAGGTAAAAGAAGGCACATTAGACGTGGCTGATACGGCTGCCGCCGCTAAAAAATTGATGATGCAGGGTCTGCGCCCCATTGAAATCCGGCAACACAGCGGGGACAAGAAGAGCTCGCTTTCACTGAATCTATTTCGCGCAAAAAAAATAACCCGGACAGATATCACCTTTTTTACTAAGCAGATGGCCCTGCTCCTGAATGCCGGACTCTCACTGGACGCATCCTTAAGGACTATGAACCGGTACAGCGCCAAACCCGCATTCAGGGAATTTACCGGCCAGCTTGAACGTAAACTTAAGGAGGGCAAATCTCTTTCCCAGGCCCTGTCCGATTATCCCAAACATTTTTCTTCCATGTACATCAATATCGTCAGGGCCGGGGAAGAGGGAGGGATTTTGCCCTCCATGCTCCTGAAAATCAATGAATACCAGGCCGCATTTCAGGAACTCAGGCAGTTCGTCATCTCCTCCTCGATTTATCCTGTTATCCTTATGGTGACCGGAATTGTGTGCATCCTGGTACTGTTCACCGTCATATTGCCGAGGTTTGAAATCCTTTTTAAGGATATGGGCGCGGAGATAGCGTTGCACGTCAGGATAATGATGGATATTGCCAAATTTGTGAACAGCCACCTCATACTTACGCTTATCCTTTTGTTTGCCCCTCCGGCGGTTCTTGTGTGGTACCTGCGCACAGAAGAAGGCAAAATGGCCTTTGACCGGTTCTCCATCAGAATGCCCATCCTGTCGGATTTCATCAGAGGAATGGAAACATCGAGAATTTTCAGAACCCTGGAGGTGCTCGTCAACAATGGAGTGCACCTTGCCACAGCTCTCAAGATCAGCAGCGGCGTGGCAGGGAACATGGAATACCAGCGGCTTTTGCAGCAGGCTACGCAAGCGCTTAAGGAAGGGCACAGGGTCGGACAAAAACTAAAAGGCCGGGGCCTGCTGCCGGATCTGGCTGCCGATCTCCTGTCCGTTGGGGAGGAGTCCGGCAGCGTAGGCATAGTGTGCGGCCAGATAGCGGATCATTATGAAAATGAACTGCGGGAAAAAATCAAAAGAATAATCTCGCTGATCGAGCCCCTTTTCATTTTGATAATAGCCGTTGTGGCGGGATTTGTCGTAGTTTCCATGCTTTCCGTAATCTTGAGCATAAACGAGATTGCCGGATGAAAAATTGGTGAATGTTTATAAGCCATGTCCATAAATTACGGAAATGCGAAAGGTTTTACTCTGATTGAGCTGTTGACCGTTCTTGTGATAGTGGGAGTGCTTGTCGCGGTGGCGGTGCCGGCTACCGGGCGTTTTCTGGACAATTTAAGTTTTCGCAGGCAGACCAATAAAATCATGGCAACGCTCCGTTATGCACGTCTGGTTTCAGTAAGCAGAGGTCAAGAGGTACACGTAAAGCTTGATCAGGATAATAATACCATCCTGCAACTCAGCGGCGCGGTTGAAGAAAAAAAAGAGTGCGGACTAACGGAAAACGATCATCTGAAAATAGAGCCGGAAGAGATCATTTTTTTCCCGGAAGGCGTGGCAACGCCCGCTATCCTGACTTTTACAAAGGGCGACAGGACCAGAGAAATCACACTGGAACTATTAACCGGCCTGCCTTCAACAACTTGATAGTATAGAAATTTTTATTTTTTAGTACCTTAGCGGCTGATTAATTTCTTTGGCATTGTTAACAAAGTATTGATACAATTACCATTTCGTCTAAACATTAGATGCATATAAAAATAATTAAGCCTATTTCTCCATTTCAGGAGGAAAAATAATAAATAAAAAAGTCAAAATTAAGTAAAACTATACTTTGTTAACAATGCCAAAAAATGAATTGGTGCAAGACGGTGCCGTAAAGGTACCAGATAAATTTACGTTATGGGAGATTTTTAACCCATTTAAGCAAAACACTGCATTATTCATTTTGAGAATGCACCTTGCCATAATGACTTTTGCAGCACTGATTATCATCTTGAGAAAAAGCATTGGATAATAAACGGTTTTTAACAACAATATCTTCGCCAAATTAAAAATTTGTTTTTTTATTTAACAGCACACAATATATAGTGCCCACCGCTTACTTCTGCACACAATATGTTGTGCGTCTTTAATGCAAAAAATATTAAAATGGAAATTGGCGAAGGTATTGAACAAGGCAAATGCAGCCGATCGCTATTCGCGCCAGCTGATTTGCGACGTTGGCCGCTCCAGTCCTTTTTTTTGTAGTACTTGTGGAAGTCCCTAATGCTCAGGCTTAATTCCCTTTGCTTCATTCTGGAAATCGGGTACTCATCTCACGGGTTTTGGTGGCCTGTGTTGGCAGCAAGGGAGATTCTTTGTTAAGTTGTTCGCTATTCTAACATTTGCGGTTGTGGCCTGTTCAACCAATCAATTCAGGCGACGGGAAAAAACGCGACGGTGTTCGCGGATAAGCAGGTGGCCCACGATAATCGGAGCGCAAGCGCTCCATTATCATGAAAAAATTGCGCGTTAGTTCTCCGTTAGCCCAAAACCATCTTTAGTCTAATCCTGATGAGGGTATAATAAAAATATGATAGAGACTGTTCTGTCCCAAAATAAAATTCCTATTCGTTTGACGGATGAAAGGTGGGCGCACATTACTGAAGAACACTGTGAATTAGCAGGGATGCGTTTGGAAGTATTAGAAGCTATAGAAAACCCATCCAGAATTTTAGCTGGAGGAGAGAAAGAATTTTTGGCTGTTCAAGAAACTGAAAAAGGTAAATTTCTTGTCGTGGTATACCGTGAATTAAACAATGATGGATTTATCATCACTGCTTTTTTAACACGCAGGATAAAATCTCTTCATAGGAGAAAACAGATATGGCCGAAATAGCTATGCAGAATTATCTAAATTTAATACCCACACTAAAACAATCTCCAAAGGGA
>JAYEGR010000100.1:0-11279 GCA_034659175.1 Thermodesulfobacteriota bacterium | reverse complement strand
ACATGTTGCATGGAATGCGGAGCTGTATGCAACAAAGAAAAGATTTTCATTATCAACAACAAAAAAATATGCCATAGGTGTTTATTCGGGGATGTTCCGCCGGTATGGATTTACCCCATTGGTTTTGTTACCAACAAATTGGACAGAGATAACAGTGACTTTGGTTTGTCTGGAACAAAGCGGGCATCCAGAATCGAACTGTTTCATTCACAAAAGCAATTTATGTACAAACTGGAAGACGAACAAAACTTGACGATTGTCTATTATTTGCATAAAATTCGTCCGGTCAGATCCAAATTCAAGCGAGGGTTTGACGGCAAGGAAGTTGGTGTGTTTGCTTCGCGTACGCCGGACAGACTTTCAAGGATCGGCATCCAGGACGTCCGGCTTGTTCAACTGGAAGGAACTACGTTGATTGTCGAGGGATTAGACGCCATTAACGGCACTCCCGTGCTGGACATTAAAATGAAATGGAATAAAAAATGTAAGCATTGAAAACGCCCTTTGGGCGAGCTGTTGAGCTGTTTAGCTAAACAACTTAACAGCTAAAAGCTACGAACCATTATTGCAGACTGAAAAATAAGATTTCATATACTATTAAATCAGCATAAAGGGTACAATGGAAACTACACCTGGGACTCAAAGACTTTTCCAGCATATAAACGGCAGGCACATCCTGCTTTCCAAAGCAGGGATTGCCGTATCTTTCCGGATCGATGAAAAAGATCAGGTCCACATAGAGAAGAGGCTTGAAAACGTGGACTTCAAGGCAACCGGCACTCAGTTAATAAAAGAGGGATGGAAGTGCATTGGGCCGGGAATGGAATATGCCCTACTGTTGGAAGACAAAGAGAAGATTTAAATGCCCATGAATATAACAGGCTGGGGAAGGCACAATGAAAAAATCGGAAGATTATAAAAAAGTCTCGGATTCAAGCAATATTTTATCTGAAAAAAAACAAGAGAAACCAAGTTTTTTAAGGCGATATCTTGAATGGATAGCACGGAGTGTTGAGAAATCAAAAAAAGACCCCAAATTATGTCCTACCTGAAGAATCAAGCCTTAACAACATTCCTGTAAGGAATGGCATAAACATTTACCACTGCTGTATAGGTGAATAATCAGGGGCTTGCCGGCCATTACACTATGCCGGCAAGCCCCTTAAATCGTGAAGATCAAATAAACTACGAACAATTTTCCACAAATCTGTCCAGTACCACTAAAAATGCCCGGCATGCCGGACTGTCATCACCTGACATCAGGTACGGCTTGCCTTCGTCCCCGGCCTGAACAATTCTGGTATCCAGAGGAATACTGCCCAGAAAACCAACATTAAAATCTTTGGCTGTCCTCTCTCCTCCACCGACCTTGAAAAGGTCCACTGTTTCTCCGCAGTGCGGGCAAATAAATCCGCTCATATTCTCGACAACGCCAACGACCTGCATTTTTAACTGCTTGCAGAAATTGATGGATTTCCTCACATCAGCCAGGGCAACCTCCTGAGGCGTTGTTACAACTACGGCTTTAGAGTGCTTTATTTCCTGGGCAACGCTTAATGGTTCATCTCCTGTCCCTGGAGGAGAGTCAATAATCAGGTAATCCAGTTCTCCCCAATCAACATCAGCAATAAATTGCCGAATAGTTTGAATTTTCAGCGGTCCGCGCCAGATAATCGGATCATCCCTGTTTTTCATCATATAGTCGATGGAAATAACCTTTATATTGTCATCGTAATGCATGGGAGGCACTAGTCCGTTCTGAATCTTATCAAGATCCAGCTTGTCGGTAAGACCCAGCATGAAGCACACGTCGGGACCATGTATATCCACATCCATCAAACCTACCTTAAATCCCTTTTTGGCCAGACCCAGCGCCAGATTCACGGACACAGTGCTTTTTCCGACTCCGCCCTTCCCACTCATAACCAGGATCTTATTTTTGATCTTTCCGAGAGATCTGGATATTGCAATATTCTGCTGAGCAAGCGCCGCATTCATATCCATAGAACTGCCGGTTCCTCCCGCGCTGCCGGTGCTGCAGCTATCACTAGACACAATAATTCCTCCTAAAAAAAATTAAAATTTTGCCATACTATCGGCTGATATTAAAAAAAAGGTTCAAGCGGATTACCGGGGTAATCCGCTTGAACAGCTATTAGCTGTGTAACTTCTCAAAAACTCAGGGTAAGATGTTTGGATCGAAGTCTTCGCTACCTCCGGCTTTCGCCCTGGCCTTACTCCCAAATTTCAGGTGTATATCCTTTTGGCAGATGAGCCGTTCCCTTAACGCACCGAAGACCGGATTCTTTATTTACACGTTCAATAATTTCATCAAGGTTTTCACAAAAGCCTTTTTTGGAAGAATCCCAGCCATCCTTTGTTTTATTGGCAAAAGCGCATGTGCAGAAATGAATAACCTCGGCCCCTTTTGATTTGAGTATTTTGGCTAGACCTACTGCATTATCGCCCGGGCATCGGCAGGTAAAAACTCCTACCGGAATACATTTATCATATTCAGCAAACCCTTCTTTAGTTTCAGTAAGACATTTAAAGCAATTTGTCATCGGACATTTATCCATGTTTTTTTCACAACGAATTATTGCAACTTTTGTCATTTTTTTTCTCCTATATCTTGACTATGAGCCGGCATTAATTACACTCAATTTATTTCAATTACTTTTCCCGCGCCTCCTTGAATGTATTTTCCGGGATAAAGTGTTTCTATTTCCTGAATGTGCTGGGTGCAATGTGTTGGACAAATACTTTCCAGGTCATTTATCAGATTAAAATCATTAAATCCGTGAAGCCCTCCAATAAGTATGTTGACTTTACCAAACCCGGATGCGGCCTGCAAAATTTCCCGCACTCCCGGATGAGAACATCCCGCGACAACCGTTACATCCTCTCCCTCCTTTATTACAAGGGAATGCTCAATATTTTTAAGCTCGCCGGTCGAATAAATATTCTCACAAATTTTAAGCTTATCATCCACCCTTACAGTGCTGACGGTGTCACCTAATCCTGAGCAGGAGTTCGGGATATATACCTTGACCTGATTTTTTTTCAAAAAATCCAAAAGCCCGCCAATGTGATCCCAGTGATCATGAGAAATAAAAACCTTGTCAATGTCAAGAGGATCAATGCCAAGCTTTTGCATGTTATCAAGCAGGATATTTCCTTTGGCGCCTGTATCGAAAAGTATCTTTTCCCCATGCGCCTCAACAAGACAGGAAAATCCCCAGTCAGGAGTAAGATTTTTATCCCATGCAGTATTGTCGTATATGATTGTTATTTTTGTTTTTTTATCCATATTCTTTCGCGAATCCTTACTTTTCACCCAACATTTTCCACGCTGTTAATTTCCGGAATTTCTTTTTTTAAAAATTTTTCTATACCATGTTTCAATGTAATCCGAGACATGGCACACCCGGAGCATGCGCCCTGCAAACGGACTGTTACAACTCCGTCCACAACATCAACAAGCTCTACATCTCCTCCATCCCGCTGAAGCATCGGCCTGACCTGGTTTAATAAATTCTGAACTTTTTCTTTCATGACAGAGTGTTTTCCATTTTTCAGAACCACTTTATGGGTTCATGGTTCACTGATTTTTATTCCAGGCCTTTAATTCTGGATTCAATTTCTTCGGTCTGTTTTTTCAATTCTTCGGCCTGTTCTTTCAGCAGCCGTAATTCTTCTTTTTTTGATAAACCACCCGATGTATCCCAGGCAGGTCCCGGCATACCGGCACCGCCTCCCATGCCCATGCCACCGCCGCCGCCCATGCCACGACCTCCTCCCATTCCCATTCCTCCGCCACCGCCCATACCTCGTCCGCCACCTCCCATACCCATACCGCGACCTCCGCCGCCCATGCCACGACCTCCTCCCATTCCCATTCCTCCGCCGCCGCCCATACCGCGACCTCCTCCCATTCCCATTCCTCCGCCACCGCCCATACCGCGACCGCCGCCCATGTCCATGCCTCCGCCCATAGCCCCTGCTCCTCCAGCGCCGAATTTTTCCGACACAGTTGCTTCAGTCGTAGATTTCATACTGCCTTGTTTAAATCTTTCAACAACCTCACCAACAGTTCCTGCATGTCCGGTAAAAACTTCAAGACCACCTGCTGAAAAGGCCTGCATTGCTTTAGGGCCGCAATTTCCCGTCAATACAGCCTTGACGCCTTTGGAAGCTACAAAAGCAGCGGATTGAATACCGGCGCCGCCGCCCAGGCCGATACTTTCATTCGCAAATGCCTCAAAGCTCATATCATCCGTTTCAACAATCATAAAATATCCACACCTGCCAAAACGCGGATCAAGCTGAGAATTCAGGTCCTTTCCCGTGGAACTAACAGCAACTTTCATTTTAAATCTCCTTACAGACCTCGTTAAAATTTTTTTTATATGATCTTCAAGCCATCACCCCCTGAACCTTACTTGTTCATAACAGGAGATGCCATAATTTCATCCCATATCCGCCTGATCATACGGCTCGCCTCTGAATTTTCACTGTATTCAAAAATCGTTTTTCCCTGGACCATTGATTCTGTAAAGGCAGGATCAAAAGGAATCCTGCCTAAAACGGTTATATTTTTTTCTTCAGCCAGATTTTCAATTGCACGCGCCTGATCAGGGTTCAAATCAAATTTATTAACACATATCATGGCCGGAATTTTAAAATGCGCTGCAAGGTCCGCCACCCTTGCCATGTCGTGCGAGCCGGATACCGTGGGCTCGGTTACAATGAGCATCGCGGTAGCGCCACCCACGGAAGCAATAACCGGGCATCCGATGCCGGGCGGGCCGTCAGTTATCATAATATCCAGATTTTTTTCTTCAGCCAGATTTTTTGCCTCATGCCTTATAAGCGCAACAAGCTTGCCTGAATTCTCTTCCGCGATCCCAAGTCTTGCATGAACCATGGGGCCGAATCGCGTATCTGAAATATACCACTGTCCACATGTTTGAACCGGAAAGTCGATTGCCTGCTCAGGGCAGAAGTCAACACAGACCCCGCAGCCTTCACATTCGATTGCATCAACCTCAAAATTTTCTTTTATGGCATCAAACCTGCACAGGTCAATGCATATCCCGCACTGGGTGCATTTGTCAGGGTTGATTACAGCGATACCACCACCCAGGAAATCCGTGGTTTGTTTAATATCAGGGGCCATAAGCAGATGAAGATCCGCTGCATCAACATCAGCATCACATAGAATCCTGTTTTCAATAATAGATGCAAATGCAGCTGTTAAAGTTGTCTTGCCCGTGCCGCCCTTGCCGCTTAATATCACCAATTCTCTCATTGTTCTTTTATTCCTTTGCAGCCAGTTTTTCAATTTGACTAAATAATTTCAGAAAATTTTCCTTCCACTCAGGCATCTCTTCAACAACAAGTCTGCCTTTTGAATATACTTCAGCGATCCGGCGATCAAAGGGTATTTCCATCAATATCGGTAAATTTTCCTTTTTGGCATACTTTTTAACATCGTCACTTCCAATGTCTGAACGATTAATCACAAGACCGCAAGGAATGCCAAGAAGCTTTACAGCCTCAACTCCAAGTTTCAGATCATGCAGACCAAACGGAGTGGGCTCTGTTACCATAAGCACAAAATTAGTATCCTTTGTTGCCGCGATTACAGGGCATGATGTTCCCGGCGGAGCATCAATTATATTTATTTTATCAGGATCTATATATGACCTGACCTTTTTTATCAAAGGAGGCGACATGGCCTCCCCCACCCTAAGACGTCCATGCACAAAATCTATATTGTTCGCGCCGCCTTTTTCTATTACCCCAAGCTCGCGACCTATTTCGGTAATTGCATTTTCAGGACATACTTCCATACAGCCGCCGCAGCTATGACACAATTCCGAAAACGTAAGAATTGTTTTCCCAAGTATCGCAATAGCCTTAAACCTGCATATATCAACACATTTTCCGCAAAAAGTACATTTAGACTCATCAATTTCAGGGATGGGCGTGAAAACAGTTTCTGTTTTTTCAATTTCCGGATTCAGAAAAAGATGGCAATTGGGCTCCTCTACATCGCAATCAAGTATCTGAACACCTGATCCAAGGGAAACCGCCATATTTGTGGCTACCGTGGTTTTTCCAGTACCGCCTTTTCCGCTTGCTACACTGATAATCATCAGACTTTCCTATTTGTAAGATTTAAAATACTATTCAGATGCTTAAGCAGTTTTTCCGCATCCTCCTTGCCGGGCGTCAAAGGCAGTTGCATCAAAATGCCAAACCCCTCGGTTGCTTCATGAAAATCTTCGGGCGAAAGAGAACTTACCATGGCACAGTTCATCATCGGATTTACTGTAACCAGTTTTTCAGCAAATTCAAGACCTGTCATATCAGAAAGCTTTTCATCTATGATCACCAGATCAAAAGCTTTGTCTCCAATCATGGAAAAAGCAGCGGCGCCGGATTCAGCCCGGACTGTCTGCATACCGTTTTCCTCCAATGCCGCTGCCGGATCTAAAAAAGAATTATTATCAGAAGTTATCAGCAATACATACATTTGTTTATTCTCATCATTTATGTTTATAAAATTGTAAACGTTCGCGGATTTCAGGGTTCATCAAATGAAAATCCCCTACCCCCTTTTATAAAGGGGGATTACGGGGATTTTCATTTGATGAACCCTGAACCTCTTTGAACCCTAAGGCAAAGCATACTATAAAGATTTTTCCAATTCCGCAATTCTTCTGTTAATTGCGTCAAAAACATTTTTAGCGGAATCAACCTCGGCTCTCAGCATATTCAGCTCGTCAGCAGGATTGCCGGCATACGCAGGCTGATTCCAGGCAGGATTTGCGGCAAAACCGCGCCTCATACCAATTCCGGGGCCAAAACCTCTTCTGAAACCGCGGCCATATCCCATGCCGCCTCCAAAGCCGGCGCCTCCTGCGCCTGCGGTTCCGCATACTCCCCTGCCGCCGCCTGTCATCGGGCCTGCGCCCATTGGTCCTGTTCCGTCAAATCCAGGCATAATATCACCTCCTTTAAAAAAAACGAAGAATTTATCTTCTGCCTCCGCGGCCTTGTCCACCGCCTTTACCGCGGCCTTGTCCGCGGCCCTGCCCCTGGCCCTGGCCCTGTCCCTGGCCTAGTCCCTGACCGGTATTTCCGCCTGTACCTTTGGCAGCCTGACCTGGTTTACATCCACCTTGACCTCTTCCTGTTCGCGGGCCCTGACCCTGCGGGCCTGTTCCGTTACCTCTCGGCATAAAAATCACCTCCTTATTTTTAGTAAAACCATCATTAAATTTTTGTCCTCTTCTACCTTGCCTGGTGCGTTTTCTGCAGCCGGGCATATGAAATATATGGCTGACCGGAACGTCTTTTGCGTAAGCCGCAAGCACTTCATCCGCCCGGCCAGTGATAAAAGGAATCAATTCAATATTCGCCGTTTCAATAATATTTGCCGGCAATTGCGAAATAGCGCCGCATATCAGAACTTTTATATTCAATTCGGCCAGCCTTTCAACCATACGCCATGCATCATCAGGATCAAAAGGCTCATAACGCACGCTTACTACTTCGCTGTTTTCTATTTCCGCAACAAGAAGCATGCTCGCGGAATCAAACACCGGAGAAATACGCTTTTCCCAAACAGTAAGTGCTGTTTTCATATTTACCCTGCTCTCTTTACTAAAGTAGTACTGCAAACGTCATGCCATTATAACAACAGCAAGGAATTACCAGGTATAAAGCTAGAATTTACAACAGGTTATAAACAGCAAAAAATATTACGGCTGGATAACATGTTTACAAAGGGTTGCATGATTGCGATTGTTTGGGTTGCAATTATGCAACCCAAACAAAACAAACTTAATTCGCTCATATACGCTGACAAGGTTGATCGAGCTGAATTTATTGAAGCACTTCGCGAGCGTTTAATTTTCCTCCGAGAACTCCTGTCTGAAGATGGGAGTGTATATGTTCATCTTGATCAAAAGTGGATCAATGCCCAGCTTGTCAAACAAATTTACCACATAAATCATTACATCACCAATTTCGCCTTTTATGGCAAATATTTACTTGTCTGGTAAGTTACGGCTTTGATTCTGGTTTAGCCATTGAAAATGTTCTGCCAGTTCCGCCGCTTCAATCATAAATGCCATGGACAGATTGTTGTCACGAATTTTTATTCTCATATTTGCGTGAAATATTGACAAAAATCAATATATTTGATTCTTTGAATCAAAGTAAATAAATATCTGGAGAATCTCAACAAATGACCTTAACGAAAGCGCACCTTATTGAAAAAATTTATAAGATCCATGACCTCTCAAGAGATCAGGCAGGCACGTGAAGTAGTAGAGGCATTTAAGGATCATATGTTGTCATGAAACTCAAGACTGGTTCATCAATAGCCCAAATATACGGCGCTGATATAAAAACTAAAGTCGCACGTCCATTTTTCTTGTGTGGTATTTCTGCGGGGTTCCCTTCTCCCGCGGATGATTATATCGACCGTATGCTTGACCTTAATGAATTATTAATTAACAATCCACCAGCTACTTTTTTTGTAAGGGTGGCAGGAGAATCAATGGTTGGCGCCGGTATTAATGACGGTGATATCTTGGTTGTTGACCGGTCCCTTGACCCCCAAAACGGCAAAATCGTTGTCGCAGTGGTTAATGGTGAGTTGACGGTTAAACGATTGATCAAGAACAATGGTGAGCACAAACTTGTTGCGGAAAACCCGAAATATCCTTCTCTTGAAGTTACCGATGAAACTCAGTGCGAAATATGGGGAACAGCGACCAGTGTTATCCGGCAATTATAAAAATAACAAAGTATACGGGCTGATAGACTGTAACAATTTTTTTGCCTCCTGCGAGCGGGTGTTCCGGCCTGATCTCCGGGGAAAACCAATTGTCGTGCTTTCAAATAATGACGGCAATATTATTGCCAGGTCAAATGAAGCAAAGGTTTTGGGGATTGCAATGGGAGAGCCTTATTTCAAGGCAAAGCCTTTTCTTGAAAAGCATAATGTTCATGTTTTTTCTTCCAACTATACCTTATACGGTGATATGTCTCATCGGGTGATGGATATACTTCAACGAATTGAGCCTGAGGGTGAGGTGTATTCTATTGATGAAATGTTTATCTCTTTACCGGTCGGGAGACAAAATAATTTTACAGATCATGGTCAAAGTATGAAAGCGCTTGTGAAACAGTGGACCGGCATTCCTGTTTCCATAGGCTTTGCCCCCACAAAGACACTTGCCAAACTTGCAAACAGAATCGCGAAAAAGAACCCACGCTATAAAGGGGTGTTTGACCTGACAGCCCTTGAGGATATTGATGAATTGTTGGAGGCAGTCAAAGTTGAGGATATATGGGGTATCGGTCGGCAGTACACTAAAAAACTTAATAACCACTGCATAGTTACTGCGCTACACCTTAAATATGTTGATGACAGCTGGATCCGAAAGCATCTTACCGTAACCGGTCTTCGCACTGTGTGGGAATTGCGGGGAATACCTTGTATCCCGCTTGAGGAGGCTCCTGCACCAAAGAAAGGAATCGTCACATCAAAGTCTTTTGGCCGTGTAGTCACATCGATTGAGGAATTAGGGGAAGCCGTAACAACCTATATTTCCAGGGCCGCGGAAAAACTTCGTTCTCAGCGCTCCGTAACAGGTTCTGTCTCCGTCTTTATTGCCACAAATCGTTTTAAACCAAGAAAACCGCAGTACTCAAACAGCTTGCTGATTTCACTTTATGAACCAACTTCATCCACGCCAATATTGATCAAACAAGCCTTGAAGTGTCTTTGTAAAATTTATAAGCCGGGATATGAATATAAAAAAGCAGGTGTAATGCTCACGGAAATTATCCCTGACACATGGCAACAACGGAATTTATTTACAGAAGAAACGAGTGACGGGGAGCTTATGAAAGTGATAGACGCCATCAACGCTAAATGGGGGCATTATACCGTGCAATACGCGTCAGCCGGTTTTAAAAAAGAGTGGTCTTTTAGACGGGAGCAGCTTTCTCAAGCATATACTACAAAATGGGATCAACTGCCGGTAGTGAAGGCTTCATTTCAAACAGGTATACGATAAAACGGTTTTTGGGATAATTTTTTTTATTAGCAAGCAGCTTTTTGATGGATTTAATATCCCGCAGCTTGCGGATCGGCTCGACCTTGATGGTCGAGTCCTTTTTCGGATGGTTCGGGTTTTTTATATTATTTCTATCCATCTTGGATCAAGATTTGCGCCGGGAAAATTAAGCTAACTTTTAATACTAAAAAACTTAAAGTTGGCAGGTAATCAAGAAGAAAACATGAGGGCAGGGTGATAAAACGAGATAACAGCTTATTTTTATGGTAATTAAGGAAAAAACCAACTTGCCAACTTTTTCATATTAGTTAGCAAGTTAGAACGTCTATAGCGTAACCGAATATCTCTGGTCAACTTTTGTTTAATGTGTTAGATAAAATCATTAAAGCAACAACATGCAAATGCTAACTGATTCCATAGTATATGCTGGAAATACCAAGATTTTTTTGAAAACATCGACAGAGGCCACAGATTCCTACACCAGGCAGAGATGATGGCAGACCAACAAGCGCGCGACAAAAGAACAGGATATAAATGGTTGATAGCAGAGATAGGCCAATAGGCTCCGGACAATTGAGTGGCACAACTACACAGCCAAACACAACCCTGTAAGGAATTAAGCGGTTTCTCGCTATCATAAAAAAGCGAGTGTTAGGCGGTTAGAAAATTACCGGATACCCGAATATTTCTTGTGAACCGTTTCTCAATTTTGTGGATAGCGAAAAACTATATAATTACTTGTTTGGCCTGAAATAAAAATGAAACGACCTCGCATATCAGCAAGCGTATATCTAGCTGTCGGGTTCCTTCTCAGCCATGTACTCCACGCGCATGCGTATTGGAGCCAAGGCGGTACGGAACTCGCAACTTGGTTCACTCATTTCTCTCCGATCTTTACCCGAAGCATCGGGTCTTCCCTCCTTCTTGCTGTCCTTCTTTGCATCTTCACTCTCGCTTTTGGAATCATTGTCTCTCGCGAACTCGAACGGCGCGACCTATTCGGTGGACTCCGGCTGACCGCCGGAGTCCTAATCTTTCTTCTCATTGCATCACAGGCAGTCTCATCCAGCGTACTTCGTGTGCTGTACGAATCTGGCTTCTGTCTCGTGTTCATCTCTGCTGTGCTGGTCCAGCATGTTTTTCTGTCCCCTGCACGACTGGAGCCGTGCAACGCCA
>JAYEGR010000099.1:0-34294 GCA_034659175.1 Thermodesulfobacteriota bacterium | reverse complement strand
GTGTTTCCTTTCTGTTCCTAACGATAAATTTTCAGAACCGCCCCTTTCGGGCGGTTCTGAAAATAAAAATAAGAGACCGGACGACTATTCAACAACAATAGAGCCCATGTTTGCCTTATTTTCTATGCCGACCGCCACGTTTGCAGCGTCCTGGACATTAGACTTATTAACAACCCCGCCCGTTACATTGGCATCTTTCATTTGGATAGCGCCCATATTGGCCTTATTTTCTATGTCGACTGCCACGTTTGCAGCGTCCTGGACATTAGACTTGTTAACAACCCCGCCCGTTACATTGGCATCTTTCATTTGGATAGCGCCCATATTGGCCTTGTTTTCTATGCCGACCGCCACGTTTGCAGCGTCCTGGATATTGGCTTTGTTAACCTCTACGCCTTTTACGTTTGAGTTCTTGATAGCAACGGTACCCATATTGGCCTTATTACCGATACCAACCGCCACGTTTGCAGCGTCCTGGATGTTTGACTGTTTGACAACCACGCCCTTTACATCTGACGCGCCAAACGCCAGAGAACTGCTCAGAAACAACAGACCAGCGGCTACAGAGATAATCTTTTTCATCATTCATTCTCCCTAATTTTTACCTGATTTATTTAAATACTATTGATAAGCCACTTATTATTCTAAAAAAAAATGAGTATATCAATAAATACAAAAAATTACAAAATATATTGTATGGCAATAATCATGCCTACTCACCACCTAATTGGACTTAGCGCCCTACGGGCGGAGCTGTTGAGCTGTTAAGCCCGGTAGCCCGGCAGGGTGCATTCCATGCACCATTAGCTACGAACCATTATTGCAGACTGACAGTTTCTAACTTATTAATAAAAATCGAAAAAATTCAAAAAGGCCAGAACCACCATCCTGTGTCAAGACTCTGCTCGCAAGAGGCCAACTGCACACGATAACATTCGGCGTCTTTTGCAACCTTGCGAGCGACCTTAATGAGCCACTTCTTTTTCAGGTAGGTTTGCTTTTTAAAGCCTCCATGACCTTCATGGTATGCCAGGTATTGATTGTAGGCGTCCGCGCGCGAAATTCCCAGGATCCGTGCGCTTACATTTCCATACCAACCTATAAAATCAACCGCGTCACAAAAATCATCCCTGTCAGCGCCTCTGTTTCCGCTTTTTTTAACATACCAGTCCCATGTGGAGTCCTTGGCCTGTGCGTAGCCGTATGCAGTAGTCAGCCTGGACCATGGAATAATCCATAACAGTTTTCTGCGAGGCGGTCTGGCGTCATATATAAATTTGGACTCCTGGCGCATGATAGCCAATTGAATATGGATTGGGATTCCCCATTTCTTATACGATTTTTTTGCGCTTTTATACCAACCGCTTTTATCCTTGAAAATAGCGCATGCATTATTCATGTTCTTCGGCGGTGTTGGAGCACATCCCGCCAAGATTAAAATCAGTACACATCCTGCAGAAAGGAAAAACAATCGGTGAAAATTGTCAAACTTCAGTAATTGCATTAACACTCTGAAATAACGAAAAATTTATGAAGTCTATCCAATATCGCCGGCATAATCATTCGGTTTTCTTCACTAAAAATTGTTGGCACATTTTATTTTTCAACATATAGTATTAATATTCTGTGATAATTTTTTTGTGGGCGCTTCAATATATAGAAACAAATAAAATCCGTTTATTGCGGTTCCTTGAACCTGTGACATTAGGGATGGGAGATGGGTAAGTTATTTATTTCCACATCCCTTAGTAGTATTACTGAAAAGTTCAACAAAATATCTCCAGGAGGAAATCGGTGAAGACCACAACAGCCCCGGCCTTGATATTTTTTATATGGATCCTTGCGGGAACCGGCTACAGTGAAACCTTGGGAATCCCCCCCTCCCGCCACTTTGTCCGGCCCCCAATTTTATATTGAAGAAACAGTGGCCGAAGTGTTTTCCGACAACACTATCCTGGTCGTACGAGGAAAGGTAAAAAATGTAAGTTATAAAAGGATCAAGGATACGTGATTATTTATCTTCGGACCGGTAACAGTGATGTAATCGGCGCTGTTGAGACACCGGTAAACAACAACCATCTTTTTCATCACGGCTCGACCGGAAATTTCGAGGTGAGCGCCAACATAAAGGATGTGCCGGAAATAATGAATGTCACCGTTGAATTTGTTCAGCAGAAATAAATCTGATGGCATCGTACCCCTAACTGGACATACATCGATTTCATCACCTCAAAAAAGATCGTCAGTTCATCCCCGATTTTATATTCGTTCCTGTCCGTCCATAAACGCAGACTGCCGTCCGTACTGTCGGAAATAGTCTTTGCCGATTTTTTTTCATTGTTTCGACCTGGTGTATTTATCCGACATAAAAATCTGGAAAACATCCGGATGATTTGGTATGAGAATAGCCTTGTTCGTACATCTTGTCAAACAAGATATCATTAAATACCCCTTGCATTAGAGGCTGCAATGCACCTTGAACATCCCGACAATACTCCCTGCCTGGTCTTTGCCAACGATCGCGGTGAAATAAAAGATTTCCCGGAACTGCTGATGGCCGGGCAGAGTGGCCGCCGGTATTTCAGACCTGCTCTTTATGACCTGATCCCTCTGCCCCCGGGCAGTGATTTGTTTGTACTTCCCGACAGAAACCCGATAGGTATCGATCCAACAACCGGCGAACTTGTCATGCCGGCGGAAAGCCCTGATGATCCAAAAGAAGGCATACAAACAGTTGCTGCATTCATGGCCCCTGCCTATACGGCCATCCATACCGCCGCGTTTGAAAAAAGAAATCCTGCTGCTGATCACCTGCCTCTCTTTGCCTACACCGCAGTCGGATGGTACGATGGGAAGTTCTGGGTCTGCGGATTCAGAAGTGATCCGGACATCCGTCAGGACTCTTCCGGCTTCCATCCTGACAGACTAAAAAAAAAGACGTTGAAAATGTTAAAACGCCACAAGGAAAACCGGCTTATCCAACACCTTGGAAAATGCTGCCTCACATACGGCTGTCCGGCTGCAAAAAACTATTTCCTTGGAAGATGGGAGGCGCCCTTACCCACTTCTCCGGCTTGCAATGCTAATTGTATCGGTTGCATCTCCTTTCAACCGTTGGGCTGTTGCCCCTCGACCCAGGACCGGATTAAATTTAAGCCAACCGTTTCCGAAATCGCAGAGGTAGCCGTGCCTCATCTTTTAAACGCACCGAATCCTGTGGTGAGTTTTGGACAGGGCTGTGAAGGAGAACCATTACTCCAGGCCGAATCAATAGAAAAGGCTATCCGCCTGATCAGAAAAAAAACAGATCAAGGCACCATTAATCTTAACACCAACGCAAGCCTGCCGGAGGCTGTGGAGAGGATGGCAAGGGCCGGGCTTGACAGCATCCGTGTGAGCTTGAACAGCGCCAGGAAACAATTTTACAAACAATATTACAGGCCGGGCGGATACGAATTCAAAGATGTGCTGGAATCCATTTCAGTTATGAAGAAACACGCCAAATTTGTTTCTTTAAATTATTTCATCATGCCCGGATTCACGGACGAACCCGAGGAAGCTGAAGCCTTTGCCTGGCTGATAGACCGGTACAGGCCGGACCTTATTCAATTACGAAACCTGAACATAGACCCGGACTGGTATTTCGATGAAATGAAACCTGTCTCGAAAAAAGAGCCTCTTGGAATACATAACTGGCTTGATCAGCTCAAAAATCGGTTTCCATATCTAAAATTCGGATATTTCAATCCTTGTCTGCGCTAAGGGACGGGGGGTCAGAGGTCCAGGGGTTGACGGACTTATGATGCTTGCCTAATTAAATCACTGGGATAGAAAAAAAATCGTACCCGCCAAGGAATACTGAAAAGAGCAACGCGATTAACCCTTGAACCTGGAACCTTAAACAATGATTGCAATGAGGAGACTCAATATGAAAAAAAAGCCAGTTCGGCCGGTCGATAGCTTTAAGACCTACACTCTGGACCAGGATAAGGTCTGCACGCCGGTTGAGACGGTTGAACGATTTAAAAATCATCTGGCCGAGATCGATCTGGACATCCTTCAAGATGTGCGCCGGATTGACAACGGCCGCCTGGATATCCCGGTATACTTCAGTGTGTGCGGAAAAGACGCCCTTGAAATCATCGGCGAAAAAAAACAGATGGGCAAAGGCAGCACTCCTGATCAGTCAAGGGCAAGCGCCTGCATGGAACTTGCCGAACGATTCAGTTTTTTCAGTTTCAAGAACACTCCCGACAATTTCATCACAGGTTCCTACAGCGATCTTGAGGCTGCCGGTCACCCTCTCATGCCGCTTGAGAGAATTCTTCAGTCAGTGCACGACAAGACCACGGACAAAACAACATTTAAGAAGCTGCTTGAAGATGTCCCTATTCAATGGACATGGGCCACTAACCTGACAAAAAACAAAGAGGTACTGATTCCGTTCAGCTGGTTTTTTGCCATTAACGAATTCAACGGCCCCTCGGCAGGTAATAGTTATGAGGAAGCCATAATACAGGGGGTCTGTGAAATAGTTGAAAGACACGTGTCAGCCGTGATCAGCCATGAAAAAATCAGGGTACCGCTCATTGACCCTGACTCGGTAACAGGAAAAATTGCCAAGGAACTGGTCAGGAAATTCAGAGACAACTCCATTGAGTTTTATTTAAGCGATTTCACACTTGACACAGGAATTCCAACGGTCGCCACCCTGGCCATTGACAGGACCACCTTTCCCGACTCAAGTGAAATCGTCTTTACCGCGGGCGCGGCCCCTGACCCGGAAAAGGCGCTTATCAGGGCCATGACAGAGGTCGCGCAACTTTCAGGAGATTTCAATACAAGCGCTAATTATGTTGCCAGCGGCCTCCCCAAACCGCTCAGCATGGACGAGGTTGATTATGTCACTGATCCCGGCAGCGCTATAAGGCTTGATGCAATGGCAAACATCAGCAACGACAATCTTAAGGTTGAGATAGAAAACTGTATGACCGCCTTAAGCGGACTGGGGATGGAGGTCTATGTTGTCAACACGATCCATCCGAAGCTTCAAGTCCCTGCAATCTATACAATCGTACCCGGAGCGCATTTCAGAGAACGTTCCAGGATAAACAACGTGGGCCTCTTTGCCGCAAAACTGGTTGCCGAACAGATCACCGATCCGGAGGAATCCAACAATCGTCTCTTAAAAATGGCAAAAATGCTCCCCAAGTCCTATTTTATAGAATTTTACATCGGGCGCAACATGCTGGCCCTTTACAGATACGAAGAGGCGCTTAATCACTTTGAACAGGCCTTGAAATGCGGCCCGGGGGAAGAGGACCTGCCATATGTCTACTCTTACATGGGGGCCTGCATGAAGGACATGGAACGTTACAGTGATGCCATTGACGTGCTGCTTAAGGGGTCTGATCTGGATGATGAAAGGCCGGATATTCACAATCTCCTTGGCTTCTGCCATTTCAAGCTCAAAGAGTATGAGACCGCGATTACACATTTTAAACGGACCGTGGAATTAAACCCGTCTTCAGCCATGGATTATGCGAATCTAGGCATAAATTATCAGAAAATCGGAAAAAATGAACAGGCTGCCGGGTATTTTGAACTGGCCCTTACCCTTGACCCGTCAATTACCTTTGCAAGGGATAACCTGGCTGAAATCCTGGCGCAGCAGGAAATGCGGCCGGGGACAGAATGATTTTCGCAAAAGACGCGAAAAAAATTCAGTCCCCTTTGTCAAACAAATTTACAAAGGAGGAACTATAATCATGTGGAAATCCAAGGAAGTTTACTATATTTCAGACAGTACAGCCATACTGGTTAAAAACCTGGGACATTCACTGATCTGCCAGTTTCCTGAAATCAACTTTATTGAGGAAAAAATTCCATTTGTTAATTCCGTTAAGGACGCCCGAAAGACGCTCGCCTCTATTCTGAAACGTTCCGGAGGCAGACAACCGATAGTTTTTGTCAGCATCATGAACGAAAAGGTACGAAACGTATTCAAGAATTCGGAAATTGAATTTTTTGATGCCTACAGTCATTTCCTGACACAGTTGGAAAACTGCCTGGAAGCCACGGCCCTGAGAGTTGCGGGACATTACCGAACCTCAACAGACGTAGACCTGGCCAGAAGAGCGGAAAATATCAACTTCAGCCTGGAACATGACGACGGCGCAAGGCTGGACGACTATCCCGAGGCAGACGTAATCCTGCTCGGAATCTCACGCACCGGCAAAACCCCCATAAGCGTTTACCTGGCCACTCAGATGAACCTGAAAGCCGCCAATTTTCCGCTCACAGACAAATATTTGACTGATTTCAGGCTTCCGGATCAGATAATGCAGGCCAAACATAAGGCCATGGGGCTTACCACGACACCGGAATTGTTAAGCAATATACGCGACCGCCGGCTGCCGGGCAGCAATTACGCCCGTCGATCCACATGTCTTGCGGAAATAGACAGGGCATCCGAAATCTACAAAAAATACAAAATCCCCATTATCTCCTCGGCCGGAAAATCAATTGAAGAGATGGCCACCCAGGTCTCTCAGGAATTGAAACTTTCCAAAAATACAAAATCACGCAGCCCAAGGATGTAAGGACTCGCTCAAAAATAACTTCACATTTTCATGCGTCGATCCATCCCGCATGGCTGCGTTGCTCGTCGGTTAAATAGCCCTGCTATTCGCCCTTCTCGCGCCTTGCCATGCGGGCGCCTCAACACCTGAAAATGTAAATTTATTTTTGGGCGAATCCTAAGGGACGGGGCCGAAATTCGGATTTTATGTTGCGAAAAACTTCACATCTCAATAGAATAACATGTTCGAAACAAATCTCAGGAAAGATGAAATTGAAAAGGTACTTTAAGGATTCGCTCAAAAACATCTTTACCTTTTGAACAGAATTCCGATCACTTTTACTCGGGGTACACTGAATGCTGGAGATTATAGATCTGCATGTAAATATTGGTGACGTAGAGGTCTTAAAGGGCATTGACCTCACGATCAATGAGGGAGAGACGGTTATCCTTTTCGGTCCCAACGGTTCGGGCAAAACCACCCTGCTTATGTCACTGATGGGCTTTAATAATTATACTGTTACCAAAGGCAAAATCATTTTCAAAGGCAAGGATATAACCAACGCGCCCATGTATGAACGTTCCCGACTGGGGATGGGCATGTCCTTTCAGCGCCCCCCGACCATTCACGGTCTCAAGACACAGCATCTGGTCCGGATGTGCGGACAGGGGCGTGACGTTGACGTTGAAAATCTGGCCCGCAGGCTTAATTTTGAAGATTTTCTGACTCGCGACATTAATGACGGTTTTTCCGGCGGTGAAATCAAGCGCTCCGAACTGTTACAGCTCATGGCCCAGTGTCCCGAACTTGTGCTGTTTGACGAGCCTGAATCCGGTGTTGACCTCGAAAATATGGCCCTTATCGGTAAAACCGCCCGCTATCTCCTGGACGGCATGCCTTCATCCCGCAGTCCAATAAAGGAACGCCGCAAAAATCTCCGTACCTCCGGCCTGATCATCACCCACACCGGCTACATCCTCGAATATATAAACGCAGACCACGGTCAGGTCATGTACAACGGGCGCCTTGCCTGTGAGGCCCGCCCCCGCGACATTCTGGACCACATCCGCAGTCACGGCTACAAGGAATGCGTGCGCTGCCTGGACCCGGAAGCCATTACATTCATGGAGGCCCTGTAATATGAGTTTTCGCAAAATAGATTTATCCCGCTATTCCTTTGACGGCGGTCAATCAGAACCGATTGAGGAACTTTCTTCCCTGGACCCCAAAGACAAGGAACGGTTGCTTTATGCAGGCATTGACGTGAACCAGAAAAACGTTTCCGGCACATTCATGCACTTGAACCATTCGGGTGTACACTGCCGATCGCGGCAGGAAGGGCTGGAGATCATGGACATCAAGGCAGCGCTGAAAAAATACAACGGCCTGCCCGGGCGGTTCTGGGAACTGGTGGACAGGGATCAGGACGAATACACCCGCGCTGCCGCTGAAAATCTGCATGGCGGCTACTTTATCCGTGCAAAGGCGGGCGTCAAAATCGAGCAGCCGGTGCAGTCCTGCCTCTTTATCAAGGGCAGCGGCCTGGCCCAGAACGTGCACAACATTGTCGTGGTCGAGGAAGGCGCAGAAATGCATATTTTAACCGGCTGCGCAACCGCCCATGGCACTCGGGATGCCGCCCACATGGGCATATCGGAATTCTGGGTAAAAAAAGGCGGCAAACTCATCTTTACCATGATCCACAACTGGGGTGAGGAAACCGCGGTTCGCCCACGTTCCGCCGGCGTGCTGGAGGAGGATGCCGTATTCCTCAACAATTACGTGCTGCTAAAACCGGTCACGGACCTGCAGATGTATCCAACCCTGTCTTTGAATGGAAAAGCCTCAGTAGCTCGGTTTAATTCCGTAATCGTGGCGCCGGAAGGATCCTATGTTGACACGGGCAGCCGCATACTTTTAAACGCCCCGGAGACCCGGGGCGAAATTATTGCGCGCACCCTGACCACCGGCGGCACGGTAATCAACCGGGGCCACATCGGCGCATCTTCCGTGCCTGCGCGCGGCCATCTGGAATGCAAGGGCCTGATCCTCGGCGGCGGTCGCATCCTCGCCATTCCTGAACTTGATGCCGACATAGACGGCGTTGAACTCTCCCACGAGGCGGCGGTCGGAAAAATCGCTCAGGAAGAGATAGAATATCTCATGGCACGCGGTCTTGATGAAGACGAAGCCACATCTACTATTGTCCGCGGATTCTTAAACGTTGAAATGGAAGATCTGCCCCCGGAACTGCAGGCATCAATAGACAAGCAGATCAACGAACTCGACGCCGGCAACGTAATGTAGCGGCGTAAGTTATTTATTTCCACATCTAAGGAAAAGCCGCCCACAGGGTCATTTTTTTCCAGCACAGTCTTGGACTCAGGTACGGGGGCCGAATAAGGCGGTACCCACACGGACTAAAGTGGCGCCTTCCTCGATGGCTACCTCAAAATCAGCTGTCATGCCCATTGAAAGCTCCAACGGACCATGACGTCCGAGCAGCCCTTTTGCCGCCAGATCATTTCCGATCTGGCGCATCTCCCGAAAAAACGGCCGTACAGCCTCTGAATCGACGAGAAAAGGAGGCATAGCCATTAACCCTTTGACTTTAAGATGACTGCACAGAGATATTTCCCGGATGAGCTTTTCGGCATTTTCCGGCAGTACGCCTCCTTTTTGCAGTTCTCTGCCCACATTCACCTGTACCAGAACATCCATTGTTCTGTTAAGCGCTGCCAGGTGTTTTTCAAGCCCATTTGCGAGTTTTAAGCGATCCACTGTCTCAATCACCTGAAAGAGTTCAGCAGCGGCTTTTGCCTTGTTGGTCTGCAAATGACCGATAAAATGCCAGGTCAGGTTCCTGCCGAGTATTGAAATTTTTTCTTTTGATTCCTGAAGATAGTTTTCCCCGAAAATAAGCTGGCCGCAATTCACGGCATCCCGGATCAATTCAACAGGCTTCCGCTTACTTACTGCAACCAGCTTGATCGAATCCGGTTCCCTTCCGGCCCTGATCGCCGCAGCTTTGATACGCTCACGGACATGCCGGATATTTTTCTTAATTGCTGTCATTATCGCTTTCTATAAACCTGCATAATGTCCTGGCAAATAGTGTATCTTGCAAAACAAGGCTTTTTGCCGCAAGCGCTGCCGCCTTGGAACGGCTGCCGTCTGTCAGGGCTCGGGCGGCAAGCTCAACCAGGACCGCCGCCTGTTCCTCAATTTCAAAAAGCAATGAAAGGTCGGAGTGGCAGCGACGGCAAACCGGCTTCTTCTCCTTGACCCCGGCCCGGCACACTGGACAACGTTCCATGATTCATGACTCCAGATAAAAAATAATGTCCGACAGTTCTTCCACTGATTCCGTCAAGGCTGTCAGGTCATTTGCCGATAAGGCCTCTTGTATCTTTTCGATTAGATCAACCATTTCTTCACGGTCATCGGGTTCGGCCTGACCAAGGAGGCGTTCCGCCTTTTCAATGAGGGCGCCTGCCTGGACTTTCATCTGTTTGCCGGGTCCGGCAGTGTCCGCTTCTTTAGGCGCCGGCGTCTTTTCTTCTCTAATTTCATCCTCTCCGAAAAGATTAATAATTTTTTCTTTAGCTTCAGACAATTCCGCCTCCTCGAACCTGGAGATAGCGTTGTCAATGGTAATTTTTTTCTCAAGTCCGGTCTTTTTCTCTTGCGAGGTAACATGGAGGATGCCGTCTTTGTCGAGTTCGAACATGGTAACAATTTCACTGCCGGCAGACGCGGCGCTGAGTCCTTTAATCATAAACTCTCCGATCTGTATGTTCTTTTTGGCATCTTGATGCTCTCCCTGGTAAACGCCGACCTGTACTTCCTCCTGATTGTCATATACGGTGTAGAACACTTCGCTTTTGGTTACCGGAATCGGAGTATTTTTTGAAATGATCGGCACAAAACAATATGGGTAAGACATGCCGTCTATTTCATCCAGGGCGTGGGTCCCGAATGTATAAGGGGTGATATCCACCAGGACGGCGCTTACCTTGTCTCCCCTGATCATGGCCGCCTGCATAGCTGCGCCGGTGGCCACGCAGAGGTCCGGATCGACCTCGCGGCGGGGATGGAAACCGAATTCTTCCCCAAGCCTCCGGGTCACCATAGGGGTGCGGGTTGAGCCGCCCACCAGCAGAACCTCCTCAATATCGGATACTGTCAGATCGGCGCTGTTCAGCGCGGTATTGACAGCTTCAAGGGTCTCATCGATCAAGGAGATGATCATATCTTCATAATCATGGCGGGCCAGATCCAGTGACAGGTTAATTGGCACGTTGTTGTTTTCCAGAAGATATTCTTCAGAAATCGAGGCAAAAGGGTGGTCGGACAAAACCTTTTTCGCATTTTCCGCGGCCCGTTCAATCCGGGCCATGGCCTGGGCAGACAACGGCTCGGTAACTTTATGCTCGTTTTTAAGGTGTTCAATAATATATTCAACAATTTTATGATCAAAATCATCACCTCCCAGATGGTTATTGCCGTGGCTGGCCACCACCTCGATGACACCGTCTTCCATCTGCACCACCGACACGTCAAAGGTGCCGCCGCCCAGATCATAAATCATAATGCGTCGGCCGCCGTGATGGCCGCTTTCGTAAGAAAGAGCGGCAGCGGTCGGCTCATTAATCATTTTCACCACTTCAAGGCCGGCTATTTCTCCGGCCTCCCGTGTGGCCCGGCGTTGAGCATCGGAAAAATAGGCCGGCACCGTAATCACCGCTTTGCCGATTTCTTCGCCTAGATAAGCCTCTGCCATTGATTTAAGCTTTTTCAGGATAATGGCGGAAATTTCCTGTGGCGAATATGAACTGTCGCCCATTTGCACCCTTGTATCTTTTCCCATTCTGCGCTTGATTGATTTTACCGTCCTTTCCGGATAGGCTTGGTACTGATTTTTTGCGTCCTGACCCACCAGGACTGAGCCACTGTCGTCCAGCCCGACAAAGGAAGGGATTATCATTTGGCCGCTATCCGAAATGATCGTTACTTTACCGTCTTCAACCACGGCCACCTCGGAATTGGTCGTGCCGAGGTCAATGCCGATTATTCTCTCACTCATTTTTCTCTCCTGTTGACTTTAACTTCCGCTGGTCTGAGCACTGTCTCACCGAGCATAAATCCTTTTCTGACTTCTTCAATGACTACGCCCTCAGTCTGGTCCGAATGCCAGGCTACGCCCACGGCCCGCATGCTTCCGGGGTCAAAAGGGGCGTAAAGGGCATCCACGGGCCGCACACCGTATGAGGTCAGCATATCGTCAATCCGTTGTATGGTCATATCCTGGCCCTGGCAAACAGCTGCAAAAGAGGCCTGTTCCCGACGGCAGAATTTAAAGAAAAACGAAGATGGCCCTGATTTTTTAAAAGCCTCCAGGCCCGCAAAAAACCGGTCATAAATATCCAGAAGATCTAAAAGCAGCGGCCGCAGGACTTCATCAGCGGCCCGGCTTTGCCGGACCTTTTCCTCGGCCAGTCTATCATTTAACTGCCGGTTTGTTGTTTCAAGTATTTGCAGGATATTTTTAAATTCATCAATTGCTGTCTTTACCTGCCTTGATTCAATCTTCACCTCGCTTTTAAGAGCGGTCAATTCGCTGAACAGCCTGAACAGATCAATCGAATCCTTTTTTTCAATATCATCTTCCAATTCCGGCCCTGAATCAAGAAAAGAACAGAACCGGGCAATCAATTCATCCTTTGTCGTTTCATCCATTTTTTTATTCCACCGGCAGCTTAATGCCCTTAATGTTTTCAGCCAGCACCTTCTTGATCAGTTTCGGGTCAGGATGATCCGGCCCCCCGGATGCGGCCAGCGCCATCTCGATCAGCTCTTGTTTGTCCGGCAGTTCCTTGTGGAAAAGTTTAAAGGCCGTCCGGTCTTCGGCTGTTTTAATTGCCTCATAGGCGGCCCTGATTTTTTGAAACTCGCTTGGAAAACGTTCCGGCGGATATTTTTTTACTCCGGCCAGATAGGCCTTTTTGATTGCCGGGTCAGCGGTGTTTTCATCGATTTGCAGTATTTCAAAAGGGGTTTTCATCATCAAAATCATCTCCCTGGAAACTGCCGAAAAACGCATTAAATATATCCATCAGATCGCCCGGCGACGGCATTGGACCGGAAAAATTGTGGCCAAATAAATCACGATGCAGCAATTCATTTATCAGTTCCATGGTCTTAAAATCCCGCTGCGCTTCGGCCTGGTCACAGGCGTTGTCGAGCTGATTAAAAGAATGTTCGCTTAAATCTTTACGGCCGCCCTGGGTCATGGCGTAGATCCGGTAGTAAACAAAAATCGGTGCGTCTGGGAAATATTTTTCCGCCGAAGCCGCAAATGCCTTTAATGGGCCAAACATGTCATGCTCGTGAAAAAACTTGCAATGCCCCTGAAATTCATCCCGGCTGAAACCAAGTTTTGCGCACTTTTTTAAATAGGGCGTCAGCAGATTAAGGGCCGGCAGGATAAAGGCGCCCTGGTTATCCTTAATATACCGTTGGGCCTGGTTGAGCAAAATTGAAATATTTTCTTGTACCGGCATGTGCTTGTTGAGCGCTTTTAGTTCGTCATCAAGTTTTTTCCTTAATTTCCCCGGCGCTTGCATGAGGCGGGCCTCGGTGGCAACAGCCAGTCTTGCAGCCGCTTCCGAGCCGGCCAGGCGGTTCCCTTTTTTGAATAATTCCCGGCCGGCCTTATTATCATCCTCAAGAAGGGCGGTCATACCAAAACATATGCAGGGAACACCTGCCGAGAAATTGCTCCGGTCCAGGGAGACCGCCTCCTCAAACTCTTTTCCGGCCAAAACAAGTTTACCGGCCCGGGCCAGCTTGCGGCCATGATTAAGGTGGGCGTTAATGAGTAAGGTTCTGCCCCTGGTGTTTATCGGATCAATTTTAAGCAGGATTGCCGCAAGACGGCCCGCCTTTTTAAAGGCCTTTTTAGAGGCTGCGGCCTCTATCGCGGCAAGAAGGATGTCAATGTCCTTGGGCAGGACTTTCAGCGCCCGGTCAACCGCATGCTGGAAATCCTCTTTTTCATTGCGGCTCATCTCAATCAGCTTTAGATGGGTCGGCTTGTGGTCAGGGACAAATTCGAGGCTCTGTTCAAGGGATTCAATGATGTCGTCGTGGAAAGAATTTTCCGGCATTTTTTCCGTCAACCCGGCAATATGGCGAAGGATAAGGGCACGGGTGAGATTATTATTTTCATTTTTGATTTGTTCAAAATTTTTTAGCGCCTGGCGCCAGAAAGTTATGGCGGAAGGGAGGTTGTTATTAACTATCTCGCAATTTAACGCCTTGAGCCGATTGAGCTCAAATCCCGAGAGGCTGCCAAAAGTTTTTTCGTATTTTTTTATTTTATCGGGCAGGTGGGGTAACAGATGGTAACAGAGCCTGGCGGCAATTTTGGAGTCCAGGGCCGTATAATGTGACATGATAAAATTGAAAAGCCGGTCCATGCTTTCAAAAGCCTTGTCAAGCCCGGTGATAAAAGAGGCGGTTTTCAAGGTAATTTTGTAAATACCGGCCAGATAATCCAGATTTATTCCCTTGGCTGAGGAAAGGGCTGCGATGATTTTTTCGTCAGACGTTAAGGCACAGGGCGCGGCCAAACAGTAAAAAGGTGAGTCCTGTAAAACCTTGCCGGCCGGTCCGGCTGCTTTGTCAGGTTCGCTGCCGGTTCGCAGGATCATGGCCTTTAATGCAAAGCGTAAATCTTTGTAAGGCGACTTGAATGGGATTTTTGAAAGGCTCTTTTCCGTTTGTTCATACTCGCCGGCAGCATATGAATCAAGGGCCGCCAAGGCAAAATTGTAATGGGCCATAGGAGGCGAGTCAACCGGCAGGGCCTGGGCTAATTCAGGATTGCCGCTGATGAGCAGGGCGGCAAAAAATGTATCCACCCGGCCACGGTTTTCTTTGTCCATACTGGAGGCGTGTTCACCATATACTTTCGCAGCTTTCAGGTAATGGGCGGAATTCAGGAGAAGCGTCAGGTGAAGGCTATGTTCATTTAAAGGCTTAGAGATGGCGGCCATATTGTCAAAGATCGCCAACGCTTCACAATGCATTCCTTTGCCGGCTAACTGCAAAACCCGGCCGCGATATGCAGATTTGATCTCGACAGTCCACTCCTTTGCCGGTTCCTTTTTAGCAAGGTGTTTGTATATCTCGATTGCCCGGCTGAAATCACCGGCTTCCGTGTGCTGTTCTGCCCGCTTCGCAAGGACTTTAGGCGGCAGTTTGTAGATATCGCCGCCATCCTTTTTCTTTTTTTTCTTTCGTGCTTTCTTTTTAGACATGGTTGTTCAATATTGAATCTATGTAAATATTCGGCAGCACTCCACAGGAAGTGCCCTTGGGTGCGCTGCCGAATATTTACAATTTGGTGGTTCAAGCTATTTCCCGGCATCAAGCCGAATATTTACGAATCGATTTTTATTCAATTTTCCGCATCCGGAATTTATCTTATCGTTTCCGACCGTTTTTTACCAACCCCTTACACCTATGTCAACTCTTCAATCATTCTGATTATAACGGATTTGGGAGAGTAAACTAAAAAGTCGCGAAATCAACATGTTAAAATGGCTGCAACTGGAGCATCAATATTATGTCATCGGCCCGTAGTTATCATAACTCCTTGATTTTCCGTATTCGACTTTAATATTGCAGGTAATATTCAACCTTTCTCCCCAAATCCGTTATAATCAGAAAAAAAATCTATAACCGCCCCTTTGAGAAAGTCATAATGTCAAGCCTTACCCCTTATATGCTAACTATGTGATAAAATAATACATAATAAAATAATATGTGATAAAGTAATACGTGATGTAATAAGGGATGTGGAAATAAATAACTTACCCATCTCCCATCCCATCTTCAGGCCATCTTCGATCAAGTAACCACTTTTAAAAACGCAGGCATAGCTGGGCTACGTTGAGGATTTTAAAAATGGTTACTTAATCGAACCTGACCTAAATCTGAGCGCTATATGGGTAAGTTATTTATTTCCACATCCCTAACCAAGCATTCAAAAAAATTTTAAGGAGATTTCGGTATGACAATAAAGATAGGCATCAACGGATTCGGACGGATAGGCAGAAATATTTTCAGGGCCATTGACAAATATGAGACTTTCAAAAATGTCGAGGTCAAGGCTGTTAACGACCTCACGAACAATACGATACTTGCCCACCTGCTGAAATATGATTCCGTGATGGGCGTGTTCGACAAAAAGGTAGAGGTTATTGACAAAGGAATCCTGGTGGATGGGCAACAGGTCGAGGTGACCAGCCACAGAAATCCGGCCGATATCCCGTGGGGTGACCTTGGAGTAGATTATGTGATTGAATCCACGGGCCTCTTTGTGACGGAGGAAAAGGCCTCGGCCCACTTAAATGCAGGCGCCCAGAAGGTGGTGATCTCAGCCCCTGCAAAAGGCGATATCAAGACTATCGTCATGGGTGTTAATGAAGATGATTATGATCCAATGAAGCACCGCATCGTGTCAAACGCCTCTTGCACCACCAACTGCCTGGCCCCCATGGCAAGAGTGATCATGGACCGGTTCGGCATCGAAAAGGGACTTATAACAACAGTCCATGCCTATACAAACGACCAGAGAATCCTTGATCTGCCGCACAATGATCTACGCCGCGCACGTGCGGCAGCCGTTTCCATGATACCGACCAAGACCGGCGCCGCATCTGCCGTGGCCCTCGTCATTCCTGAACTGGAGGGGAAATTCGACGGTCTGTCCATACGCGTGCCTACACCCAATGTGTCCATAGTGGATGCTGTAATGGAAGTTGGACAGGAGACCAGTGTTATGGAGGTCAACCAGGCGTTGAAAGAGGCTGCCGGCCGATATCTCGGCTATTCGGAAGAACCCCTGGTCTCAATAGACTATACAGGGAATCCCCACTCCTCAGTAGTTGACGCACTCTCCACAA
The DNA here is from genome assembly GCA_034659175.1 of Thermodesulfobacteriota bacterium. Lineage (GTDB taxonomy): Bacteria > Desulfobacterota > Desulfobulbia > Desulfobulbales > DAOVYS01 > DAOVYS01. The sequence continues at coordinate 17,739 of JAYEGR010000099.1, read as the reverse complement.
AGGTGATTGGAAATATGGTCAAGGTACTCTGCTGGTATGACAATGAATGGGCCTATTCCAACCGGATGGTCGACCTGATCCTGCACATGGAAAATCAGAAACCGATATAAAATGATTAAATCTTGCCGGCCGGCCATTGATTCGGACGCCTTAAGGGCCAATTTGCTTGAGACCGCTGTCAGCGAGGTGGCCATTGATCCATCCTGTGCTGTTCTCTGTGATATTGTCAAAAAGTATAAGGGCATTCACGCCAACCTGGAGCAACTGCTTTATGAAATCCATCACCCCTTCCGTAACTGGACATTGATACTGCCAAGACTGCGCGCCTTTGTTCTGAAAAATTTTAATCGTTATTATCAACACAGGGATGGTCCGGAGGCATTTGGACGATTCTGCGATATTTTCCTTTCTGCAATTGATTCGCCCATCAAACAGCCGTCCGGCGAAAAAGAGACGGCAATGGAGGCGCTTCTCGCTTATATTGAAAGGCTTGTATCCCGCCTTGATCATGATAGCCCGGCCGGATACGAATCCGCCCTTGCCGCCTGCTTTTCACGGCTTGTTGCCCTTGATGACGATGTCACGATGTACATGGTTCAGAGCCGTTATTGCATGAAAAAAATCTGTGCCCTTCTGCTCAAAACCGGCAGACAGGCCCGGTCAGCCAATAAAACCGGGTACGACCTGAAACCGGCGGCCCGACTCTTAAAAAAGACTCTGTTCCTCAATTACCGTTACTGGCTGGGCGAGGAAGATCCTCTCCCATGGTTTTCAGACCAGTGCGGGGATATGTGCCGAGGATGGGAGGCGGGCAGGCTGTTCAACCGGATTTCGCATCAAAGGCTGAAAGAGCATTCCGATTCCCTTAAACGCATTAAGATTGAGGCTGATTCAAATGGTGAGAAACCATTGGCCCTGCTTCTTGAACTGCCGTCTCATCCGGACATTGTACGGCTTTACAGGGAGGTGTCTGAAAAGCTGGTCGAGACAAGCCTGGAAGACGATACCGGGGACCGTTTTGCTGAAAACCGGAGGCTGCTTTTCCTCTTCAGAATCATGGATACCTCAGGTCTCTTCCTGATCCATGAAGAGACCTTAAGAGAGATCAATCAGGGACTGGTCCATCTGATCCAAAAACAGAAATTCGAAGAAATCGAGAGGTTTCTCCTGACAGCGTTTCAACTCTTAAAGGTAAATGTCAGAAAATATCCGCACACTTCACTGCAATGTATCCAGGTCGCTGGAACCGAAATCTTTGACAGGGGCAACAGCCGGCTCGTTGAGACCTTCCTGTGGGAGACCACTCGTTTTGGTTTTCAGCATGCCAATGTTATTGGAGTGACCAGAGACTGGCAGCCCATAATTAACCCGGCCCATCTGGGCAATATCCGGGTATGGCTCAGCCTGATCATGCATGAGCCCAAATGGTGCGCCACCCTCTTTTCCGCCCTGATCATCAATCTTAAACTTTCCGGCACCTGCGTAAAGGACACGGACCTGTTCCAGCGGGACATTACAGAACTTTTGAATCACCCTGTTGAACCGGTTTACAACCTGGTTAAACAGTTTGCCAGGCTGATGCCCGTATTTTTCAACGAAATCGGAGCGGAAGGCATACTAAGAGAGGTATCCACAGAACTTGACGAAATTCACAAACGCCGGGATCCGCTCATCCATTTCCTGAGAAAACAGAGCCATGTGGAAAGCAGTAACCTGATTGTGGAATTCATTGAGGCCATTTTTCAATTCTGGAGGACAAGGGATCGTGATCCTCTGTCCCAGTTTCTGCCGCTCGAAATCGTGACCAGGGTCGCAACCGATGGTGAGTTTGTGGATGACATCCACAAACTGGTTCAAAGGGTATTTTCCCTTCCTGAAATCGATGAAAACAAAGACCTTTTAAGATTAAGCAATGACAATATAAAAAAACTCCTGGCAGACCAGGACGACATAGAACAAACCGAGGTCAGAAGGTTTGGACTGCTTGTCAAGATGTACAGGCTTGTTTATCAGAAATACAACCTGGGATTTCAGGAACTTGGCTATGAGCTTGAATATGGGGCCGGAATAGATTTTCCCGAAATGAAAGGGCTTGTCAAGGAACTTGAAAAATGTGACATTGTCAAGTGCTTGAAAATCCTGTTAAACCGGCTGGAAAGCCTCAAAGAGATCATCCTGAGCAACCGGACCTTCAAGGCACGGGAAGACATCTATCATAAACGTCATATCGGAGTGGATATCCCCTCGGTTTACGGCTGCTACCGTGAAAAGAAATTCAACGCGCTCGGACTCACCTTCAGGCTTGAAAATTTTGCAAGGATCTATCTTAAAAAATTACCCGGCACCGTAAATGTATCGTTTATCACCAAGGCCACGTTTGTCAGGATCGTCAAGTGCTTAAGTCTCTATCTCAGAGCCCTGAAAATCGACGGGGTCACCAGCCGGAGATTGGAAACCCAGCTTTCACTCCTGTCGAGTTCACTGGGGGTCAGACGGTTTTCCTTTGCCCAGTATATGGATATCCTGCAAGGGTTTTCAGAAGGTGTAAAAGACGTTATTTACACCTATTACACCAATATTCACCAGCACAACCTTTCAACCATAATCCCACAGACCGGTTTAAAAAATCTGCTGCCCAAATACAGACCCCTGCTTGTGGATCGGAATGGCGGCCGGGAAACCGGGTCTCCCTGCGATACGAAATCAGGGGGCCGGATATCCAAAGAGCAGATCCTCAAACTTTCAGAATCTTTTATGAGGGATCTCATAGCAGAGGCGTTCGGGCTGCAGGAGCTGGACAACTTCATCACCGGAATTAACCACACACTGGAAGAACAAAAGGAGGCGCTGGACCCGGAGAGCCTGGATCTTTTAATGACCTACGACCCTGTAAAGGTTATAAGCTTTTTACATAAACCCAATCCATGGACCAACAACCTGATTTATCTTGGAAACAAGGGGTACAACCTGACGCTTCTGGCCTGTGACAAGAAACCGGTACCCCCGGGATTCGTCATAACCACTGAGATTTTTCGCTGCCGACCTGTTGTGAAAAATTTTTTAAGCGCTCATAACGAATTCATATCCCAGGTATACAAGTCCGTTAAAAAACTGGAAACCATGACAGGCCGTGGATACGGTGATCCTGAAAATCCGCTGCTATTATCCGTACGCAGCGGCGCAGCCGTTTCCACGCCCGGAATGTTGGCCACTATCAATGACGTGGGCCTGAACCAGGAGATAGTTTCCGGTTTTGCCGAAGCTTCCGGCAACCCCTATGCGGCATGGGACAATTTCCGCCGTTTCCTGCAGTCCTGGGCAATGGCCGGAGGAATGGAACGAGACGCCTTTCAGCTCCTGATGAACCGCGCAAAAAAACGACACAATGTGAGCAAAAAGAGCCAATTCACACCTGACCAGATGAAAAAACTGGCCCTGGAATACCGGAAAGAAATCGAGGATTCCGGAATTATCATTCCAGACGATTCCCGGCTGCAGCTGATCAGTGCAGTGGAAATGGTCTTTGATTCCTGGAACAGCCCCAAGACCAGGGAATACCTGGATCTGATGAACCTGTCTGAATCATGGGGCACGGCTGTAATTGTTCAAACCATGGTATTCGGCAATCTCGGCCCTAAATCAGGAAGCGGAGTTGTGTTTACATCCCACCCGTATCGCAGAGTCAGGCGGGTTGCCTTGTGGGGAGATTACAGCGACAATGTACAGGGAGAGGACATTGTCGGAGGTCTTGTGACCTCATATCCGATTTCGGTGGAGCAGGCTGAAATCGACGGCCGGTCTATAGAATTTTGTCTGGAAAAGAAATTCCCGGATATTTACGAACCCCTTCTCGCACTATCAAGAGAGCTGGTTTACGAGAAAAAATGGAATCCCCAGGAAATCGAATTCACCTTTGACGGATGCGCGAGCCGCAATCTTCATATCCTTCAGACCAGGGACATGATCACAATGGAGAAGGGGGAGTATCTTGACATTTTTGAAGAGGCTGAAAACCTGGACAACTATGTGTTAGGAAAAGGCATTGGGGTATACGGAGGCGCTCTCTCGGGAAGGTCCGTTTTTACCATTGAAAACATCCGGCAGCTCCGGCTGGAAGATCCCGACACCCCCCTGATCCTGATCCGCCGGGACACGGTGCCGGAAGATATCAAGGCGATCTCCATGGCTGACGGCCTGCTCACAGCTAAGGGCGGACAGACCTCTCACGCATCAATCACAACCCTGCGTCTGAAAAAGACCTGTGTTGCAGGATGTCGTTCACTTAAGATTGTCGAGGCGGAAGAACGGTGCGAGATCAGCGGACAGACCATCCGTTTCAGGGACTGGGTAAGTATAGACGGCATAAAAGGGCTGTTTTTAAAAGGCGCCCATAAAATCAAAAAACCGGTTAAAGAAGAAATAATTCAAACGCATAAGTTTGTTTAAAGATAAATTTTTTCTTGGTAAATATTCGGCAGCACTCCACAGGAAGGCGATCAGGCCTGCCCAGCATACCAAATTATTTCTTTCCAGACCCTTATCTGCTGATCAGCCTGCTCACCTCCCTCAATAAAATCGTAACCGTTCAGAGGCACTCCTATTTAGCAGATTTCTCCGCATGTAATCGTTTACAGATGCCCCATATGTACACACGAAAGGGCATAAACTCCAGCAGGCCGGCGATGACACCGCTACGCTGTTATAGTAAACCTGTGTGAACCAGACTAATCGTACTCCAAGGGCACTTCCGTTGGGCGCGTGCAAATGGGGTGAAAGATTACATAAAATCAGCTTTACAATTATCTGTCCTGCTGATAAAATAATTCTATGGGAAGTAAAAAAAAGGCAAAAACAAAATTCAAAAAAATTGTGTCGGAGCAATTCCCGGTCAATTCCAAAAAAGGTGGTGGAATTATTAAAATTGAAGCATGGGAAAATAAAAAAGGGGAAATTGTTAAATACAGTATGGCGTATATAAACCACCTCATTTTCTCCGGCGACAATGGCCGTGTTCTCGGATATGACAATACTCATGATTTCCACCACAAGCATTATTTCGGTGAAATCTCGCAAGTCTCTGATTTTATAAGCAATCAAAATCTAGTTGATCGCTTTGAAAAAAAAGTTAAGGAGTTCATAAAATGAATGTTGAACTGAAAGCAGGATCAATATCCGATTTTTTTGCTTCAGCCAAAGAGACAGCAAAAGAAATTGACAAAGGAAGGAAAGTAACCGAAAAAAATATTATTTGGGTAAACCCAATTGATTTAATGGCTATTCTTAAGCCGGAAAGAACAAAAATAGTTCAATATTTACGAAAAAAAAGGAGAGTCTTTTTCTCCGAGTTAATGTCAGATATGCACCGCACTCCCGTAAGCCTGAATAACGACCTGAAAATTTTATCTAAATATCAGTTAGTAAAAATATTTAAGGAACCAAATCCAGGACATGGAGTGCATAAGGTGATTGAGTCAACATTTGGTAACGAAAAAATTGAATTTAAGGCTGAAATTTAAATTTTAACACAAAATCGAAAAGTTATTATCACACCATCAAAGAAAAATAATGGGCTGACCGATCAGGGCAGTAGATCTGATCAGCAAACCGCAGGGTGCAACCATAGAAGAGCTGGGGAGCATCTGGAGATTGACAGGCGATCAGCCCAGCAGGGTGCTTCCATGCACTATTGACGAAATTCGTGGGGGCGACTGGTTGGCTTTAGTCGATGACATGGGAATTTGCTGAAATTGAAATGGTGCGTAAAACGCACCCAACTTTTGATTGGTGAGTGAAGCCTTGATATAGATATGTTGACTCGCTATGTCGGAGGATGTCAAATTTTCAAGTCCGGCCCGCCCCCTCCTTGTAAACAAAGACTTGTCCTTTCTGGTTGAGTAGCGAATTGAACAAAGGGTAACAGGCAACCTGACCCCCTTTTGGAGGCGCCCCCTAATTCGTTTGTTTCATTATTCGTTTTAATACTGGTCAAGGGCTTTCCTTGCATTTCTCAGGTTATTGCGACGAATGGCCACCTTGGGATGATCTTCTCCATAGGTTTTGAGACCGCTTGCCAAGGCCTGTTCAATCTATTTGATGGCCTTTTCATACTTGCCAAGGGCTTTCCATGCCGATCCCAGGTTATTGCGATAAGTGGCCACATTGGGATGATCTTCACCATAGGTTTTGAGATCGCTTGCCAAGGCATGTTCATAATATTCCACCGCCTTCCTGTATTGGCCAAGCGTATCTGCCAACAATCCAGCTTCGTTAAGGTAAAGGCTACTGTCCGGAACAAGTCGGGCGGATCTTTTGAAATGATCAAAGGCCTGCTGGTAATGAATTTCAGCTTCGGCAATTTTACCTCTCTGGTAGGCCGCCTCGGCTGCTGCGCTGATTGCACCTCGGGCCTGCTCTTCTATCTGCTGAAAGAGAATATCAGCTTCCCGGGTGTTGCCGTTTGCCAGGGCGTTTCTTGCCTGGCGTAGGACATTATCAGGAACCTGGCCGCGGAGGGATTCCATTTCGGCAATCCGTTTTCGTAAATCTTTGATATGGTCTTGATAACTCTGATTTAGATCAAGCAGATGCTTTTGGATTGCCTGTTTTTCAATCTCAAGCAGGTGGCGTTCGTCATCGTGGGACATCTTAAACTGCTGGATTACTTCCTGTTCACGCCGCTTAAGTCCTGACTCGTATTGTTCAGGGGTGATGCCGATATGGATATCTCCTTTGCCTGTATGAATGGAGGCTGTACCATTTCCAGAAACAATCTGATTTACAGTTGGTGAATCTTCCGGGATGAGAGTGAATAGACCCGCGATCAAGGCGGCAATAATGGCGCCGGCAGCCGCAATGTAGGCAGCTTTCATACAAATACCTATGGTTTTTCCCTTGATATTCAGAACGTTAAATAAACATTTGAAACCTGTTAACATTTTTTATTTGCAAGATCAATAAAAACAAAAAGGGGTTGCCTTTGGCTTTATTTTTTTGTTAGTTTTTGATTGACTAAAGTCAAATCGGGGACAATGGAGTTGAGATTATACAATCAGGTGTGATAGACTTAGGGTCTGGAAAGAAATAACTTGGCTTTTCCGTTTCCGAACTGTATCACACCTTTAGTCGGTTTGATATTCCCGAAATCCTCACCGTAGCCCTGCTACGCTTGCGGTTTCGTGAATATCAAACCGACTAAATCTGCAACACATTTCGGATCGGAATTACCCAAGTTATTTTTTTCCAGACCCTTATTCCAGGTCGTATAAAAATGCCTTTTTGCATATTTTGGTATCACATCTTGATCAGCGCATTAGTTGGAAAGGAACGGGAATAAAGGAATCATAAGGGTCATTATGTTGCTGGTTAAGTCAGGGATGGCGACAAAATCACAAAAGTTACCTTCAACTTGAAACGGGGAGAACAATATGACGACCATGGAACGACGGCAACATGAACGTACAAGCATCAAAACAGATGCACTGGCGATGCTGTTTCCAACAGAGTCACAGAATAATCCCATTCTTTCAAACGTGGTTGACGTCAGCATGGGAGGCTTGGGTATTTCCTATGTCGGCTGGCAGCCCCGGCTGAATGAAACCATCTGCAATATTGATATAATCGATGCTCACGACCATATTGACAATCTGACCGGAATGGTTGTATACGACCGGCCGGTTGATGCTGACAATCAATCGTTCAGAAGGTGTGGAGTTCAATTTCAAAGCCTTTCCGACTTGCAACTGTCCCAGCTTCGGCAAACCATGGCCGTATCTTAACGTTGGGGCATAATCAACCCCAAAAAAACTTGGTGCAACGATTTCAGGGATGTGGAAACAAATAACTTCCCCATCCCTTAGGATTTACGATTAACGAGGTCGGCGAAAAGCCCACTTTTAAACTCAGAGTATTGCACCCGTATTGACCAGGCGGGAAACAGTACCTTGACCATCAGTGTCCATTGTCCATTGTCCCTTGACTCCCTTGAGGATGTGCTGTATTATGTTGTTAAGCGCATAACAGTAACACATAATAAAAAGGTGAGTTATGAGAATCACAGCTAACGTACCAGATCCTCTTGGTGTAGATGCTAAAAATTTTGCAGGGAACGAGAATATTTCGGTATCGGGCCTTATAACTAAAGCACTGGAGTTTTATCTTACTCAAAGCAGAAAAAAGAAGATGGGCGAAAAATTACTTACCCTGGCCGGCAAAGGTCATGTAGCTCCGGACGCTAGCCACGAATTAGAGGTGGGACGACTTGATGATAGGTCTTGATACCGGATTCTTTGTTAAAATCTTGGAAGGTCAGGAGATGGCTATTCAAGCCTGGAAGGAATTGATTGAAGGAGATGAGGAAGCTGTTTGTTCCGCGTTAACCCTTTTTGAACTCGAACGGTTGGCCTTGAAAGGCAAAATCTCACAGAAAGGAAACGCCACCCTGCAGGAGGCAATTTCCGGTGTGTGTAAGATATTTTGGCTCAATGAGAAAGAGACAATGTATACAGCGGCTCGAATGAGCCATGGTCTTGGAATGCCAGCCGTTGACTCAATCATCTTAGCTGGATTTATCAGGGAAGGTTCCCATCGGATTTATACCACTGATGGTCATTTCGAGGTTTACAAGAAAAAAGGTGTTGAGATTATTAATCTTGAGAAGATTATATGAAAGGTTGTTAAGGGGTTTGAAACCCAATGGAACGAAAAGTTGAGCTAAACGTCTTTATATTCGATTTCCGGCTCATTTAGCGATCGCAACTTACCTTGTGTGATGAAGTCAGCAAGAGAAATCGAATATTTTTTTTGTATAACGGCAAGTTTTTTTTCAAGTGCTGGAAAGGTGATTGTATTGCCGATAGTAAATTTTTTCTCGGCCTTAAAGTGCGAAATTAAGGCTGGTAAACCCAAAAAGGGCCTTTGCATTCAGAGTGGTCTTTCTGGCAACCTCCTCAAGTGTGACCCCTTTAAGCTCCGCCACCTTTTGAGCCGTATAAAGGACAAACGCCGGTTCGTTGGATTTTCCCCTTTTCGGCGACGGTGCCAGAAATGGTGCATCCGTCTCCAGGAGGAGGCGGGACAGGGGAACCTGCCTTACTGCATCCTGCAATAATTCCGCCTTGTTAAACGTCACAACTCCGGGGATCGAAACATAAAACCCCAGATCGATGACCCTGGCTGCCAACTCCGCGTCACCGGAAAAACAGTGCATCACACCACCGGCAGGAAACGGTGCATATTCCAGCAGGCCGGCTAGAACATCCGAATGGGCCTCCCGATCATGGATAATCAGCGGGAGAGCAACATCTTTTGCAATCTTAATCTGCCGCAGAAAATGCTCTTTCTGAAGTTTAGGAGGCTCGTATTGTTTAAACAGATCCATTCCGATTTCACCCCAGGCAACAACCTCTGTTCGGCCGGCAAGTTTAATCAGTTCCCTGTAATGATTGTCCGTCACATCCCTTACATTATGGGGGTGCACGCCTACTGCGGCATAAACTCCCTCATATGCCGCGGCCAGATCGACCGCCTTTTTTGAACTCTCGAAATCAATGCCGATCGTTATCATGCGGGTTACCCCGCTGACAACAGCCCTTTCAATCACACTGCCGCACTCCTGCGCAAGGGGTTCCATGTCGAGATGGCAGTGCGTATCAACAACGGTTACGCCCTCCGGCAAAAGAGGCAGTGGTATTTTTCTTTTCTTCTTTTTTTTGGACAAAATTACCTTCCTGAAAATGTTGAGCTGTTAAGCTGTTGCGCTGTTGATCCCACAGTGTGCATTCCATATCTTACTGGTGTCACTTTTTTGTATTGCACCCGGTCTTTTCATGCATGCCAGCAAACAGTTGACAAATACCTGCTGATCGGGATATTCTTGACCAGCTAAAGAGATGAATAAATACAATAACACGCCATACAGGTTACAAACAACATGACGTCGCCTATTATTAAAGCTATTTATAACCGCCGCTCTATTCGCGAATACACGAATGATGAGGTTACTCCGGAACAGCTCGGGGAAATTGTTCGCGCCGGGGCCTGGGCTCCGTCAGGCCTGAACAATCAGCCCTGGAGATTCGTAATTGTTCGTGATCCGGCTGTCCGGGAACAACTCGCCGGAGAGACTCATTATTCTCATATTATCAATGCGGCGCCTGCCGTAATAGCCGTATTTCTTGACAAGGGCGCCATGTACGATGAAGTCAAAGACCATCAGGCGGCAGGCGCCTGTATTCAGAACATGCTTCTTGCCGTTGAGGCCATGGAGCTTGGCGCTGTCTGGCTGGGCCAGATTTTAAAAAACAAGGACAAAGTGAACGAAATTCTCTCTCTTGGAAATGAATATGATCTAATGGCCGTACTCGCCATCGGACATCCCATTCACAGGAATCAGCAGTCAAAAAGAAAAGAGATCGATGAACTCATTCTGTCCACTTTATAAAGGTTCGCCCAAAAAATAAATTATTTTTACAGTTATCATTTGTCGGTTATCCGTTGTCAGCACAAAAACAGGAAGTTAAAAATACTGACAACTGAACATTGGCAACTAATCAAACGTATCGGCATTTCTATAACCCATCGGACTCAAATTTTGAGACTTCAACAAATATCACCGGAGGATATGGCATGAAATTATTTATTCAACAAAAAAGTTTGATCCTTATTAATCTGCTTGTATTAACTGCTGTCATGCTGTTGTCAGGAGGCTGCGCCTATTTTAACACCGATTCCGACAAAGAATTTTCCGCAACGTCCTCTCGGATGGAAGAAAACACGGGCGTTCAACCATTTTATCCGCCCAATTTTTATGACATACAGATTCCAGGTGAACTAAAATTGGACCGGAAAAACAGCATGTCCATCAAGACCGCATCTTTTGCAGGCGGAATTTTGTGTTTCAAAGGACGGGTGGAAATAAGCTCCCTCACTGACTTTTTTATAAGCAGCATGAAAAAGGACGGCTGGGAAATGGTCGGTTCCATAGATTATGAAAGTGTTTTCCTTGCATTTATTAAACCCAACCATACGTGCATGATCAAAAGCAACGAAAGCAGCTTTAATACGGAAGTATACATTTACATAACCCAAGACCTAAGCAAAAAATAGAAGGATGCCGAATCCTTTGCTAAAAGACAAAAATATTCTTGTCGGTGTTACAGGCAGCATTGCTGCATACAAAACAGCTGAAATTATCAGGGGACTCCGGCGTGACGGGGCCCATGTTACTGTCGTAATGACCATGGCAGGCACAAAGTTCGTGACCCCTCTGACATTTGCCGCACTTTCCGGTAACCGGGTATATGTGGATATGTTTGATGTGGAATCGCCTGACCACATCCCTCATATCTCCCTTGCAAAAAAATCCGATCTCATACTGGTTGCCCCTGCCACGGCCCGGACCATCGCCCGGATGGCCCATGGCTTTGCCGAGGATCTGCTTTCTGCAATAATTCTTGCTTCGCGCGCCGGGATCGTGGTCTGCCCTGCCATGAACAGCAGTATGTTTCTTCATCAGGCCACTCAGGACAACCTGAAACGGATTAAAAACTTTGGATATAATGTAGTAAGCCCGGATAATGGGGAACTGGCATGTGAGGAGCAAGGCCCCGGCCGCCTTCCGGATTGGAATGTTATTCGAGAAGCGATTCTTGCCTCCTTTTCAAAACAGGACTTAAAGGGCCGGTCAGCGCTTATTTCAGCCGGCCCTACCCGTGAACCGCTGGATCCGGTACGCTTTTTAAGCAATTACTCCACAGGAAAAATGGGGTATGCCCTTGCAACAACCGCCAGGCGCCGCGGGGCATCAGTCACACTTGTGAGCGGTCCTACATCCATTCCCGCGCCATCTCGGGTAAAGCACATCAAGGTAAACACGGCAGAAGAAATGTATAAGGCTGTCTTGAATTTTCACGAACATTCCTCCATTATCGTAATGTCTGCTGCTGTTTCGGACTTCCGGCCTGCCGAGATATCCGCTCATAAGATAAAAAAGGCAACAGGCGACACGAAATTTACCTTAAAGGAAAACCGTGATATCTTGAAAGAGCTGGGTAAACGAAAAAAGAAAAAGGGCTCCGGCGCCCCGTTTCTGGTGGGATTTGCAGCGGAAAGCAAAGACTTTGAAAAAGAAGGCAAGAGGAAACTCGAAGAAAAAAATTTAGACATTATTGCGATAAACGATATCACAAGAAAAGATTCCGGTTTTGGATCAGACAACAGCCTCATGACCCTGCTCGACAGGAGAGGTGAACTGGAAAAGCTGCCACTGATGTCCAAGGAAGAGACCGCAAACCTGATCTGGGACCGCATAGTCGCCCTACTCTGATGTAATCGTTCACAGGCACCCCATCTGCACGCTATCAGTCCGGCTCACATAGGTTTAACTTATAGTTCACCGGCCTGCTAACGCACATATGGGGCGCCTGTGAACGATTACGCTCTGATTCCTTTGACATACTCAGCCCTCCATCTTTACTCATGAATTCAACCCCTGAAAAACATAATAAATTCTCGCGGGCTGTATGGGGTTATCTGCCGTCATTATTTTTATGTATTCTGGCCACAGCCCTTGTCGTATCCGGATATGTGTCAATCAAGCACAAGGCGGAAAGGCTTGCCGCGGAAAAGGCCGCTGCCCGGCAGGCACCGCCTTTGCCGGTAAATGTTGTGACCCAGACCATGGTTCCCGTGAGAATGGTGGATCTCATTGACCTGCCTTCCATGATCCAGCCATGGGACGACCTGACGGTAAGCTGCGAATCGCCGGGTCGAATCACTGCCGTCCGAGTGAAAGAAGGAGATACGGTTACAAAGGGAGAGGTCCTTATTGAGATTGACAAGAGTGATTACGAAATCAGGGTCCGCTCCATTGAGGCCGGGCAGGAACTTGCTGAAATCAATTACAATCGGTTAAAAAATTTAAGCGGTCAGGCTGCCGTTACACAGGCCCGGATCGACGAGGCCCTGGCTACCCTTAAAGAGCTGAATGCATCACTTGATGACGCAAAACTGAAACTCAAACGGTGCACAATCAGTGCGCCCATGGCCGGCGTTGTAAATTCGCTTCCTGCAATAGAAGGCGAACTGCTGGACTACGCAGACCCGGTTGCGGAAATCCTTAAAATCGACAGACTTAAGGTTGAGGTTGCAATCCCTGAGCAGGATGTGCCGGCTGTTAGATATGTGGACCAGTGCCAGGTAATCCTTGCCGCCCTGGGAGACCGTGAAATCACAGGCAAAAAAATATTTCTTTCCAGCAAACCCGCATCCCTGGCCATGGTCTATACCTTAAGGCTCGCAATCCCGAATCCATCCGGCGACATCCTGCCGGGAATGTTTGCCCGCACCCGGGTTGTCAAAAAGGTCTTTGACAACACCTACGGGGTCCCGCTCTTCAGCGTAATCACGCAAGACAACGACAAATTCGCCTATGTGGTCGAAAATGAGACTGCCCAAAAACGGCCTGTGACAACCGGCATAATGGAAGGATGGAAGATTCAGATTCTGTCCGGACTGAACCGGGGTGACCGGGTCATTATCGTTGGACACAGAAATGTTGAAGAGTACCAGTCCGTGAGAGTAGTGCGAAACGTGACAGACCCCGCGGATGTCACCAATTGATTGTCAGCGACACCGCCATAAAAAAACGTACCGGCGTGGTTGTTCTGGCCATAATAATCATAATTGCCGGTCTTTTTTCTTACTTTGAACTGCCCAGGGAAAACGAACCCGACATAACGATTCCGTATGCCTTTATCTCCACCACCTACCGGGGCGTCTCCCCGCCCGATATCGAAACCTCGGTCACAATCCCGATTGAAAAAAAATTGACAGGCCTTGAGAACGTAAAAGAGATCAAATCCGTTTCCTCGGAAGGATCGAGTTCCATAAGCATTGAATTTACCACTGAAACCGACATTGACTATGCCCTTCAGAAGGTAAAGGACAAGGTGGACGAGGCAAACTCAGACCTTCCTTTGGACCTGGAAGATGACCCGGTGGTCTATGAGGTTAATTTTTCGGAAATGCCGATCGTGGTTTTTTCATTAAGCGGAACCGTGGACCATGCCAGGCTTAAGCACATTGCAGACAACCTGGCAGACGAGATCGAGACCATAACGGGCATCCTGGAAGTTGAAGTGACCGGCGGCCGTGAACGGGAAATCAGGGTGGAATTCATGCCTGAAAAACTCGCCTATTTCGGACTCTCTCCCCAGGAAGTCGAAGACAGGCTCCGTCAGGAAAACAAAAACGTCTCCGGCGGGGCCATGCGCATGGGGGACGGCCGCTTCAAGCTGCGCACTCCAGGGGAATTGAAAACCCCGGATGACTTTTTTCATTTGCTTGTAGGCTCTCGGAACGGCCATCCCATCTTCCTGTCCGATGTAGCCCTTGTTTCGGACGGATTCAAGGAGGAAACCAGCCGATCCAGGATAGACGGCAGGAATGCCGTAAACATCTCGGTCAAAAAAAGGGCCGGGGAAAACATCATCAAGATCACGGATCAGATCGACACACTCCTTGACCGACTTGAGCCGACATGGCCAAAGGGAACGAAAATCACCAAGGTGATGGACAAGGCCGAGGAAATCCGGCTCATGGTGGCTGACCTGGAAAACAACCTCATGACAGGCCTTGTCCTGGTTGTTATGGTACTGTTCCTGGCGCTGGGGCTCCGGAATGCGGTTCTTGTGAGCCTTGCCATCCCCTTTTCCATGTTCCTGAGCTTTATTGTGCTCCATGTCATGGGAATAACCCTTAACATGGTCGTGCTTTTCAGCCTGACCCTTGCCCTGGGCATGCTCGTTGACAATGCAATCGTAATTATCGAGAACATCTACCGTTTTACTTCCCAGGGAGTGGACCGCGTTCAGGCTGCAATGCGTGCCACGAGCGAGGTGGCTTATCCTGTAATCGGTTCAACCGTAACCACTCTGGCGGCCTTTTTCCCCATGATATTCTGGCCCGGCATTATGGGTGAGTTTATGAAATATCTCCCGATCACACTGATCATAACCCTTTCATCAAGCCTGTTTGTCGCAATGATTATCAATCCGGCCCTTGCGTCTCTTCTGCTCAAAGAGGGGAAAAGGGATTTTCAATCCGGAAATGAAAAACATGGCAAGTCCGTAGAGGAGATGTGCGAAAGACCGATTGAGGTAAAAGGCGTTATTCTAAAGAGTTACAAACGATTTCTGGAAATGGTATTAACTCATAGATTCGCAATGCTTTTTATATCCTTCTGTCTGATCATACTCGTTTTTGAAGCCTGGATTTTGAGAGTGGGCCTTGAAAGGCCGGTGGAATTTTTTCCCGACCTGGACCCTCCCTTTATGTATGTCAATATGGATATGCCTGAAGGGGCCGACCTTGCGCTCTGCGACAGAATCGCCAAACAGGTTGAAATGGCTGTCTGCGACCGTGATGCGGCCACAGGCCAAGACAACGGCTACATTGACATCAAAAAATACGAAAAATCACTCTGTTTTAAAGAGCACCGGACAAAGGACGGAATAGAGTACTTGAGTGTCAGCGATCTTGACAATATTGAAAACGTTTATTCCACGGCAGTATCGGTTTCAGAAGGCGCCTCGGCCATATTCGGCGGCAATACGCCCAGCCATGTCGGAGTGCAGTTCATTGATTTTAACGACAGACCACACCCTTCTAAAAAAACCTTGGAAAAAATTCATGAGAGGATCGCACGGATTGCAGGCGCAAAAATTACCATCAAGGAGGCAGATGCAGGCCCGCCTACCGGGCCGCCGGTAAATATTGAGATATCCGGTGAAGACTTTTTTGTTCTCAACCGGCTGGCCCAGGCGATCAAGGAAAAAGGGGCCCAAATCCCGGGAATTTATGATATCCAGGATGATTTTGAGCAAGGTTCGCCAACGATCAGGCTCAAGATAGACCGACAAAAGGCCGCCCTTTCAGGACTCTCCTCCGCCGGTGTAGGCAAGGCATTGAAAAACGCCTATAACGGAGTAGAGGTCTCAACATACCGTGAGGAAGATGAAGATTATGACATTACAGTGCAGCTTCCGCCTGAAAACAGAAGCAACACAAACACACTCAAAAATCTTCTTATTGCAAGTCCCGATGGGCGGCTGATTCCGCTTTCAACACTGGCCGATTTTGAATACACGGGCAGCCTGGGCAGCATCATCCGAATCAATAATGAGCGTGTGATCACGGTTAAAGCCAATGTGGATGAGGGAAAAATCCCGGCCGCCGTGGTGAGAGTCCGGATTGAAGAATATCTTAAAACAATGGATCTTCCGCCGGGCTACAGGGTTCAACTCACAGGGGAGCAGGAGCATCAGAAAAAGTCGGAGGATTTTCTGAAAAAGGCCTTCATTATTGCAATTTTTCTGGTCTCTCTTGTCCTGATCACCCAGTTTAATTCCATCGGCCGGCCGCTCATAATCATGACTGCTGTAATACTTTCCCTTGGCGGCGCCTTCCTGGGTCTTGCCATATTCAACATGAGCTTCGGGATTATTATGACCGGCGTTGGAATCATCTCACTCGCCGGAGTGGTAGTAAATAACGGAATCGTGCTCATCGATTACGTCAACCAGCTCCGGGATCGAGGGATGACTTGCCGGGACGCCGTGGTGGCAGCAGGCTGCACAAGGCTGCGTCCTGTTCTCCTGACCGCAATTACAACAACCCTGGGCCTGATCCCCATGGTTACAGGTATCTCATATGACTTTCACGTTATGGAGATATCTTGGATGAGCGAATCAAGCCAGTACTGGCGCTCCATGGCAATGGCCGTGATCTTCGGACTCATGCTGGCCACGGGCCTGACCCTGGCAGTGGTCCCCGCCCTTTATTCCTCACTCGACTCCATTGAAAATTTTGCCCGAACCGGCTGGACAAAAACACATGAATTCTACTGGCGGCTGTATGAAAAAATTTTCGGGTAAAGACACGAACAGGGATTGACATTATTGATTTAGATTTTAATATACGCTACATTGATTCAGAATAGTTCCAATGTGTTACGAAAAATGGATTCCCGCCTTCGCGGGAAGGGTGCAATACAAAAAAGTAACAAGTTAATGTTTGGCTTGTTCGCAGTGTTATGTTCAACGTGAACGTGCTCGTGAACGTACACGTTTAATTTTTCGTGGTCTAAACATAATGTATACTATTAATTTCGTGTACGTTCACGAGCACGAGCACGTTCACGGCACGGTGCCCCTAATGTTGAGACTGATTAGCGCAATATTTATATTATTTTACCGGTGTCACTTTTTTGTATTGCACCTTCGCGGGAATGACATGAGAACTTTCTGTTAAAATAATAATAAAAAAATGAAAATTCCTATGCGATCGAGTTACTAAAAAGGGACGATATGAGCATGACGGAAACGCGGATACTGGTTGTTGAAGATGAAGGTATTATTGCCAAAGACATCCAAAAAAGCCTGCAGAATTTAGGATATCATGTCTCCTCCATTGCCTCTTCCGGTGAAGAGGCAATAAAAAAGGCTGAGGATGATCGTCCTGATCTGGTATTAATGGATATAGTCCTGAAAAATGAAATGGACGGCATTGAAACCGCCGGCCAACTGCGTTTCCGCTTCAATATCCCGGTCATATATATAAGGCGGGTGATACCCGCAACCCAAATTTTTAAAAATTGCTTTGTCCAGTAAATCCGTGTCACCTCGCTTTCAGCTTATGTCAGCGGGGTGCGCCAAAAAATTTCTTGTTTTTTTTGACAGGGTT
>JAYEGR010000098.1:0-2922 GCA_034659175.1 Thermodesulfobacteriota bacterium | reverse complement strand
GGTATTCAAATTGTTCGACATGGAAGATTATCTGACGAGTTAGGGGGTACACCAAGCACGCCATAATTCCTTTTGTATCAATACGTTATGCCATGTCCATGTCGCTAAGTCGTAAACTCACGCTAGGGGGCGGCTCTGACCTGGAGACAAGTTGACTTTGATGGGAGAATTATTGACTTGCAAGAGACAAAAACTGATCCGCGCAGGGTACCTTTAACTGTGCCGGCAATCGAAACCCTTGCCAATCTTGTCCCGACCAGCGACTATGATTGCAGCAATTTTGTTTTTTTGCCCCAAGACCCAAAAATGACCCACCGGCTCCGGCCCAATCAATATTTCCGGGAAAGTTTCGAGGCGGCGGTCAAAAGGGCCAATATTGACGACTTTCACATGCATGACTTGAGGCACACCGCAGCCAGTTATATGATTATGAACGGTGTCGATCTACGGACAGTGGCTGATATTTTGGGTCACAAGACCATTTCTATGACCATGCGCTACACCCATCTTATCGATGACCATAAATTAAAGGCGGTCGATCGTATCGCCGGTCTTGGACTGTAAGGTCTTCTATTTCACCGCATCAGCCAATTTACTGCCGGCCTTGAACTTGACAATCTTCTTAGCCGGGATTTTGATGGCCTTTCCGGTCTGGGGATTGCGCCCCTCACGAGCGGCCCGCTCGGCAACAGAGAATGTCCCAAAACCGATCAGGGTCACCTTGTCTCTCGCTGACACAGCTTCCAAAATGGCATCTATAACGCTGTTCAATGCCTGCTCGGTGGCAGCTTTACTTATATTACAATCTTGTGCCATTTTTCCTGCCAGATCACCTTTATTCATAATTTCTCCTGTTTGAATTTTTAGTGCCTTAGACGTAATTTTCTTGTTTTTGTGTCAGAAAAACAACGAGTTATATGTGATACCTGCGGTGCCACATGTTTTAAGGCACTTATCCAGTACCTTTAAAAAAATCCAGTTTATCTGGGTTGGGATATTTTTTTATAAAAGCTGTTTCCTTGCTCAAATAGCAAAACCTCTAAAATCTTGCAAGGTTATTCAGCATCAGCGTCTTGAACTGTTTTCATAAATTCGCTGATTTCGCGGGGCGTATAATAGCGAAACCGTATTCTTTTGCTCAGTCTGGCTGTATAATCGGAAAAGGCCATGACAATTTCCCTTCCTTCCGCCATCAGGGCTTCTCCTTCCTCGTGCGAAATACCATCCATTTCACCAAGTCTGGCCTTGAAATGGGTATAGGCCATATCGAATTGCCTTAGGATGTTAAAGAGCGTAGATCCCAGCGGTGAGTTGATTTTCAAGACCCGCGAGCCTCGCTCCTTGACCATGTTGATCTTCTTTTCCTGGATCTCCTGCCAGGATGGTTTTGTGTCTTTTTTTTCCGTCATTTTCTCTCCCTTTATTGTTATGCGGAAATGATCTTCGCGTTCCTCTTGATCCGGTACCGGTGCCAGAGGTCCAGGAAATAAACCGAGCCGTATGGGGAAATTGCTGCTACCAGCATGAGTATGGAACTTTTCGTGGCCACCGGCATCACGTGTGGTTTAATCTCAAAGAATCCGTAATATATTTTTTCAGCCCTGGACCCAAAATGCATGGACAGCTTCCAGATGTTTTCAGGTGTGCTGAGCCGATACAGCGCCAGATACACCACATAAAGCAGAAAGGCCTTGAGCAGCAGGGACATGGCTCGTCCCATGAGCAAAGAGTTGATCGCCTTTCTGGTGATGTTGCCAACATAGTAGCGGCTGATATAACAGCACATCGCGGTATTGATGATCAGAACCAGATAAGGAATGCTGCCGAAAATTATATGGCTGAAGAAATCAAGTTTATGGAAGACAAAGGGGAAGAGATAAAAATGGAAGACCGGAAAAAGTAGTACCAAGGCAAAGCCTTCGTGAAAGCCACTTTTTATGCCGATCTTAAAAAAGTCCAGGGTACGATCCAGAGTAAGGAATTCAGCCGGAATGTTCTGTCCTTTGCTTTCGATAACATAGAATTGCTGAATTTCGGAGATAGCATTCAGCAGATTCGCGGGCTTATAAATCCTACCGTTATCCGTGGTGATAATCTGGGCGTTAGTATCGTTTTGTCCTCTGCTTTCCCATTCTTTGACCATCACGTATCCTGCGATTCATTGTTGTCAAGATATGGACTGATCTTCAGGATATCGCGCAGCATCTTTGGCTTGACTTCTTCCATCTCGGCAATGGATCCGAAGGCCTCGGCATGGAACGGGGTGTAATATCCCTTGATGGTTTTGCCGATCTTTCTGGCCACCGTGAAATATCCGCCGAAAAAGGTATCCTTGATCAGACTACGGGCGATAACCCCATGCTCTGTGCGTAGATGGTGGACAATGGTGAACAGTACCCGCCGCATTGTTGTATCCCTCTGGGCCATGGTAGCGATTTCCATACAACCAGCCCTCTCCGCCTGCTTTCGTGCTACTTCTTCCAATATCTTGACTTGCAAATAAACATGTCCGTTCGGCATGGAAAAGGCCAGGAAGCGGCGACCAAACATCTTGTTGATGTATGGTTTTAATTCGTTCAGGAACCGGGCAGGGTGGCACTGGTTCAGTTTAATTGGGGAGTATTCCCGGATTGTTACGGTTTGCCTTCTTCATCTATTTTTGACAAAAATTTTGGCCCTGATTTTATGCATTGTTGGCGCTGAAATCATGCTCCAAAATGAATTTTAAGAACTCTGAAATGCTTCTCATTTTAATTGAAAGATGTAACTAGTTGAAACAACAGGAAATCATTGCACTAGACTAAAGTACAATTTCAGATTATCCTAAGGCGGGTGATACCCGCAACCCAAATTTTTAAAAATTGCTTTGTCCAGTAAATCCGTGTCACCTCGCTTTCAGCTTATGTCAGCGGGGTGCGCCAA
>JAYEGR010000097.1:0-34927 GCA_034659175.1 Thermodesulfobacteriota bacterium | reverse complement strand
TAATCTCGCGAGTTTTGGAATTAATAGTTGAATTGTCCTAACCCAACTATTTCCACAGAACTCACGGATAGTCTAGTAAATAATTTAGTAAATAACGCTTCCTCCCCCAAATCCGTTATAATCAGAATAAAAATATACTATTTTTGGATTATACCTTGTATCGTTATCCCAAATATGGGATTATTGTACATAATGCCCTTCAGGCAAGGGCGTCCCAATTGAGATCAATTATTAATATCCGGGATTGGTTTTAATTTCGGCCGTCTCAGGATATGAGTGTTGAGTATTGAGAACAAAAATACAATCTGGTTTTCCTCACCACTCACCACTCACCACTCACTACTCAACACGCAACTCTAAGTGGCCGAAGATAAAACCAACCCCAATATCTCGGAAACTTTGTTTTTCCAATACATTTAAATATGGGCCGCAAAGAACTCAAAAATATTGTTTGGATAGGTTCTTCTCGCAATGAGTTAAAGAAATTTCCAGAACCAATCAAAGATGAAATTGGATATGCTATTTATAGAGCGCAAGAAGGAAAAAAGCACCACAAAGCAAAGCCTCTCAAGGGATTTAGCGGTGTTTTAGAAATTACAAGTTCCTACAAAACAGACACCTATAGGGCTGTATACGCGATAAAGCTTGACGATTGTATCTATGTGCTCCACACTTTCAAAAAAAAATCCCACAAGGGCATTAAAATACCTAAACCTGATATGGAAATCATTCGGAAAAGACTGAAAGAGGCACGTATCCTTGCCAAGGAGGTAAAATAATGCAAACTGAAATAGAATTCAAAAAAGGTTCAGGGAACATTTTTAAAGATTTGGGCTTAGCCATCCCAGAAGAACGATTAACCAAAGCTAAGATAGCTTCAATGATTTACGATATCATTGATCAGCGGGAATTAACACAGAAAGAGGCCGGGATTATTCTCGGAGTTAGTCAGCCTAAAATATCTGCTCTTAGAAATGGAAGGCTTGATGGCTTTTCAATGGAACGGCTATTCTCTTTTTTACGTGCATTAGATCAAGATGTTGATATTATCATCCATCCTAAAAAACAGAGTGAAGCTCACCTTACCCTTGCATACGCTAATGGGTGAGACCTCTATTTAGCGGCAAACGTAATGCCCCATAAGGATCATATTCAGCTTTGGTTTTTCGCCAGCTTCAGAAAATATTTGGCAAATCTTGATTATTTCATTCAGTTTTTTATAAATTTTCTTGATCCTACCAAGGAAAAGGTTCTTTGAGTATTTGGTGAGTATTTGGGGTCAGAGTAAAATTAAATATTGCACTATGATTAAGAAAAGCCTAAGTTATTTATCAGGTAAAAACATCCCTATCCAATCCAAAAAATAATGGCTCGACTCCTTAGAATTTCACCAAAAAAAATACCGGTTCACGTAATACAGCGAGGCAACAATCGTCAAGCATGCTTTGTTTCAGATGATGATCACGGAGCCTACGTTGCTTGGCTTAAAGAGTATGCAAAAAAGTACGGGGTGGATATTCATGCTTGGGTGATGATGACAAATCATGTGCATTTATTGTGTACTCCCCAACAGGAGGGTGCGGTAAGTCGCATGATGCAGGCATTGGGGCGACGTTATGTACGATATTTTAATTTTGAATATCAAAGAAGCGGGACACTTTGGGAAGGACGTTACAAATCCTGCCTGGTTCAGGCAGAGCGTTATCTGTTGGAGGTTTACAGGTATATAGAACTTAATCCGGTTAGAGCAGAGATGGTGACGGATCCGGGCGAATATCGTTGGTCGAGTTATCAGATCAATGCACTCGGCAAGGTTTCTGATCTGTGTACGCCGCACCCGGAATATCTTGCCCTGGGCGTAGAGCCATTAGAGTGCCGGGAAAATTATCGCGCCTTGTTCGTTCATCACGTCGATAATGAATTGTTGGAAGAAATAAGGACAAATACCAATAAAGGTATGGCGATTGGTAATGATCGATTTAAAGAAGAGATAGAGACGCTAACCGGCAGACGGCTAAGAGCAAAAAAGAGGGGCCGGCCTTCTGGTTGGCGAAAAGTGAAAGTTTAATGTTACTCTGACCCCAAATACTTTCAGATGTCACAAAAGAGAATTTCTGCTCAAATTAATCACGGTTCTTAGGGGGAAAGGAGCCGTAAGGCTCCTGACCTACCCGGTGCGGTCAAAACAATAGACTTCTTGGCGTGTCAAAAAGAGTAAGATAGAAGCGAAATTAAAAATATAGAAAAAGAGGGGGAACTACCAGAGAAGAGAAACGGAATATTTTTGAAAAACAGAATCTGCTGAAACGAGGAGCACAATGTAAAAGCAGTGTAAAAGGGGTCAGAGTAAAATTAAAAACCTTGAATTAATGGCTTAATCTTACTCTGACCCCTTTTAATGCTCCTTTTAATGCTGACCCCTTTTAATGCCATTTAATGAGTAAGCCAGTAAAACTGGTCGAGAAGAAGAAAGCAGATGAAACCAGGAAAAAATGATATACCCGTAAAAGTCAAAATATCTGGGAGGCAATTAATTGAACTACAGAAACACACATGGCAAATGTGCGAGGCTTTTGGGTTAGACCGTAAAATTGAAAAATATAAAGGCACGAGGCCAATTTCATTATACAGTTGGGATTTGGATTGTATCATTGATGTGCTGTGGTTGACTCTTGATGATGAAAAAGAATATCCTGACAAAAAAAGCGAGGGATATACTTTGCTGCATGAGTTGTATGTCTATTTGAAAAATGCTCATAAAGAGATCCACGGGTGTTAAGTCAATCAAATCCAAATCGGCTAACAAATCAATGCACTTGACCCGCTTCTCGTGTCTAATTTTTAGTGTGGGTTCAACGTGTTAGCTTTTTTCAGATTTAACGGTGAACCCAAGGCGGGCAAGTGATCTCAAACGTTGAACGAAGCTTCGCAAACACTAACCAATCAAAATAATTACATTTTATGCTGATTATAACGGATTTGGGGGAGAGAAGTTGAGTATTACCTGCAATATTAAAGTCGAATACGGAAAATCAAGGAGTTATGATAGCTACGGTCCAATGACATACTATTGATGCTCCAGTTGCTGCCATTTTAACATGTTGATTTCGCGACTTTTTAGTTTGCTCCCCCAAATCCGTTATAATCAGCAAAATAAAAAATATCCGACAATTTTTGGATAACAAAAACTCTGGTCAAATATCTCGACTTCTTAAACGACTTCATATCCATGGGCTGATCAAAAAAATCGTCCATACATACAAATATTATCTTTCCAGGTTTGGACGGCAGGTTATCTCTATGGGACTTAAACTTAAAGAATTGGTTATCATCCCAGGCCTTGCTGCACAAGCATTGTAGTACAAGGATCAAGGTCCCACAGAAGGATTCGATGTTGACGTGACGCGAGGTAGGCGATGTTGACATCTGTAGTAATTGTGCCAACACCGCCTCGCCTTTTTTTCTCCTAAACGACTAAGTTGTCGGTCTGCTATTCTTCATCGGCTTCTTTCTCAACATTGTCATCGCTTATACCCTCCGGGTTGATCTGGATGGACGTCCTGTCATCCGCCTGTTTCCAGGACAGCGACAAGCTGAATTTCTCTTTCCCCTCCTTGCGCTGGCCGATTACCTTGGCGTCAACATCGGCAGGAATGGAGAGTTCAAGGATATTGCCGTCCCGTTCCAGGATGAGCTTGCCGTTGTCAAGACCATCGGCAAAATCGCGCAGAAGGTCCGTTACTTCAGAAATTGCCATGCTTTTTTTTGTGCTTATTTTTTGTTTTTCCATGATTTTCTCCTTTTAAATTTAAAATTTTAATTCGGCTTATCAGGCCAGAGACAATAAAATATCCAGCAACAGCGTTGAATCAATCAATGGTTCGCTTTCCTTGCTGACAAGGGGCATATCAATTATTTCAATACCCATCGCAGCGAGTTCTTTTTTGTTTGGCTTGACGTTATACATACCGCGTTTGCTGTCAATAATTATAAAATTCAGAAGCTTACTTACTTCAATGTCAGGCGCGTTGTTCCGCAGGGTGGCTAATAGAGCCAACACCTGATCCGTTACCGTCATTCCTATACTTTCCGGGTCATAACCCGTTGAGGGGATAAACACCTTGGGACAACTGTTCTGACTGATGGCAGTACCGACCCCTTCGGGCAGCAAGGTGGCCATAAGGCTGGTATAAAAGCTGCCCATGGGGTAGCAGATAAGCTCGGCGCGCAAAATAAGCTCTTTTAACTTGTTGCGAATACCGACCGTTATTTCCCTGCCGTTTTTTTCCCTGTCAACGAGAAACAATCGTTTCACCGGGACGGCAAGCGGCTCAACCTCCTTGCCGGTGATCAGGTGCTGACCTTCAACAATGCGGCCATCTTCAAGTTCCACGGCCAGATGATAGTTTTCGTTAATCACGGGACGCACTATCCCGCGTACTTCAACCAGTTTTGAAAAAATATAAATAACCTGGTCCGGGTGACGCCGGTTTTCGAGAAATCCGGCCGTGAGGATGAGATTACCGATGCTTGCGCCGCGCAAGTCAAAATCCGCGGGCATTAATTCCCGAAACCTCAAGAGATGATGGCGGATAATTTTGCGCATCGGGTCAGGGATATTAACGACAAGGCAGTGTTTGCCCGCGATCATTTTTTCAAGGTTGCTGATCAGGTTTGCCGGACTTTTATCCTTGCTGAAGCGATGGGCAAAGAGACGAAAGATACAAGGATTGCCCTGCAGGGTCTGGTCAGCCAGGGCCATGAGCCGGTTGCGTATATCGCCAATGGCAAGCATATTGAAAGCCCGGCGCAGGGTGGCGGAACTGCCGCCTGAATCAAATGGTGTTATAAGGTGGATGGAGTTATAGGTGTACTTTGTCAGGATGGAACTCAGGTGACGCAGCGCTGTGCCGCCACTGAAAAAAAGGAGCCTTGGTCCGAGTTCCGGCGCCTTGGCGTATCGCATCAGCTTGACGCTGTTCGGCAGGAGTTCTTTCCGTCTTATAAAAATTGAGATTGTTTTTTGTTCCATCCTCCACCTGAACAACTGAGGCGGTCTGCTTTCATTCTCTTAAGAACAGAGAGGGAATAAATTGACCAAAATTACGCTCAGCTTTTAGGTTAGATTCGGTCGGCTTGATTGAACAGGTAAGCGAAGACTCCGAAACCGCAGGCGTAGCAGGGCTACGTTGAGGATTTTGTGATTGAGAGCCGACCGAAGATAGCCTGAAGATGAGATGGAATTTTGGTTAATTTATTTTTGAGCAAGCCGTTAAGAAGAGATCGAAATCATACCATCATCACCTTTTTTGTCAAGTTCCTTCCAAGCCAGTTGCACGGTTAATTTGCACTCCTTTCCCTTTTTTCTGGCCTTGATTTTGATTTTCAGGGGACTGTCAGGGTGTAAGGTAAGCTCTTCTTTGGAGGTCTTGAAGACAAGACGGTTGTTATCAAGCCCTGCAAGGATAGCAACGAAGTGGTCCCGAACCGTGGTCACTTCTTCTTCGTTTTCGTAATTAAATTTTTGCTCAGCCATATTTTTTTACCTGAAAATTTTATTAACTGTTCAGAGATGGTCTCCTGTTTGGCAGACTCCTCAGTATGTAACGTTCATAGACTCCGCAGACTCCGGATTGGGCGGCTGTGAACGATTATAAATTTTCAAATATGCCGGTCCGGATAAAAAAGCGACATGCAGACATCAGCAGCTTCGGCAAAATCCAGACCATTGGTAAACTCAATTACCCGGCAGCGTGACAGGGTTTCAATGTATTTTTCCATGGGTTGATCCTTCACCATTCCCGCCCCCGGGATATAGAAGAGGCCGGTTGATTTCATAAAGGCCGGTATCAGCTCCTGCCGCATGACCGGATCTACTGAACGGGTAACCATTGGACCGGTGCCGCGCCGCCAGTTCAGTAAAATTAGAAAATGCATGGGAGCATTGAGGACAAACATGTTCTTGCCAAAGCATTCATCAATAAAGACGTCGTATTTATGTTCAACTTCCCACAGCTCATCAACCGGCATGTTTTTAAAACGGGCCTTGTCCTCAGACGACAGCACGGGTGCAAGGTCCGGATTGTTCAGCGCCGTGCCCGGGTTAATGCGGGGCAGCTTGGCCACACCGTACATGGAGGGAATCTCTTCTTTCGGATCAACCATGAGCCGGTCGTTGGAGATAAAGGTAGCGCCCCGGCTCATGAGATGCAAGGCCAGAGTTGATTTGCCCATGCCGGAAAATCCGGCCATGGCCATGCCTTTTCCCTTGTACACCACTCCAGCGGCGTGACCAAGGAGGCAACCCTGGTTTAATTTCCAGGCAATAAAACGGCTGTTGATGAAATTGATGACCTGATTTGTATTTGCAAGACAAGGACCCGCGGCCAAATTGACATCACCGCCGAAAACAAAGGCCATACCGGTGAGCCGTTTACGTACAAGGCGGCCATGTGGAGCAAGGTCAAGCCACTCTTCCTTGATTTTTGTTTTGCCCGGATCCGGTGTTTTCACCTGAAGTGTGCTGTCAAACTCCGGAGGTTCACATGTAATGGCCTGGATGGTTATATCCGGCTCCTGGCTTGCATCGGCGAGAAAGGGGGAAAAATAGTGAATAAGGTTGTCCGTCAGTTCCTTGTGGCTGCAATGCACGCTGATTCGGCAATGTTCAAAGCGCAAATAAACATGATGCCCAAGGATGTCCCCCTGGAGCATATCCGAAGAAAGTTGATGGAGATCCTGAATATAAAATTTCATTGAGAAATCCTCCCCACGGCATACTCGGTGTAGGCTTTAGCCGCGTCAATGTTTCCGGCTTCCAGGATGCCGCGGAAACCGCCAAAGGCGGAAACCTCGAAAACAAACGGGCCGGCAGACGTCAGGGCAACATCAACGCAGGTAAAATCAAGTCCGAAAAGCGACTGTGCCTTGTACGCCAGGTCAATTATATCAGCAGACGGTTTATAAGCGGCGTACCTGCCGCCGGAAGCCGTGGTGGTGTTCCAGGCATTGGAAGACTTGCAGCGGGCGTAGGTGATCAAATAGTCTCCACCAAGGAAGACAATACCCAGATCATGCCTGCCCAGGTCGATTTTTTTCTGGATATACATGGTGACGTTTTTCCGGCGATACGCCTCAATCTCCTGCCTTGCTCCGCCATTATCCTTAATAACGCGCATACCCCGCGCCTTGGTGGAATAGAGAGGCTTGAAAATCGCCTCGCCGTATTCCGCCACCGCGGTGAGGGCCGCATCAATGTCTTCGGTGATGGTGGTCGGCGGCATGGGAATGCCGCTGGTCTGCAAGGTAACAGTACAGGCAAGGCGGTCGAGAACCCGGAGAATTCTTTCCGGTTTTGAAAATATAGGCATGCCCTTCTCGCTCAGGTAGCGAAGGGTTTCCAGGCGGTCCAATAACTCGGGAACATAGGGAGAACCGATTTTTTTAATCAGCATGCCGTCAAGAGCGTTGAGTTCGTTATTCTCATAAAAGATCCTGCCGTCCGGCAGGGAAAGGCGTATCTTAGCCATATCCACCAAAAGTCTGTATCCGGTCGCCGCTTCAAC
This sequence comes from Thermodesulfobacteriota bacterium, assembly GCA_034659175.1. Classification (GTDB taxonomy): domain Bacteria; phylum Desulfobacterota; class Desulfobulbia; order Desulfobulbales; family DAOVYS01; genus DAOVYS01. The sequence continues at coordinate 27,362 of JAYEGR010000097.1, read as the reverse complement.
GGCGTCGGCAAGCCTTTCCGATGACCAGCCACACGAGGTTCCAACTACCGCGATTTTCATCTTTTCCTTTCCTTGTCGGTAATCATGTCAATAATAGAGTGTTGCATCAGGCAGACGGAACTCCCTCCATGGGCGTTTTTCCTCGTGAAAACAGATAATTTTTTTCATTAAAAAATTGGCCCGCAGGCTCATATCCCTGGCAAAGGTAGTGTTTAATTCAAACCGGATGGAGGTGAGAAAGGAACGTGCCAAGGCCAGGGTCAGTCTGGCGTCAAAGGTGGTGTCTCCCTCTTTTTCACAAAATTCACGGGTAAAGGAGAGGATCGAGCCAATAACATAATGAATCCTCTGTCTGATGTGGGAATCAAACACCGGCATGCGAAAATTCGAAATAAGCATAACCGATATATCCTGGAGAAGACCCGTGTGCCTGGAACGGTAGAGATCAATAAAATGGATCTGTTTGGTCTCATTGTCAAAAAGGATGTTATTTGCGTTGAAATCACCGTGAATAAACACGGAAAAAGGGGCCGGCAGCAACCGTTCCACAATACGACATTTTTTGACCAGCTCGGTGGTGGATTCAATGGTTACACTGCCAAGCTGTTTTTGATGACGAATATACTCCGGATGCACTCTGCTGATGGCGTCAAGCCGGGCGAGGAGCTGCTTCATATAGTTTGCCTCAGAGGCGCCCTGCTTTTTTGTTTTTTGCCAGATTTGCAGGAGAATTTGCTTTAGATGGAAAATGGCGTTTTCCAGCGTCTCCCTGTCCTCCATCAGAATGATTTTATCCAGGGTCTGCCCGCCCATGAACTCGATGAGCAGGGAGGCATTATCCTCATTATCCTCATGAAAGGAAAGAATGCGCGGCACCAGGCCGGGCATGATTCGGCCCCATTTTTCGATACTCTCTTTTTCCTTTTTTATCTTTGCCGAATTGCCGGTTTTGAAGATCGAATCCTGTCCTTTCTTGGTGCCGTCCAGCCTGGCAGATCCGACCTTTGATATATTGCAGCCGGAACGGGTTCCCCAGAAGGAACGAAAATGAAGCTTATCAAACGGCAGATTCAGTTGGGATTTGGTCAGGGTTTGTTGCAGCGCCTCAAACTGTTTGATTTTTATTTTCTCACCCACAATGACAAAAAGAATGGCTTCGCCGATATTTAGAAGGGAGTCGCCGATTCTTTCCAGGTATCTGAAAATAAAAAGAATAGTGATAAAGGTTTCAATATTTTTCCCTTGGTGAAGTTTAACCATAATGCGGTCAAAATGCTCCTTGTACAACCGGTCGAGATCAAATTCCGATTTACAGATGCGCAGGGCGTCGCCAAGATTTTTATTAAGGGTGGCCGGGGCAATCTGCCTCAGGCCTGCCGAAATAATGTCGCACATCTTCATAAAATCAAAGCTCAGCCACAGGGAACGGTCAATGAGGAACTCGACTTGACGGGTGATGTTGACGCTGAAATCGGCAATCCGTTCCAGGTTGACGGTTATGATATGGGTGGAGCGTATCAGGTTAATGGCCGTCTGGTCCGTCTCCCCGGAGCAGTTCATGGCTGAAAAACAATCATTTTCAATGGTTGATTTCAGGTTGTCGATGTAATCATCGCGGGAAACAATCTTATCAAAAAGATGTTGTTCAAAAGTGTTGAGATATGTAACTGTGGCATTTGCCTGACCAATAACTTCGGTGATGAGAAAGTTAAAATTTTCTTTAATGCCGGTAAAGTTGATCATGGTCTGCCTAGCTTCCGATGGTCATCGTCTTGGTGTCTTTGTCCGTCTCATCGCCTTTGTTTGTCCAGCTCATTTTGATTGACAGCTTGTTCTCACGTCCCTTTTTACTGGCACGAACAGTAAAATGGAACAGCTCATCTATTTTAAGAACAATCTTGTTGTTTTCCGACTTGAGAACGATCCTGCGATTTTCCATAGACTCGAGAAGGGAGTTGAAATACCGTTTGACCGACTCTATATCCTGGATGGAGTCATAAGAAAACTTGTCATGAGACATGGCTCTTCTCCTAACCAGATAAACTGGAAATTTTTAAAGGTTCCGGACTATTTTCAGTACCCCCTTGGGGGGTATAAGTACCTTCACGAAAATATTTTCTAAGGTACTAAAAATAAGTGTTATCCCGCCAGGCGGGCCTTGTATTCGCTGATCACCTGGCTACGGTCCATGCCGGCCTTGATGAGTAACTTACGGGTATCCATGTCATCCCAGGGCGGCTGAACACCGATTTCCCGGGCCGCTTTTTTTTCATCCTGCTCGGCGATGGGCCTGGTTTTTTCCCCCATGTGCGTGTCGTCGCCCATGAAAACTATGAGGGAGCGTGAAAAATGCTGCTGCCTGTTTTGCCTCACCATGGTTTTGATGAGGAACCTGGTGTATTCCAGGGACTGTGGGTTCCATACTTCGTAACCGTCCACGTCATAATCTGCCAAGAGAACGGGCCAGAATTGTTCAGGATGCGGGATAACAATGCCCCCCCCCAATGAGCGGGCCTCTTCAATAATTTCCGAGGTGCGATAGAAAAATTTGAGTGGGAAATCCCTTTTTACCAGATTCTTGACAGCCTGAAGAAAGGTTTGCGCCCGGTTGATTACGGTCTTGTCAACCTCGGAACCCAGGGCGCTAAAATAGTTGCGGAGCAGCTTGTTCTTAATGCTCATCGGCAAAATTTCATCATAGTGGCGGTTAAGGAGATTTTCGATTTTTGTCACATGGTGGGTGACAAAGCGCACTATACCGGCAGTTGCGCCGGTCTCTCCGGCCGCTGTGTTTACTATTTGTTCGTCCGGTTTGACAATGGCATTGATAAATTTGAAAAGTTGCGAAGAGCGATACTTGAAGGTGTGGGCCAGGATATCTTTTAACACCTGGGCATCGGCCACCCGTTCCTTTTCAAAATGAAGCAGAAGCTGAACCTTGCGCTGAAACTCCTGGGAATAGCAGTCCACCTCCACGCCGGCATAGTCATCATATTCGGTGAGCATGTTATGCTGGGTGGGGATGATAAGTTCGCTTGTTCTTTTGGGGAAAGTGGTTTCAATGCGCTTGCGGATGAGACCCATGGGGACAAATTCGGGATGCCAGTGTACCGCCAGAAGGGAGCGTTGCCGCGGGTAGACGGTTTCCACATCCGTGATCTGTTTTTCCTGTTCCTTGGTTAGATCGGTGGAAACAACAGCAAAAAAACGGTTGCTGTCCTCTTTGCTTATCTCTTCATCCAGGGGCAGGTCTTCAATTTCAAGAAGTTTGTTGTTTTGCAAAAGCTGCACGACTTTTTCTCCCATACCAATCAGGTTAGTTTGTTTACTTTTTGTAAAAGTGAAGTGCAACAATACTTTTCTTTTGTTAGATTTTTGTTAGTAAACAGTTAGAAGATGATTAGATAAAAAAATAGAGGGATATGGCTAAGAAAAAGGTGAGGATATTTTTGAAATCATATTGATTTTTGGGGGCTATGGATTTGGCCGGAACGGCCTATTTTGGCGCGGATTTTTCTGGCCAGTTCAGCACAATGCAGGAGCGAATCTTGTATTCGCCTTGATTAGGGCGATTGCAAGCGTTGCCGAATATTTACAGTTTGGTAGTTTTAGCTATTTTCCGGCATCAAGCCGAATATTTACGAAAAAACAATATAATTACAGACTAAAAGTTCAGGTATCTGATTTGAGTACAGCCAGAAAGGCGCTTTGGGGTATGTCGACGTTGCCGACGGTCTTCATTCGTTTCTTGCCCGCCTTCTGCTTTTCAAGGAGTTTCCGTTTTCTTGAGATATCTCCGCCGTAACATTTGGCTGTAACGTCTTTTCGGAGCGCCGAGATGTTTGTCCTGGCGATGATCGTGCTTCCGGTCGCTGCCTGGATCGCGATTTTAAACATCTGGCGGGGGATTTCATCTTTCAGCCGTTCGCAGGCTTGCATCCCCCTTTCCCGCGCTTTTGAACTGTGTACAAGCTGGGACAGGGCATCCACTTTTTCATGGTTTACAAGGATGTCCAGTTTTGCAAGATCGCTGGGGCGATAGTCAAGCAGTTCGTAATCAAAGGAACCATAACCTTGCGTGATTGATTTCAGCCTGTCATAGAAATCGTAAATAACCTCTGCAAGCGGTAGTTCGCAAATGAATTCAATCCGGCCAGGCATAGGGTAGTGGTAGCTCGTGTTCTCACCCCTTCTTTCCATGCAAAGCGTCATTACAACACCCATGTACTGTTCCGGCATGAGAATAGTCGCCTTGATGAATGGTTCTTCCGTATGTTCAATATTGGAAGGATCAGGGTAATAGGCTGGATTATCCACCTCCACCATGGTTTGGTCCTGCAGATAGAAATGGTAGTTTACCGATGGAACGGTCAGAATCAGCGAGATGTCGAATTCCCTTTCCAGCCGTTCCTGCACCACTTCTAAATGAAGGAGTCCTAAAAAACCGCACCGGAAACCAAACCCTAATGCTGTAGAGGAATCCTTTTGAAAGGTTAAGGCGGCATCATTTAGTTTGAGTTTTTCCATTGCAGATGTAAGGGCCTCGTAATCATCCGTTGAAATGGGGTAAAGGGATGAAAAGACAACGGGTCGTACCTCTTGGAAACCAGGCAGGGGGGTTGCACATGGACGGTTTTTTAAAGTGATTGTGTCACCGGTACTGGTATCGCTTACAGTCTTTACTCCGGCAATTATGTAGCCTACCTGGCCCGCGGATAGTTCCTTCTGCGGGTTACGCGTGATCTGGTACAGGCCTATTTCCTCGACCTTGTACGTGGAGCCGTTTGACATGAATTGAATGATGTCTCCCTGTTTAATTCTTCCCTGAAATATTCTGCAGGAAATGATCGTGCCACGGAACGGATCATAGCCGGCATCAAAAATCAGGGCTTCAAGGGGGCGGTCAGGATCACCCTTTGGAGCGGGCAGGAGATTGACAACCGATTCCAGTATAAGGTCTATATTAGTACCTTTTTTTGCGGAACAAAACTGTATGTGTTCGCTGTCCAGGCCTAAGTCCTCTTCTATCTGGAGCGCTATTGTGTCCGGGTCTGCGGACGGCAGGTCGATTTTATTGATAACCGGGATGACTTCAAGGTCGTGCTCCATTGCAAGATAGAGGTTGGCAAGGGTCTGTGCCTCAACTCCCTGGGATGCGTCAATCAGGAGAAGGGCGCCTTCGCAGGATGCAAGAGCGCGTGAGACCTCGTAACTGAAATCAACATGGCCCGGTGTATCCACCATGTTCAGGGTATATTCCTTGCCGTCCTTTGCTTTGTACGGCAGGCAGACAGTCTGGCTTTTGATGGTGATTCCGCGTTCCCGTTCAATATCCATGGTATCAAGGATCTGGTTTTTGAAATCACGGTCAGTCACCATGTTGCAATGCTGAATAAAACGATCGGCAAGTGTGGATTTACCGTGGTCGATATGGGCGATAATGCAGAAATTGCGTATGTTTTCCATGCTGGTAAACGCTTACTATTTAAAGTAGAGAGTTTTCTGCCGTAAAAGCAGGAAAATTATTTCTAAGGCGCAAAAAAAAAGCGCCATTATATACCAGAGTGTAAGTTTGGGAAACCTTTTTTGCTATTCTGAGTTTAAGTGTTTCAAACAGATTCCTCAGGATTTTTACATCTGGAACATCAAGGCGGGCCAAGGCGCAACGGCGGGTTCGTTGAAATCTTTCAAATTACAATCTTCTTGCCTGCCAGGGGATTTTGTGCTAGGCTATTTTTTTCTTTCTTTTTTTCCGGTGCTTTTTTTTAATTAAACGGGGAATATAGCCGGCAGAGTATTTTTTAATTTGTAAAGATATCATGATATGTGAGGTATGTTTTGAAAACGAAAATATTGGTCGCAAACCGCGGTGAAATTGCCCTTCGAGTTATTCGGGCTATTCAGGAACTCGGTCATTCGGCCGTGGCGATTTTCGAGACACCGGACAACAATGCACGGCATGTCCGGGTTGCCGACGAGGCCATCTGGCTTGGTGACGGTCCCAGGTCCGATTACCTGGACATTGACAAGGTGATCAATGCCGCCAAAAAGTCCGGGGCTGCAGCCATCCATCCGGGATATGGATTTCTCGCGGAAAACCATAATTTTGCACTCGCGTGTGAGGAAGCGGGAATTATATTTATAGGTCCCTCTTCGGATGTGATCAGGAAACTTGGAGATAAGGTTGTTGCCAAGAAGATCATGGGCGACGCCGGCATCCCTATGATTCCAGGTACTCCAAACCTGTCACCGGGAGATGAAGGCGAGACCCGGGCAATTGCATTTGGCGCTGAATATGGTTATCCGGTCATGCTCAAGGCCACCGGCGGCGGAGGCGGCCGCGGGATCCGTGAGATTGAAAACGAGGAACAGTTGAAAAAAGAGATCCCGGTTGCGCGGGCCGAAGCCAAGGCCGCGTTCAACAATGATAATATTTTTCTCGAAAAGGTCGTAATCAATGCAAAGCACGTTGAAGTGCAGATCATTGCGGACAAGGAAGGAAACGTTATCCATCTTGGCACACGGGACTGCTCAATTCAGCGGCGAAAACAGAAACTTGTTGAAATCGCACCCTCAATGCTCCCGGATCAGGGGTTGGTAAACAAGATCTGTGAGACTGCGGTAACAGCAGCCAGGGCATCCGGGTATAGAAATGCCGGCACTGTGGAATTCCTTGTTGATAAGGAATTGAACTTCTATTTCATGGAAGTCAACACCAGGGTACAGGTAGAACACACGGTTACCGAGATGGTTACGGGCATTGATATTGTGCGTACCCAGATAAAGCTTGCTCTGGGAAAAAATCTCTCCTTTACTCAGGAAGACGTACAGATCAGGGGCCACGCAATCGAGATGAGGATAAACGCTGAAGATCCTCAAAATAATTTCATGCCTGAGGGTGGCAAGACTGTCTCATTATATCGTTCGCCGGGCGGATATGGAGTGAGGCTGGACGGTTTTGTTTATCAGGGATATACGATACCTAAGGTATATGACTCCCTGCTTGTTAAGCTTACGGTTCATGGTTATTCATGGAACGAGACAGTGGACAGGCTTAGAAGATGCCTCAAAAATTTTGTCATTACAGGCCCCAAGACCACTATTCCGTTTTATCTCAGGTTGATCGATGAGCCGGATTTTCAGAATGGCGAGTTTGACACCTCATTTATGGACACACATTCTCACCTTCTGGAATACACCGAGGATACGACCGAGGTCAGTAAACTGGCTAACCTGATCGCTGAAATCCATTACAGGCAGATGAACCCCTACGCGGTTTGAATTATGAATGATGAATGATGAATGATGAATGATGAATTACTCGTTATGATCTCGTAAAAAAATCATTTAGTTGTCATTTCGAACAAAGTGGGAATTCTTTCCCATTTCAAAGTCATCATTGTCGGCTATTCATAATTTATAATTCGTAATTCGTAATTCATTTTTTGCAGGTGCGATATGAACATAATTCATCAAGCCATGAGTGTAGCCGAAGTACTGAAGACCCTTCGGAGCGCAGACGGTTATTTCATTACCAATACGGCCCGTGATCTGTCCCAGTCTGATTTTAAGAACAGAATCCTGTTCCATACGGATCTGCTGGCAGCCGAACCTAGAGAAAAGGCAGGATATTTTTCGCTTGAAATCACCGGAGGCGCTTCAGTCCACGTGGATATACTCCGAAAACAGGTTGACCCTTTCCTGAAACTTGAACTGTTGCGGGAAAAGATGCCTAACACATTGTTTCAGACTTTATGCAGGGGCGTGAACCTGTTTGGTTATCGGCCCTATCCGCAGAATGTTATCCGGATGACCGTGCGTGAGTTTGCAAAATATGTGGATGTGTGGCGTGTGTTTGATTTTATGAATTATATACCCAATATGCAGGCCGTGTTTGAAGAGGTCCAGAATGCGGGCAGGATACTGGAACCCTCCATCTGTTTTTCCACGGGACCTGAACATACGGATGCGTATTATGTGAAAAAGGTCGGCGAAATTCTGGATGTGACAGGGGATGAGATTATCCTGTGCATCAAGAATCACGGAGGTCTGGGAACCCCCAAACGGATAGGCGAGCTGGTCGCAGCCATAAAGGAGAAATATCCTGAAATGATCATCCACTATCACGGCCACAATACTGACAGTAATGATGTCGGCAGGATCACGGCGGCTGTTTTGAACGGCGCGACCATTGTGGATGCAGGCGATCATTCCTTTACGGGTTACTATGGACCTCCGCCTATATTGACCGTTATTCATACTCTTAGGGACCATGGGGTCGAGCCTGTGGGCGTGGATGAAAAGGCTGTGATTGAGACTTCCGGCGTCTTAAGGGGTGAGCGCGAGTATTACGAGTATTTTGAATCCCAGTTCAAGGGTTTTGCTCCGACCGTCCAGATCCACAAGCTGCCCGGCGGCGCAATGGGCAGCAGTTTTGAACAGGCTGTCAAGGGGAAATTCCTTGATAAGATGGCCACAATCCTCCATGACGAATTACCCAAGGTCCAGATCGAGCTTGGGAATTTCTGGAGTGTAACGCCCGGTTCTCAGATTCTGTGGACCACGGCTGTAAGCCATGTCCTGGAAGGGGAACGTTACGCCAATCCATCCGGTGACCTTAAGAACGTACTACTGGGCAGATATGGAGAGTTTCCATTTTATCAGCCCGCGGACTGGATCTATGAAAAGGTCTTTGGCCCGGACTGGAAGAAAATTCTGGAAGAGGAAGGCGGTGTAGAGGATATCGAGGATATTGATGTTGAAAAGGAAAGGGCGGATCTCACAAAGCGGCTTGGCCACGCCCCAACGGATCAGCAACTTGTTACCTATTTCCAGCATCCGAATGACGCGGTTGATTTTTTTAAATTCGAGGAAAAATTCGGCAAGGTCTATGTGCTGCCGCCAAGTATATTATTGAGGAGAGGCGGGTACAAGGTGGCTGAGAAATTGAAGTTTACGGATTGCAACGGTAAGGAGCATGTCATTGAGGTCGGCCCGAAACAGATAAATGAACAAGGTGAAACCAGCATTTACATGAACGTGGATCATCACCAGAGGATTTATCTGTTCGAGCCTGAAATCGCTGAAGGGGCAGTCGGGAACGTTCGGCAATTGGGTAAGGAAGAGATTGAGGAACTTGCCCGAATTGGTGACATGAGAGCGCCCTTTGCAGGCAATGTGTGTGATATTGTCGTGGAAGAAGGGCAGGAGATTGCGGTCGGTGACAGGCTTGTAATCATCGAGGCTATGAAAATGCAGACGCCTGTTAACAGCGAGGTCACTGGAAAGGTCGGGAAAATTTTTGTTGAATTGGGCAAGGCGGTTGATGTAGGCGAAAAACTCCTCAAGATCAAGGAAGATGAATAGTAACCGTTCAGAGAGGGGAGCATGTAACCGATCACGGGTCAGCAAAAAAAGTCAATGGTGCCTGGAATGTACCCTACCGGGATCAACAGCTCAACAGTACTCTGAGATGAACGTCTTATCTGTTATTGACCACGATTACGGAATTCTCGGAACCGAATTCATTGGGCTGGGTCACGGGATTTTCCGGGTCGATTATCCATGCACCGTCAACCAGGAATTTGTATTCGTATCGACCGGATTCAAGTGCTAATTTTTTGATAAACACGCCGCCTTTATATCTGCGGATCCTGAACCCTGTTTCGTCCCACTCGTTAAAGTCTCCAGCCAGGCACACTTTTTTGGCACCAGGGGCCTGAAGCCTGAATTCAGTGGTAAGTATCTTGGCGCTTTTTTCTTTTTTTTCAGATGCAATTGAGTTAGCCTTAGCCATCAGATCTCTCCTTCCATACCTTATATTATTCTGAAGAAAAAAATTACAATAATGTGTGACGGTTTTTGTTTAGTTACTACGCTATTTTGATAATGAAGGAAATAACCAGTGGTTGTCAATAAAAAAATGCTTTGTGTAAAAAAAAGCAACCTGGGAGTTTCCTGGAAATGCACAAAAGACATTTTGAAACATCGGTTGTCAGGGCGAGTCCTTTGCCCTCGTTCCCAGGCTCCGCCTGGGAATGCAAGCCTTAAGGCTCTGCCTTTTTTTAGACCAGTCAATGGTGCATGGAATGCACCCTGCCGGGCTCAACAGCTAATAGCTCGCCCATAGGGCGCTAAGTTCATTTTTGGGCGAACCTTTACGAAAATGTGAGACGGTTAAATCCCCCGTCCTCAAACCAGGGCCTGGCAGCATTTATTCCTGATATCTCAATGATAAAGACCTCGAGTATCAAATAAGTTTTGGTGTTTTTCCGAACACACGCTGTAATAGTTTCTCCGTGATGGCCGAGAGCTGAATGGAGGTGGATTTTCGGTTCTTCATTTTCCCAAAAGATACTGCCAATTCCTAACACTTCCCTGGTGTCGCGGATTTCATTCCATACAGGTTCCGGAGGCATGACCGGCTCCTTTGGGCCGATAACCACATCAGCCTCTTGCATTCCGCCCAGTACATGAATCAAGCCGCATCGGATGTTTTCTTTGACAATCAGTTTTTTCAGCCCTTTCAGCAAGTTTTCGCCATGATCAAACCTAACCGTGAATACACGCCCCACTGTTCCCTTTCGATACTCCATACTTAAGCCCCTTGGTAATAATGATTATTTTGTCCTTTAATCCGTGCCTGCTCTGCAAATCGTTTTTGTTCCGAGGCTGCTTTAAGCGCCCTGAAAATTTCACGACTGTGTGCAGGATTTCGTGTTCGGGCGTAACGTTGTGCGGATGTACGGAGTGAAGATTTGTCCAGATTGGGGAATTTGGAATGCGCTGAGTCAATTCCCTGGCTGTCCCAATTCGACCCCAACTCCACTCCTTTCTTTTCAGCCATTTTCAAGGCAGCCAGAGCGTTGTTGATAATTGTGTCTCTCAGACGTTCCAGATCATGAAATTCCTGGTCCTTTTTTAATTTGGACCCCTTTTTTTCCTGAAGAAAGAGAAGGAGCGGTTCGTGAGGTGTATTCCGTAATTCCTTGGCAATAAATTTGATTTGACGTTTCCTTGCCCCTCCCTTAAGCCTCTTTGCCAAGGCAATTTCTTTTTGCAGAAACGAGTCGCATTCCAGAAGTGAAATGTTGTTCTGAGAAAGATCTATTAGTTCACGCACAAGCTGTTCCACATTTTTAGCAAGGCGCTTTTTTTCTGATCTGCTGATTAATTCGTGCATAATACCTTTTATTTTTTTGTTTGTGTTGGAATTTGCAGGATCATTATACTATCATAAAATATAAGTAATAATGTCTTTATATCCTTAGGGTTCGCCCAAAAATAAATTTACATTTTCAGGTGTTGAGGCGTTCGCAAGGCAAGGTACGAGGAGGGCGAATAGCAGGGCTATTTAACCGACGAGCAACGCAGCCATGCGTGATGGATCAACGCATGAAAATGTGAAGTTGTTTTTGAGCGAGCCCTTAGATGCCGACCATGCAGGTTACTGGATTTTGCTCGAAGATTCGATGAAAAAGATCATCAAGGATGAACATATCTCCTTGTATGAAAAATCAGCAGGAAAAAATCATAGAATTTATACATTTATTAAGCAGCACACGGCAATAAATTTTTCCTTCTGATGAATCCGACTATGCCGAAAAAATTTAATTTATTTCTTGTCTGCGTTATTTTTCTCATTATTCCGACCGGCTGCGGTATGTTTTTCGAGAACGACACTATCCGCGGAGTCCTTACCAGGACCGATGTTTATATAATCGAGCATCATATTGAACGGTACATGGCAGATATGGAGGAATTTACGCGAAGATTGTATTTAAGAAATCCAAAATATGAAATCGACCTCGCTGCCCGGGAGATTAAGATCGATCGAATTTTTCACAGAATAAGGGGAATAAGGAGAGGTGGTGACATTTATTCCAAGATGTCGTCAAACGATGTGTTAACCGCTGCTTTTGCCCCTGAGACGGAAGGAGACAGGGTCTATCTCTTAGGTCTCGGCCTGGTACGGAGCATAGAGGAGGCATATGGATTCAGGGACAGGAAATTTTTGCTGTGGGGATTACAGATACCGCTGAAATTTCTAGAAAGGCTTCATTTTAACATCAGCCAGGTTAATTGGCGTCTGAAGACATATAAGGATGAAAAGGGCGATTTCATTTTCCTCACTTTTGGAATTGCGCCGAACGGGTACGTTAATATGGGCTACGAAGTCATCATGACAAGAATACTTACAAGGATAGAAGACGATATCTACATGCATGGCGGCTTGCCCAAGAAATATGTTTTCGATGTCGCTACTTTTTTCCTGTCGATTGTTATTTAAATTCACTTGCTTATGGCGCGACTATCTGTTAGAGATGGTGCGCAACAAGTGATTCTCAACCAGTAACAAACCGATTTGTTTGATTATATATCTGCAGGTCATAAGGAGAAACAAATGGCGATTGAAAGAACTTTATCCATAATTAAACCAAATGCCATGTCAAAGAACATTATCGGAGAAATTATCCGCCGTTTTGAAAGCAAGGGCCTGAGTGTGGCTGCTGCAAAGATGACCCGTCTGACCGTACCGGAGGCAGAGGGTTTCTATGCAGAACATAAGGAGAGGCCCTTTTTTAATAGTCTCTGCAATTTTATGGTTTCAGGACCGGTAATGCTTATGGTGCTGGAGGGAGAAGGGGCGATTGCCGTGAATCGTGAGATAATGGGTGCGACAAACCCGGATGATGCCGTCGAAGGGACCATTCGGAAAGATTTTGGAGATGATGTCGAGGCCAATACGGTCCATGGTTCCGATTCGGCAACCTCTGCCGGCAGGGAGATTTTCTATTTTTTCAAGCCGTGGGAACTTGTTAATGTCAACCCTTAGAGAGGAACTCCTCAGGCACAGTGCACCACATCGCCCGTTTACCTTTTTCAAGTGTGCCGTAATCTCGGCTGATTCCAAGTGCCGAGGCCGGATTCACGGTTAACATTGCCAGCAGTTCGTACTGAGAGAGTTTGTTTCTGTAACGTTTTTTGAAATAGCTTAACTCATTCCACAAGTTCAGATCATTATTGGATACCAGACTGTCTGTTCCAATGCAGATATTTATTCCTGCATTATGCAGGTCCTCCCATCGGCCTCTGCCGACTCCAATAAGAGCATTGCTCCTGGGGCACAAACACACATTTGTTTTTCTATGGGCCAACGTTGTAATGTCCTGGTCTGTAAGATGCACGCAATGTACAGCCAGGGTCGTTTTGTCAAGAAGTCCCAAATTTTCCGCGTATTGAACCGGACTGCGCCCAGGCGCTCGGTAGTCATTCGGCAGGATGTCTGCGGCCCGAAAAAAGTCGGCCAGATCGCCTTGTCCGGTATCTAAGAATTCCACTTCCTCAACGCACTCGGCCAGATGAAGAGAAAAGGGTAATTTTTTTGCAGCAGTCCATGCCTTCACTCTCTTAAGGGTTTTCGGATGAGTGGAATAAAAGGCATGTCCTGAAAAGCAAAGCCTTTTTGTCCTGACATCATCAGGCAAATCTTCCACAAACGGCATATGGGGCAACCCGTTGTTTCCCAAAGGTGTTTTAAATCCGAAATGCTGTACCATGAGATAATGTTCAAGACTGTTTGCTTCAAGCAGTTTTGAAAGTATGCAGCAATATTTTCCAGCCATGTCCGCCACAAAGACCGTTCCATTGTCCTGCACGGCTTGGATGGTGATATCAAGGGCCTCCAAGTCAGGCGGATCGGAAAGTAATGGAACCAGGCTTTGAAGCCATTTCACGAATCCATGGCCCAATCGCGTTTTTCCCGCAAGATGAGAGAGTTCCAAGTGGGTATGGGCGTTGATCAATCCAGGGGCGATTGCGGTGTTACCGAGGTCCTTGACAGGGATTTTATAACTCTTTCTCAGTCCGGCAAAAGGTCCTACATCGCTGATCCGGGGGCCGTCCTGTGTCTGCCTGATCACGAGCAGTCCATCTTTGACAGGCCTTTGGCCGGGGACCATCGTGATTATTCCGCCTGCTCTGACCCCATATTCTGACTTGCTGTTTTGTCGATATTTAATCATGATAATCTCGAAGAAAAAAATCCGGCTCAGTGAATCTGTAAGGTTTCCGCCGTATTTTCCGGCATCAAGCCGAATATTTACAAATCGGCAAACCGATCAAGAAATTATAAAGTCTTATTTCGTCCCCATCCCTTACCTGAGCTATCCTGCGAGACTCAGGATGCGGTGCTGATGAACGTTTACTGATTGTGAAGGAAGATGCGGTATTCATAGAAGGAGTCTATCCCAGAAGCGTTAATAGTAAAGGGAAAGTCAAAGGGGAACACGTCGGCGTCTGGATTGATTCCAGGGATAAATACAGCGCCCGCGTTCTCATTGACACCCTTAAGACTCCAAAGGATATCAAAAAGCAGAAAGAGTGGCGTCAGGATGTCCTTCTCAAGATGATGGAGATACTCAGGTAGCGCGCCTATCCGTGGCGGAATTTGCCCTCGTTCCCAGGCTCTGCCTGGGAATGCATGCCTAAAGGCTCTGCCTTTTTTCAGACCAGCGGTTTTACTGCCACCAATTCTTTTAACCCGATATAGTCACACGGCCGTTGGAATATCTCCTGATAAAAATCGACCGCGGGAAATACCGGAGAGTCGACATTTTTTCATTACATATAACACATTGGAGTACATGCCGGGGGACAGGGATTCCCGTGGTCCGGCAACGTTCAGGATGCGTGGTTCGGCGCTGTCAAGCCATGCCCTTATTTTGTCGGCAGCCTGGTCAGGCGAGTCTTTGTTAAAATTCACAATCAGGAATGGTTTCCTGTGTTTTAGTGCGTATTTTACAGTCAGTCCGGTTCCGCCGGCGGGTGTTCCTCTTGTGAATATGAGTGTTCCGTCCGAATCGACCACGTTTTTTTCGGTCCGGATGGTGTAATCGGCTGATTCGAGTTCTATGAGTTTTTCATATTTCGGATCAAGCTGACCGTCTTCCGCTTTTCGGCCCTTTGGCAACGATCCTCCATAATCAATCCCCAGATCCATGGCGGCGTCAAGAGCAGCCCTGTCAGCCCCGGTCTGTCCTCCGGAAATGATTTTCAGCGGATATTTTTTCATTGATTTCTTCAGGCTTTGTCCTTGACAGCCTGGCTTGTTGAGTATATCCTGAGAGTTTTCTTCCGTATCCGTACCAGTTGGTTCCGGTGATATTTGCTGGAACGGTTATGATCTATTATACCGGAAAGAGAGACATTTCCGAACGAAATTTACCAGGGAATACAAAATGATCCAAGGGCAAACTATAGACCATGCAGGCACAGCGAGCGAGAGGGAGATTCTCGCGGCTAACGGGTATTCCGACAAGGCGATCAATTACTATCTTACAAAGCCGCACATGGGTATTTTGTCTGATGCTGACCAGATTACTGAAATGGTTGGTTCCTGCGGGGATACCATGGGGATTTCCATTAAAGTGGAAGATGGAATAATCGTGGATGCAAAATATCAGGTGCTTGGTTGTCCTGGGGCTGTTTCTTCAGCCATGGCCGTTGTTGACCTGATCAAGGGAAAGAGCATTGAATATGCCCGGACCATTGATGACGGCGATATCTTCCGGCTGCTTGAAAGACTTCCGTCCAAGAAGCACGAATGCATCCAGCTTGCCGCGAAGAGCCTTCAAAAGGCTCTTGATGATTATGCAAACAAGTCATAAGGAGCGCTGTTATGCCGCTTTTTGATTACCTGTGCCGTGACTGTGGAAAAACCAGTGAGATACTCGTCACCCTATCTGATGACAGCCCCATCTGTTTGTCCTGTGGCAGTAATAACCTGAAAAAGCTGCTTTCGGCCCATTCGTCCATGTCCGGATTAGCAGAGGGGCATAATAGAATGCCGGGTCCCGGCGATACGACTTGCTGCGGGTCATCCCCCGGCCACGCCGGCTGCGCCGGGCCGGGAAGCTGCTGCGGCAAGGGCCCGTTTTAAACCGGGGTCTATTTATCCCAGGGCGAGCGCATGAAATTTACATTCTGGAAATCGTGTGTTATGTCGTAATTCCAATACGTTATTCTGCAAGATGAATATCGAATGTCGAACAAGAAACCGCAGAATTTTGAAGTGTGGTACTTTATCATTCGATATTCCTTGTTCAACATTCGATATTCAATACAGTTTGCCTGTAATTTTACTTCAACGTAGTTAGTAATTTACCGTTTCTATTTCATTTTTCATGGGCTCGCCTTGCTATTTATCCAAACATCGAATTGCCGCCTCTTCTTGGATCTCCAGCTCCTTTGTCGTCAGGAATCAGTGCATGGGTTCCGCCAAAGTAGATATCCAGATCATTCCACACGTTAACAGGCCATCCGGACGCAAGTTTGTTAATTGTATCCGGAGAAAAGCCGGGTTCTATCTGGATTGAGGAGCCGTCCCAGTGAATCCGGGGTGAATTCACGGCCTCTTTGATATCCATCCCGAAATCCACCACATTGCTTATTACCTGGGTCATTGCAGTGCGGATGCGTTTGCTCCCGCCGCTTCCAAGTACCAGTTTTACCTTCCGGTCCTTGACAAGTATGGAAGGCGACATCATCGAGGATATCCTCATGCCGGGCGGACTGCTGTGAAAGCCGTTCGGATGCAGGTCGTCTTCGCCCATCATGTTGTTCAGCATGATCCCTGTGCCTGGTGCGTAATAGCCTGATCCTTCTCCGTTTGACGTGGTCATGGCCGCCACATTACCCTCTTTGTCAACAATACTTATATGTGTTGTTCCGCGTCTGAACGTTTTCCTGTTGATTTTGCACGGTTCGCCGGGTTTGTTTTTCCAACGCTCAATCTCCATCATAATCGATACAAGCGTGGTCATGTGACAAGGTGAACCCCAATCCGTATTAGTGAGGGTTTCCTGTTCCAGGAGGCTGAGGCCCGCGCAGATGAGTTTGCCCCCAAGAGAAGGCCCGGGATTCGTAAGATAGCGCAGGCCTCTGTATGTTATTTCAAGGGGATCACGTTCGATCACCTCGAATGAGGCCAGATCTTCAAGCGTGAGCAGACCCTGTCCCTGTTCCATGTCAGCGACAATTTGTTCTGCAATATCACCCTTGTAAAATTTTTCTCCCTTGTCTTTTGGGAGCTGGTCCATATAATCTGCAAGTTCAGTATAAAAGACCCGGTCTCCACGGGTTATGTATTTTCCGTCAGGGGCGTGTAGTTTTTTTCCTGTTTTGTTAAGAACCATTATAGGTTTAAGCAGATTGAGGAAGTAGGCCTGGTGATGGTTCAATTCCACGCCATGGCGGGCAATACTCACAGCAGGCGCCACGATTTTTTCAAACGCCAGGGCGCCCAGGCGTTGATGCACGTGAATGAATCCTTTCAGATTCCCTGGAACGGCAACCGATCCCAGACCTATGTTGAAATCCTGGTCTGATCCGGGGAAATGGACTGTAACCGGGAAAAAATGGGGCGTAAGATCAGTTCCGGCCCGTCCCTTGCCCGGCGTATCCGGAAAAAAGTCAAAGAGCATTTCTCTGCCCTGACTGGTGCAGGCCATGAGAAAACCGCCGCCGCCAAGACTGGTAAGCGCGGATTCCACAACCGCGCCGGTAAATCCTGCTGCCACGACTGCGTCAAAGGCATTGCCTCCCTGTTCCAGTATCTCGATGGCCGTTCGGCTCACAAGCGGGTGTCCTGAGGCAACAATGGCTTTCCCTTGTTTTGTCACTTCCAGAAATCTCCCTTTAATTTTTCGATAATGGCCTTAAATTTGTAATTTTCAGCATACATGCTTTTTTGGCAGTGGGCGCTTGTCCCTTTTTTAATTATCCCTTTTACGGCAACAAGGAATTTTACACAGGAAAGCTCTTTTGCCGTCAGGCGGACGGCTTCGAGCAGTTCGTCCGCGGCCTGTCCGAGGTCTGCCTGTCCGGTTGCGGCCGGATCGACATATTTTCCCTTTAGTCCGTATCTGGCTGCCTGCCATTTATTGGTCAGGATGATTTCTTTTTTCATATCAGGCGCTTTTATCCTGCGTTGTGCCAGCCCAGCCACAAGCGCCTGAATCAGGGCTGTAATTCCTAGAATTTCATCTAAACGCGCAGGAAGGTCACAGAGTCTTATCTCAATCGTGCCAAAGTCCGGATGGGGGCGTACGTCCCACCAGATTTCCCGAATTCCGTTTATTATTTTCCCATCTTTCAGCATTAACATAAGGTTTTTGAAATTTGACCAGTTTCCGATCCTGTCCGGGATGCCTGATCTAGGCAGGGTGTCAAACAGCTTGGTGCGGTAAGAATAAAAGCCTGTGTCTTCGCCTTGATAAAACGGTGAAGAGGTTGTCAGGGCCAGAAGGATCGGAAGAAATGGACGGATATCGTCACAGACCCTGATCGCGGTTTCAGCATCCGGCAGACCTATGTGGACATGCAGCCCCTGTGAGATCAGGCGTCTTCCGGCATGCTGCAGGTCATCCATTATAGACCTGTAGCGGTCGTCGGGGTACAATTTTTGGTCCATGTATCGCGCAAAAGGATGGAGGCTTGCGGAAAAAAAATAAGAGTTAAGTTTTGCGGTAAGTGATTCGAGAAATCCGCAGGTCTCGGTAAGGTCCTGTTCAACCTGGGCCATGTTATTGCATATTGCCGTGTTTATCTCCACCATGGCCTGGTAAAATTCAGGCTTGATCTTTTTCTTGAACTGCTCGGGGATCTCATTAATGAGTTCAGGCGCCCTGGATGCAAGGTTCAGGTTATCAGAGTCCAGAATCTGGAATTCCAGTTCAACTCCAATGGTATATGGAGCGCTTTGGTGAAAAGTCGGGAATTTCATTTTATTTCACTGTGTTATCGTAACCGATCACGGGGTAGCAAAAGCCCTGCCGGATCGCAACCCCCTTGCCCTGTGAACGATTACATTTTTTTTTACGGCCCTTATCTCATCTATCCTGTCAAGCGCCGTCAATGCCACTTTGGCCAGAAAGGAGGCGCCCACGGGCAGCGCCTTTTCGTCAAAGTCGAAAAACGGGCTGTGGGCCGGGGCATTTTCAAATCCTTTTTTCATGGCCCCGAAACGGACAAAACAGCCTGGGACATGTTCAAGATAATACGAGAAGTCCTCGCCGCCAAGGCTTGGGTACGGCAGCCCCATTACACCTGAATCGTTAACAACCGTTGAAGCGGCATCCCTTGCAATATCAACGGCTGTGGGATCGTTTACAACAGGAGGATACCCTTTTGTAAATTCAACGTATGTCTCGGCGTGGTACAGATCTTCCATCGCCTTTACCATTCGTGTAAGTCCTGCAATGATTTTTTTGCGTGCCTTGGTATGGGTGGCACGTATGGTGCCTTCAAGCACGGCATGTTCGGCTATTACATTGGCGGCGGAACCCGCCCTTATCCGTCCAACGGTCACAACAGTGGGAAAGGCGGGATTTATCTCTCTTGAAACAAGGGTCTGGATGCTCATCACAAGGAGACTTGCAACCACAATGATGTCAACGGTTTCGTGTGGTTTTGCGGCGTGACCGCCCTTGCCGCTTATTTTTATGTGAAATGAATCCGTGTACGCGCAGATAAGTCCTGGTTCCACTCCAATCCGGCCCACTTCGAAGTGGCGGTCAATATGGCCTCCGAATATGGCATCCACGCCTTTAAGGGCGCCTTGGCTGATCATGGTCCTGGCGCCACCCTCACCTTCCTCCGCCGGCTGGAATATAAGGACTACGCGACCGGGAATCGATTGCTTTTTTAAAAGTGCTGCAGCGCCTAACAGCATTGCCACATGACCGTCATGACCGCACGCATGCATGACGCCTGGATTCTGCGAGGAAAATGAGAGGCCTGTTTTTTCTTCAATCGGCAGCCCGTCCATGTCTGCACGCAGGGCTATGCATGGGGCGGAAGGGTCTTTGTCCCCCATGGTTGCGATTATTCCTGTGCCGGCAATCTCGAAATGGAACGGGATATCAAGTTCCCGGAGTTTCTGCCTGATATGCATGGACGTATTATACTCCTGGAATCCCAGTTCAGGGTGCCGGTGAATATGTCTACGGATATCCCTGATCCAGTTTTTCAGTTCACGGTCTGGTTTAAGCGAGGATTTCATATTTGTTTCCTTAAAATTGGTACTCAATGTCATAGGTTCCGGGGGCACGGTTCAAAGGTTCATTTGATCGGAATTTTTCCCTATTCAATCCTGAACCCTGAACGTGGAACCTTGAACCGCAATCAACGGATTATATTTAGATCTATTATTTACAGGATATTTTCCGTCAATAGCAAGTTGTTTTTGAGCGAGCCCTTATCTCAACGGCTATGGCATTGATTCGGATTTGGTGTTAGTATCTAGTAGTCTGTTTGTGGGCGCAGCCCAACCTGCGATTTGAGGAACCATATTTCTCGCGTAAATATTCGGCTTGATGCCGGAAAATAGTTAGAACCACCAAGCAACCTTGTCAACGTGCTATGAATCAACTCAACTCCCGGATAGAAATCCGTGAAGGGAACAATGTTTGTTTTAATTCGGATTATTATGAACTGTTTGCTTCAGAGGGCCTTGATTCCTTTGATAGTCTGTGGCGACTCGATATCGGGGAGGTTGTTAAGGAGATTGAGGACCGGTCGGTCGTGAGGTTTGAAGTTCATGCAAAAGATGAATTAAATGAAACTGAAAAAGGGCCGGCTGTTCGAGTATTTTATTTTAAAAAACATGCAAGGGAAAGGGCAGGGTGGTCTGGTCTTTCCGAGGGCGCAAGGGAATTTGTAAATCTATGTGATTTTCGTGAGGCCGGATTGGCGACTGCGGAACCGGTTGCCATGGGAGAACGGCATGTAACCTCTTCTTTTGTAGAATCTTTTCTCATTACCGAGGATTTTTTTCCATATGTCTCGCTTGAGGATATCGTGCGCAAGCAGCCTGAAATTTTAAAGGGTGGCGCAAATCGGGAAAAACGGAGGAATATTCTAAAAGAGATAGCAGCATACGCAAGGAAGATGCATAAACATGGATTTAATCACCGGGATTTTAATGCTACACATATCCTGATACATGACATTGAATCAAAAACACCGCGGATTGCGCTGTTTGATATGCAGAGGATTGACCGGAATCGCTTAAGCCGTTTCCGCTGGGCGGTAAAGGCCCTTGCAGAATTGAATTTTACCCTTCCCTTTGAAATTTTTCCGGAACAAGAACGGTTTTTTCTGTTCTTGTCATACAAAGGCCGAACAAAGATGAATTTGATCGATCGCCTGCACTGGGAGTGGGTCAAGAGAAAAACAGCCCGTATTGCAAGGCACACATATAAAAGGTGGGCAAAAAAAAGGGTACGGGTATATGAAAAAAATGTCTCTTGAGGAATATGAGTCACTTACCCGTGGCGCTGAATTGATCCGGAAGGACAAGTATGGCGACAGGGTGCTGCTCACTCCGGATGGGATGTTCATCAAGCTCTTTCTTTTAAAGAGACTGTTTTCTTCAGCTCTCTTTTTTCCATATGTCCTGCGTTTTAAAAGAAATACGACCTTACTCCGGAAACTGGGGATTCCAACGGTTGATGTGAAGGAGATCTATTATATGCCCGCCACCAGGCGTTATGTGATGATCTATCCGTTGCTGCCCGGAGTCACACTGCGCGAATATCTTGAAGAAGATGAAAAGAACAGGGGGATAATGCCGGATGTGGCCCGGTTTCTGGCCGAACTCCATAACAAGGGCATTTATTTCCGGGCCGTTCATTTCGGTAATATCCTGGTCCTTCCGGGCGGGGGATTCGGCCTGATCGATGTAGACGCCATGACAATTAAAAAAAGATCATTAGGTCCTTGGCGCAGGGCAAGGAATTTTAAACATTTCCTAAAATACCGGACGGATTTCAGAGAGGTCCGGTCTTTTGGTTTTCCGGAGTTTTTAAGGCATTACCTTTTCCACTCCAAACTCTCACTATTTAACAGGAAATGGTTCCTCAACCTTGTGATATTCCGCAACCCGAAAACTGCTGAATTTCTGAAAGGTCTTCCCTTTGTCTGAGTTTTCTTCGGTGAACCACAAAAAGAAAAAAGGCGAATCCCGTAGTTTGGATTCGCCTTTTTTGAAGAAAATTGAAGTCTTGTTTTCGGTTACTTTTTACTTTACTTCAATTTTTTTGGGTTCCGCCTTTGCAACCTTGGGAATCGTGATCCTCAAGACTCCGTCCTTGTATGAGGCGTTGATTTTGTCGAATTCTACTTCGTCAGGCAGCCTCAGGGTTCTTTGGAAGGATCCGTAGTGAGTCTCGACGCGGTGGGAGCATGCGTCTTTTTCTTCAAGATCCTTTTTCTTTTCGCCTTTGATTGTGAGCAGTCCTCCTGATGCTGTAATATCAATGTCCTTTTTCTCAATACCAGGAACTTCGACTCTCAGCAAGACTCCTTTATCATCTTCGGTTATATCAATACTCGGTAACCATTCGCTTTTTTCAATAAAAGGAGTCCCTTTTGCAAATTCTTCAACAAATCTGTCAAAGGCTGTGTTCATTGGTAGGCCAAACAGGCCATTCCCTCTCAGTATCGGCATTAGTGTCGTCATGATCAGACCCTCCTTATGTATTTGGTTATAAAATGAGATTTGTTTGTTCCATTTGAATAAAAATATAAGCATGGTTTAAGGCAGATCAAGAATAATTTTATGAAATTTTAAAATTTTTTTTGGGGGGGGAGGAGTCGGATCTAATGTAGGGTCTGGTGAGTTGAAAGTTTTTCGTGAACGTTTGCAGGGCAAGGGGTTTACGATCCGGAAGGGCTTTTGCCGCCCCGTGATTGGTTATATTTTTCGGCTCTGAATAAACGCGTAATATGCACCATTTATTCAATGACCGACAGGCAATTTTACCGTAAAGGTCTGCCTTTGCCTTTCTCAAGGGCGTACCGGATGGACCGCACTATCCTGTGCGGGTTTTCTCCTTTAATAAGATAGTCCTGTACCCCGCGGCGCAAAGCCTCAGTGGAAAGCTTTTCATCATCAGTACCCGTGTTGAGAACAATTGCCTGGTCCTGGTTTTGTTCCTGTACTTTTTTCAGGGTTTCCATTCCCATTGAATCCGGCAAGTTTAGGTCCAGGATAAGCAGGTCATATTGGTTGTCGGCCATCATCTGAAGGCCCTTATCAAGCCTGTCTGCGCAATCAATTTCGTATTGTCCTTCAGCGGTTTTGGTCAGCAGCTGTTTGAGAAAATTAGCCTGAAAATTACTATCCTCAATTATGAGAATGGTAAAAGACCGGCCCTGCGGAACGACATTATCAGATGTAAACATATATTTTAACCCCAGTTCATTGTATCATAACGACCGCCGGATCCGGGTGCTTCGCCTTTACTTGAAAAAGCAGTTGAATCCCTGATATCTCCGGCATCATGACATCGTAGACAAGAAGATCAAATTTATTTTCCTCAATAAGTTTCAGTGCATCTTTTGCACTTTTAGTGGTCATGCAATCATATTTTTCAAATGCTGAATTTCGCTTTATCGATTTTCAATAAAACTCATCGTCATCTACTATATATAGTATCTTTGCCCCTATGTTTTGAACGGGCAAAACCTTGCTTTGCTCACTCATTCCCCATTTGACGCACTTTTTCGAAAATCAAGTCCCTGATCTCCCGGATGGAGTCGATTGATTTGCCGGATGGGTCGGGAAGTCCCCACTCCTCGAACTCCACTCCGGGATATTGAGGGCGTTGATCACCGCATCCCATGGAAATTACCATGTCAACAGGACGGCCGAATGAGGCCGACGCCTCTTTAAGTGATTTGGGACGCAGCCATGCCATGTCTATTCCTTTTTCCCTCATCACCTCTTTCATTATAGGGTCTATTTTGGACCCTGGACTGGTTCCGGCTGTTTCGACCTCAAATTCGTCACCATAATTGAGCCTGGCAAACGCTCCCGCCATCTGGCTCTGGCATATGTTTTCCCTGTCGATAAACAGGGCCCTTTTTCTTACAAGATACGGTGAAACGAGTTCAACAGCCAGTTTTCGCGCTTTATCCAGTGAGTCGGGGCGGTTGTTGATTTCTCCCGCCTTATCCACCTGCCTTACCGTAATGGTGCCCGAGGGTTCAGCGCCTGCCGCATAAAAGAAATACCTTGCTGAAAGCATTGTGCCGTTAAAGAGATTTTTCCCTTTGGTGGCCCCGACAGCCAGGAGAACACCCTTTCGTTGTCTGGTTCCCGGATCAGCCAGTTTGTGTATTGATGACCTCGCCCACAGGGCCTGGGTGCGGTCAATAAGGGCCTTGAGTTGCGCGGTCGGCCCGTAGAAATAAATTGGCGTTGCCATCACGATGATGTCGGCGCGGCGAAGCAGGAAATAGATTTCCTGCATGTTGTCATCAATTGGGCAGTACCCTTTTTTTTCACAGACCCCGCAGCCAAGACATGGTGTCACGCCTTCCCCGGCCACGTCAACAGTATGCGTTATGGCGCCAAGTTTTTTGGCCTCTTCCATGAACGCGGACAGGAGAATGCCGGTATTTCCTTTGTCGCGGGGACTTCCCTGTAATCCAAGAATAAACATGGCAAGGTGTTTGCGATCCGAGCTGTTATTGAGAGGAGTTAGGAACGAACAACAAAGTAAGCCTGTTCTTTCCAAGATATTGCTTTGTCGCTATGCTCCTCGTAATGACAGGAAAAACGTAATTTATGAGGATTTTGTTCAGCCACTAATTAATTCTATAACAAACAGAAAGCCGACACTATAGAAATTTTGTACAAAAAGAAGAATAATCGGCAACTATTCAGGCTCAAGGTTAATCGCTCTGCGATTTTTTTACGAGGCATCCCCTGAACCTCTGAACCCGAGCAGTTACAGAATTTCCTTGACATTATTCCCTGTGTGGACGTAATTTATTGGAATGTAACATGTTATTTCATGAATGATTTTTGAAACATGGGTCAAGGGAGAAACATTATGAAGCCCAAAGAGAGGATGGCGATTCCGCGTCAGCCGGTTGTTGAAATGGCCCCGGCTGACCGTATTAAGAATTTTGATGAAGTTGTTTCCGGGTTTGATTACGAGACCGCGGTAAGGGAGGCAAATCGATGCCTTCAGTGCAAAAAGCCGGGATGCATAGATGCATGTCCTATTCATAATAACATTCCACGATTTATAAAACTTTTGCGGCAAGGGAAAATCGAGGAGGCATACTGGGTTGATCGGGAGACGACATCTCTCCCTGCAGTATGTTCCAGGGTGTGTCCCCATGAGTTTCAGTGTGAAGGCTCGTGCATAAGGGGGAAAAAGGGAGAGCCTGTTGCCATCGGGATGCTGGAACGTTTTCTTGTTGACTGGATGGTTGCAAACAATAAGAATATCATGACCCCATGCGCAGTTATGAAGAATAGAAAAGTGGCTATAATCGGTTCCGGTCCCGCAGGCATGACAACAGCCTATCATCTTGCGCATGCCGGCTATTCCTGTACCATTTTTGAAAGCCTGCCTGTACTCGGCGGGATGCTGACAGTCGGTATTCCGGCCTATCGGCTGCCGCGCGACATAATTGCAGCCGAATTTGACGCCCTGAAAAACTGCGGCGTTGAGATTCATACCAATGTGACCATTGGCAGGGATAAGACAATTTCCGAGTTAAAACAAGAAGGATTTGAGGCGGTATTTATTGGAGTCGGCGCCCATAACAGCAGAAAACTAGGGATCGAAGGCGAGGACCTTGAGGGGGTTATGCAGGGGGTTGATTACCTTCGCCGGGTAAATATCGGGGAAAATCTGAACCTTGGTTCGAATGTAGTTGTGGTGGGCGGAGGCAATGTGGCGATTGATGTTGCCAGAACAGCGCTCAGGACAGGTTCCGATCAGGTGTTCATCCTCTATCGCCGTACCGAGAAAGAAATGCCGGCGGCGGCCGTTGAGATTCATCATCTTAAAGAGGAGGGGGTCAGAATAGAGTTCCTGGCGGCCCCGGTCAAGATTCATGGAAAGGAGAACAGGATTTTCCAAATAGAATGCATCCGCATGAAACTCGGTGACTGCGATGCATCGGGCCGTTGCCGTCCCGTGCCCATTGACGGCTCGAATTTTATGATCAAGGCGGACGCGATCATTTCCGCAATCAGTCAGAACATTGATCACAAAGCCGACAAGGGAATTGATATAAAATTGACCAAATGGGGAACCTATGATGTGGATACTGTAACACTCCGAACAGCAGTGCCGTGGATATTTGCGGCAGGAGATGCAGTGTCAGGTCCGCAGACCGTGGCAAAGGCAGTTGCCGGCGCCAAAACCGCAGCCGAGTCGATTGTGCGTTTTCTCGAAGGAAAAGACCTGACGAGTGACGAATGACGAATGATGAGTGACGAGTGACGCATGATAAGTGAAGAATGATGATTGACGAATTTGGAATTATGAATTATTGACTTTAGCGATAATTTTTCAGAAACTCAGGGTAAGGTCTTGAAAAATCGCTTTTTTCTGCATCGATGAATCTTATAATTCAAGACCTGGCCCCAAGTTCTGTGACCCCTAAAAAATTAAAAGAGTACAACAATCTGTTCCAGCGGAGCGCAAAAAGCCGAGCCTATTGAATAGTACGTTCGCACCGTTAACAAACGAGGTAAGGCATGATACAATTCGAATGGGACCCTGCCAAAGCGAAGATGAACTTGAGGAAGCACGGCGTTGCTTTCCGAGAAGCTACTACTGTTTTGCGGGACCCGTTGGGTATCACTATCTTTGATCCAGATCATTCCGATGAGGAAGATCGGTTCATCACATTCGGATTCTCGGCTGCGGGTAGACTCCTGATGGTTGCTCATACCGAACGTGATGAGAGAATTCGCATAATAAGTGCACGACGGCTTACCCGTGCAGAGCGAGAGACATATGAACAAGAAATCCAAAGACGACAAAAGTGACGATCTTCGTTCTGAATACGATCTTCGTGAACTGCTCAAGAACGGTGTCCAAGGCAAATACGCAGACCGTTTTCATGAAGGCACCAATTTAGTTCTATTGGACAGTGATGTCAGGGAGACTTTTCCAAATGATGAGGCTGTAAACAAGGCCCTTCGGTTGGTAATTAAGTTGACGAAGCTGACAATGTCCGAAAAGAAGAGCGCGCACAAAGGGGCATACTCTCCGACGTAAGGAGGGGCGAACAAGCGGTTGAAGATGGGCCGGCAAATCCGTTGCGCTTCTTTGTCGGCCAGCCTTTTAACCGTAACGTTCGACCCATGAGCAAAGCATAAGGGCCAGGTCTTGGAAAATTGCTTTTTCCTGCACCGATGAATTTATTTCTAACAGTGAAAACCTTGCCCTAAGGGCAAGGTCAGAGTTCAGTGGCTTTGCCATCTGAACAACAATTTGTTACTCCAAGGTTGAGTTGCCTCTACAACAACTACAACCAAGGAGAAA